>DATIBS010000001.1:0-3596 GCA_035457305.1 Gemmatimonadales bacterium
TCGATGCCGGGGAGCCCCGCCACGCAGACGATGTCGCCTGCGACGGCCTCCTCGACCTCGACCCGGTTGAGCCCATCGAAGGTGTAGAGCTTGGTGATCCGGCTCCGCTCGGCCTCGGCCTCGTCCACCATCCCGGCGGGGCCGAGGGGGAGGAGCATGACCGAGTCGCCCAGCTTCACCCGCCCGCGCTCGATCCGGCCGATGCCCATCCGGCCGAGGAAGCTCGAGTAGTCGAGCGTCGAGACCAGCATCTGGAAGTGCCCGTCGGCCGACCCGTGCGGGGGGGGGACGTGGGCCAGGATGGCCTCGAAGAGGGGCACGAGGTCCGGGCCGGGCCGGTCCAGATCGAGGGTGGCGGTGCCGGCCCGGCTCGAGGTATAGAGGAAGGGCGCGTCGAGCTGCTCGTGGGTGGCGTCGAGGTCGATGAAGAGGCCGAGGACCTCGTCGTGCACCCGGAGCGGCTCGGCGTCCTGCCGGTCGATCTTGTTGATCGCGACGATGGGCCGGAGGCCGAGCGCCAGGGCCTTCCGGGTGACGAAGCGGGTCTGGGGCATCGGCCCCTCCGCGGCGTCCACCAGGATGAGGACGCCGTCCACCATCCGGAGGATCCGCTCGACCTCGCCGCCGAAGTCGGCGTGGCCGGGGGTGTCCACGATGTTGATCTTGACCCCGCCCCAGCGGACCGCGGTGTTCTTGGCGAGGATGGTGATGCCCCGCTCCCGCTCCAGCGGGTTCGAGTCCATCACCCGCTCGTCCACCTGCTGATTCTCGCGGAACGCTCCCGCCTGACGCAGCATCTTGTCCACGAGGGTGGTCTTCCCGTGGTCGACGTGCGCGATGATCGCGATGTTGCGGATGCCCGCCTGCTGCGCCATTACCTGCCTGCAATTCTACGCGCGGAGCCAGTCCCCGCGGCGGCCCATAAATAAGAAGGGTGGGGGGGGGCCGCAAGGCACCAGTTTCCGGCCCGGTGAGGGGGCTCACAGTCTCGGGGAGCGGGGAGCGGGGAGCGGGGAGCCGGCTCGGCCACCCCACCCTCGATTCGAGCCCCCGGCTACCCCGCACCGCCTCCTCCGCAACCCGCGTCCTCGCACCCCTCCTCGGTCTCCAGCTGGATGGTGACGTGATGGATGCCCAGGCCGGCCGCCGCGACGCGGAGGCCCTCCAGGGCCCCGGGGTGGTCGGCGAGGGCCGGGACCACGGCGTGGCCGCTCATGGCGACGACACCGCTGGTGACGGTCCAGAGGTGGAGATCGTGCACGTTCGCCACCCCGGGGACCGCCCGCATCCGGCGCTCGAGCTCCGGCACGGCGATGTGGGCCGGCGCCGCCTCCAGCAGGACATTCACGCTCTCCCGGAGGATCCGCCCGGCGCCGATCACGATGAGGACAGCGATCCCCAGGGACACGAGGGGGTCGGCGGCGGTCCAGCCGGTCACGCCCACGACCACCGCGGCGGTGAGGGCGCCGACCGAGCCGAGGAGGTCGCTCAGGACGTGGAGGTAGGCGGCGCGGGTATTGAGGCTCCCGTGCCGGTGCCCGGCATGGAGCAGGCGGAGCGCGACCAGGTTCACCCCCAGCCCGGCCACGGCCACCGCGCCGAAGAGCGGGGCGTTGACCTCGTGCGGCTGGCCCAGCCGGCCGATGGCCTCGACCGTGATCCAGCCGGCGAT
Organism: Gemmatimonadales bacterium; assembly: GCA_035457305.1. Classification (GTDB taxonomy): domain Bacteria; phylum Gemmatimonadota; class Gemmatimonadetes; order Gemmatimonadales; family GWC2-71-9; genus JAICEH01. The sequence goes on from DATIBS010000001.1 coordinate 1,673, forward strand.
GGTGATCAGCAGGGCCCCGTTCACCAGCGCGGCGAGGATCTCCCAGCGGAGGTAGCCGTAGGTCTTGGAGCTGTCGGCGGGGCGCTCCGCCATCCGGGCGCCGGCGAGGGCGAGGCCGAGCGCGCCGACGTCGGTGAGCATGTGCCCCGCGTCGGCGAGGAGGGCGAGGGCCCCCGAGAGCCAGCCACCGAGCGCCTCCACCACCGTGAAGGCGGCGGTGAGCACCAGCACGGCGGCCAGGCGGCGGGTGGGGCGGGCGGGGGCGGCGTGGGGGGGGTGGGGCACGGGGGCGGGGAACGGGGAACGGGGAACGGGGAACGGGAAGGGCCGTGACGGCAGGCGTCGGGGCGGGACGGCGGGGCCCGCTCCCTGCTCCCCGCTCCCCGCTCCCCCGGGTCGTGGTAGCTTTCCGGGGATATGGAACCCCCGCAAGTCGGCGCGATCGTCGGCGGCCTGGCCTCGATCGTCCTCCTGGTGCTGGCCAACGCCTTCTTTGTGGCGGCCGAATTCGCCCTCGTTGGCGCACGGCGGACCCGCCTCGAGGAGATGATCCGGGCCGGCGACCGCAAAGCTATCCTCGCCCGCCGGGCCGTTCAATCACTTGACCGGTACATCTCGGCGACCCAGCTGGGCATCACCCTCGCCTCCCTCGGCCTCGGCTGGGTGGGTGAGCCGGCGCTGGCGCACCTGATCGAGGGGGCCTTCCGCGCCCTGCCCGACCGGCTCGAAGCTCTGGCCACGCATACGGTGGCGGTGGCGATCGCCTTCTCCATCATCAGCGCGCTCCACATCATCCTCGGCGAGCTGGTGCCGAAGGCGCTGGCGCTTCTCTTCCCGGAGAGGATCAGCGCCTGGGTGGCCGCTCCGCTGATCGGATTCGCCTGGGTGATGACCCTGCCGATCGGGTTCCTCAACGGCACCGCCAACCGCCTGCTCCGGCTCCTCGGGGTGCAGGCCCCGAGCGAGAAGGAGCGGGTCCACTCGCCGGAGGAGATCCGGATGCTGGTGGAGCAGAGCCAGGTGGGCGGCTCGATGCAGGCCCGGGATGCCCGGATGCTGGAGGGGGTCTTCGAGTTCAGCGAGAAGACCGCCGAGGAGGTGATGACGCCCCGGACGCGGATGGTGGCCCTCCGGTCGGACCTGAGCGCGGCGGCGGCGGCGGACGTCGTGGCCGAGGCGGGCCGCTCGCGCTACCCGGTGTACGCCGGGTCGCTGGACGAGATCGCGGGGGTGGTGCATGCCAAGGACATCCTCGCCGCGCTCCGGCGCGACCCCACCGCCACCCTCGACACGCTGATGCGGCCGCCGCTGCTGGTGCCGGGGACCCGGGAGGTGGAGGACGTGCTCACCGACATGAAGCGGCTCAAGAGCCACATGGCGGTGGTGCTCGACGAGTACGGCGGCACGGCGGGCCTGGTGACGATGGAGGACCTGCTGGAGGAGATCGTCGGGGAGATCCAGGACGAGTACGACCGGGCGGAGAAGGCGCCGCCCGCGGAACCGGACCCGGCGCGCCTGCCGGGGGAGCGGACGATCGCGGAGTTCAACGCCGAGCACGACCTGGAGCTCGACGACACCGACTACACCACCGTCGGGGGATGGGTGTTCGGGCAGCTGGGCCGGCTGCCGCGGGTGGGCGACAAGGTCGCCGCGGGAGCGCTCACGCTCGAGGTGGCGGAGATGGAGGGGCGTCGGGTGAAGAGCCTGCGGGTGGTGGGGGAGCGGGGAGCGGGGAGCGGGGAGCGGGGCGCAGGCTGACCTGCCTCGGAACCGTTCACCGCGGAGGCGCGGAGGAGTCGCGGAGGGCCGCGGAGAACTGCTACAAGTTGATGCCCCACCCCGCCCCGAACAGCGTCGAATGGGGGTGGGGTGGAGCAAACAGCATCATGGAGGTTCTTCCCCCGAGTGACCTCCGCGGCCCTCC
>DATIBS010000002.1:0-2284 GCA_035457305.1 Gemmatimonadales bacterium
CGCCGGGATGGCCTTCCCGCTCGTGCTCAAGCCCGCGCGCTCGGTGGGCGACGCCGGCGCGGGCCGGCGCAAGCTCGGCGTCCGTCATGCGGCTTCCGAGGCCGAGCTGCACGAGATCCTCCGCAGCCTCCCCGCCGAGGCCTGGCCGGTGCTGGCGCAGCGGCGGATCGTCGGGCCGGGCGTGGGCATCTTCCTGCTGACCTGGCAGGGCAGGGTGGTGGCACGGTTCGCCCATCGCCGGATCCGGGAAAAGCCACCGAGCGGGGGCGTGAGCACCTACCGCAAGAGCATCGCGGCGGACCCGGAGCTGGTGGCCCGATCGCACGCGTTGCTCGAGCATTTCGGCTGGGAGGGCGTGGCGATGGTCGAGTACAAGGTGGACGCCTCCAGCGGCACGCCATACCTGATGGAGGTGAACGGGCGGCTCTGGGGCTCGGTCCAGCTGGCGGTGGACGCCGGTGTGGATTTCCCGGCGCTGCTCATGGCCGCCTGGGCCGGAGGGCCGCTGCCCGCCGAACCGCCCGCCTACCGGGAGGGGATCCGACTCCGATGGGAGTGGGGCGACGCGGACCATCTCCTCGCCCGCCTCCGCCGGTCGGACGCGGCCAACGCGCTGCCGCCCGGGGCCCCGTCGCGGCTGCGTGCCCTCGCCGGGGTGCTCCTTCCCTGGCGCCCCGGCGATCGGCTCGAAGTCTTCCGGCTCGGCGACCCGCGCCCCTTCCTGCGGGAGACCGCTCGCTGGATGCGGGGCCGATGACCGATCCGCGCCCGCGGCTCCAGATCCTCACCGCCGACCTCGGCGGGGGGACCGGCAATCACCTGCTGGGCCTGCTCCGGGAGCCGGCGCTCGCCGGCTTCGCGGCGAGGATCCTGAGCGAACGACCGCTCACGGCTCGGGAGGAGCCTCCGGTGCCGCTCGATCGGATGCCCGACACCCGGCTCCGGTATCCGCTCGCGCAACTCTCCCGGTGGCGGTGGCTCCGGCGCGAGCTCGCGAGGAGCCGGCCCGACCTGGTGCACGCCTACTTCTTCTGGCCCATCATCTACGCGCGCCTGCTCCGGCGGGCGGGCATCATCCGGGCGCTGGTGGAGAACCGCGAGGACCAGGGCTTCGCCTGGGGCCGGCAGGAGTACGCGCTGCTCCGCGCCACCCGGCACCTGCCCGACCGGGTCATCTGCGTCTCCGAGGCGGTCCGGCGCGTGGTGCTGGAGCGGGAAGGGCTCGACCCGACGCGGGTCGTGACGATCCGGAACGGCATCGACGCCGAGCTCCCCGCCGAGGAACCGCTGGAAGAGCTTCGCACCGAGCTGGGGCTCCGCCCCGATGACCTGGTCCTCGGCGTGGTGGCGAACTTCAATCGGGCCGTGAAAGGGATGGGCCACCTGATCGAGGCGGTGCCCCTGATCCTCCGCGAGGTGCCGAACGCGCGGGTGCTCCTGCTCGGCCGGGGTGAGGAGGAGGGCGCGCTTCGGGAGCGGTGCCGGGCGCTTGGCGTGGCCGATGCCGTCATCTTCGGTGGATTCCGGCGGGACATGCACCGCTGCTACCGGCTGATGCACGTCTCGGGACTCACCTCCCTCAGTGAGGGCCTTTCGATCACCGTGCTCGAATCGATGAAGTTCGGAGTGCCGGTGGTGGCCACCGCCGTGGGCGGGAATCCGGAGGTCGTGTCGGACGGCGTGACCGGCATCCTGGTGCCGCCCGCCGACCCGGCGGCATTTTCGCGGGCGGTGGTCGGGCTCCTGCGGGACCCGGTCGGCCGCGAGGCGATGGGACGCGCGGCGCGCGCGCGGATCGAGCGGGAGTTCGCGCTCTCGGGCGTGGCCGGGCGGTACGCGGCGCTCTACCGGGAGGTCCTGGCCGAGCGACTGGGCATCAATGGCGAGTGATGTCCTCGATCGCGTCCAGGAGCAGGCCACCCTGGTGGCGCCGGGTGAGCCGTGGGTCGGTGCCCAGGGGGGAGGGCCGCTCGCCGGCGGCGAAGGCGTCGAAACGGCGGCGGATGGCGGTGGCGATCCCCACGACGTCGGCCGGCGGCACCACGTCGGCCCCGGTGCCGGAGAGCACGCGCGCCGTGGCGCTCCCGGGTTCGCTGAGCGCCAGGAGCCACGCCGGGAAGCGGAGGTACTCGAACACCTTCGACGGGATGGCCATGGTGCTGTCCTGCGGGAGGCTCACCAGCATCGCGCAGGAGGCGAGGAACTCCATCGCCTGACGATGGGGACGGGGCGCGCCGATGCGGACGAATTCCCCCACGCCCTCCTCGCTCGCGATGGCCTCGAG
>DATIBS010000003.1:0-27631 GCA_035457305.1 Gemmatimonadales bacterium
CTCCGCCCGGATCCATGCTATCGGGCCAGTTCCACCACCACCGAGTCGATCTGCTGGATCATCGCGCGGCCCCCCAGGACGTGGTGGTTCGCCTGCACCGAGAACACCCGCCAGGAGCCGTCGGGCAGGTCCACGAACCCCGACAGGGTGTTCACCCGGGAGATGCTCCCGGTCTTGGCCCGGACCCGCCCCTCGAGCGGCGTGCCGATGAACCGGAGGCGCAGCGAGCCGCGCCGGCCCGACTGCGGCAGCCCCGCCGCGAAGGCCTCCCAGTTCCGGTGCCGGCGCATGTAGCCGAGCAGCCGGGTGAAGGCGAGCGGCGAGACCAGGTTGATCGAGGAGAGCCCCGATCCGTCGCTCAGCGCGAACTGGGTCGAGTCCACCCCGACCGAGTCGATCAGGAAGCGCCGCTCCACGTCGAGGCCCGCGTCCCACGACCCCACGCCACGGAACTGCCGGCCGAGCTGCTTGAGCAGCACCTCGGCGAACAGGTTCTGGCTGGTGTTGAGGATGGGGAAGATCCAGTCGCGCAACGGGCGCGAGCGCACCTCGGCGAGCGGTGCGCCAAGGCGTGCGCGGGCATGGCGGCTGGAGTCGGTGGTGGACCAGGCTCCCCCGGTCACGCGGATGCCGGCGTCCTCCAGGGCCGCCCGGAACGCGCGGGCGGCATACAGGTTGGGATCGGCCACGGCGAGGTACTGGATGTCCTCGCGGGCGTCGGCCGGCACGCTGCCCAGCGCGATGTACTCCCGGGTCCAGGCGCCGCGGACGATGTCGAACGTCGGGCGGCTCCCGGGCTCGCCGGTCACGGCCCGGTTCTCGAGGGTCACGTCGCCGTGGTCGGGCGCCAGCGAGATCGCGGGCGGGACCCCCGGCGCCGGGCCGGGCGCGGAGCGCACCTTCAGGCTATTGTCATTGAAAGTCAATCCGGACACCGGCGCAGCGTACCACCAGGCGAGGTCGTAGGCCTCCCAGGTGGGGTGCACCGTGACCGGGTCGAACCAGCTGCCGTCGCCGACCACCTCCCCGGTCACCTCCCGGATCCCGGCACCGGCCAGTTGCGCGGCCAGCGCGCGCAGGCGGGTCGCGGGGTCGGTCTCGCAGGCGCCCGCCTCGAGGGTGTCCACGGCGTAGCAGCGCTCGGAGAACGCGGGGTCGCCCCGGCCGTAGAGCACCAGGTCGCCGCGCACCACCCCGGCCTCGACCGGGCCGGTGGCGTAGACCGAGGTGGCCACGCTGAAGTCGGGCGGGAGCAGCGCCGCGGCGGTGGCGGTCACCACCAGCTTGGTGTTGCTGGCCGGGATGAAGAGCCGCTCGGCGTTCCGGCCGAAAAGCAGGTCGCCGTCCTGGTCGGCCACCGCCACGCCCCAGAGGTGGCGATCGAACGGCGGCTGGTCCAGCCGCGCCTCGAGGCGACTGGCAAGGGATTGGGCAGCGGCAGGCGCCGGCACCGCCATCCGGACCGCCACCGCGAGGAGTCCGGCGGCCGCCGGCAAGGTCCAGCGCGACAATGCGTTGAGACTCGGCATCAGGCGGGATCCGGGCGGCCGGCCGCGGGACGCGACCCCCGCCCCGTCGGAGGGGGTGACACAAACATTGACAGTTGCCCGTAAATTCGTGAAACTACCCTACTTAGCCGATGCGGTCAATCAACGACGCGGGTCCGATCGCGACCCTCCGCCGGGCGCTCTGCGCCTGCCTGATCGCCCTCCCCCTGACCGGGGCGGCGGCCCTGGCACAGACCGCCCCCGGGCTCGTGGTCCGGCAGCTCTCCTTCGAGGGCAATCGCGGCCTCGGGGAGGAGGTACTCTCGGCCAGCATCGCCACGACGAAGTCGAGCTGGTTCGCCACCTTCCCGCTGCTGCGCTGGGCCAGCCTGGGCGAGAAGCGCTACCTGGACGAGCAGCAGTTCCGCCGCGACGTGCTCCGGCTGGTGCTGCTCTACCGCCGAAGCGGGTACCTGGAGGCGACGGTGGACACGGTGGTGCGCCGCACCGCCGAGGACGTGTACATCACGTTCCGGATCGAGGAGGGCCCGCCGGTGCGGGTCACCGGGATCACGGTCAACGGCCTCGAGTCGGTCGGACCGCGGGAGCGGGTGCTGCGCGACCTCCCGCTCCGCGTGGGCGACCCTTTCGACCGCGTCCTGCTGCAGGCCACGGCGGACACCCTGGTCCGGCGACTCAACGACCGGGGGTTCCCGGCGGCCCAGGTCTTCAGCGGGTTCGACGTCGACCGCGCGGCGCGCACCGCGGCGGTCACGCTCGAGGCCGTGCCGGGCGATCCGGCGGTGGTCGGCCGGATCGAGGTGACGGGAGCGGCGCGGGTGGACACCGCGGTGGTCCGGGACCTCCTCGCCACCCGCCCCGGGCGGCCCTTCTCCCGGCGCGACCTGCTCGCCAGCCAGGTGAACCTCTACGTCAGCGAGCTCTTCCGGTTCGCCTCGGTGGACATCGACTCGGCCTGGTCGCCGGGGCCGGCGCCGGTGCCGCTCCGGGTCCAGGTGGCGGAGGGCCGGTTCCACCAGGTGCGGGCCTTCGGCGGCTACGGCACCGATGACTGCCTTCGCGCCGGGGCGGGCTTCACCGAGCGGAACATCCTGGGCGAGGGACGCATCCTCGACCTCAACCTTCGCTTCTCCAAGCTCGGCGTGGGGGAGCCCACCCGGGTGGACGGCCTGGCCAGCACCATCTGCGGCCCGATCGAGGATGACTCGATCGGGTCGGGGAAGCTCAACTTCAGCGCGACGCTCGGGCTCCGCCGTCCCGCCTTCTTCTCCTACCGGAACGTCGGCACCGCCACGCTCTTCGCCGAGCGGCGCTCGGAGGTCCGGGTGTACCGGCGCGAGGAGCTCGGCTTCAGCCTCGGCCTCACCCGGCAGTCGTGGAACCGGTTCCCCTTCAGCATCCAGTACCGGCTCGGCTACGGCCGCACCGAGGCGCTCCCGGCCACGTACTGCGCGAACTTCAACGCCTGCACGCCGGAGGACATCGCCCAGTTCCAGCAGCGCCGCCTCCTCGGCGTGGTGAGCGTGAACACGACGCTCAACCGCACCAACAACCCGCTGGACCCGAGCCGCGGCGGGCTCGCCTCCTTCGAGGTGGCCCACAGCAGCGGCATCACCGGCTCGTCGGACCTCCAGTACTTCACGCGCGGCGTGGCGGATCTCTCGTGGTACCGGCCGCTGGGACGCTCGGCGGTGCTCGCCTTCCGGACGCGGGGCGGCTACGTGTACGCCCCCCGCGTGGCCTTCGACAGCGGGGCAGTCACCTACGTGCCGCCGGAGCAGCGCTTCTATGCCGGCGGCCCCAACGACGTGCGCGGCTTCGAGCGCAACGAGCTCGGCCCCGTGGTGTACGTGATCCAGGACGAGGACCTCCCCCCGGATCCCGACGACATCGACCCCGACGACCTCCGCTTCGCCGCCACCGGCGGCAACACGCTCTTCGTGGCGAATGCGGAGCTCCGCTTCCCGGCGCCCGTCTTCCGCGGCCGGCTGCGCCTGGCCGTCTTCGTGGACGCCGGCGGGGTGTGGCAGCTGGGCGTGGATGACGCGCCGCAGAGCGAGTTCCGCGTCACGCCCGGCTTCGGCATCCGGCTCAACACGCCCCTCGGTCCCGCCCGGCTCGACGTCGGCTACAACCCCTACGGGCGCCAGACCGGAGCGCTCTACCGGGAGACGAGCGACGGAGAACTGATCCTGGTGACACCCGACTTCTCCGCGCCGAAGCGTCGGGACTACACGATCCACTTCGCCGTCGGCCACGCCTTCTGATGCGACGCCACGCCCTCCGCCTCGGCCTGACCGCCGTCCTGGCGCTCCTGGGCGGGGCCCTGGGCCTGGTCACCGCCCTCGCGGCGTCGCCGACCGGACGGGCGCTCCTCGCGCGCGCCGCGTCCGAGGCGTTGACCGGGCGCCTGCGCGGCCAGGTCCGGATCGGTGCGGTGGGGGGCTCGTTCTTCGGCGGGATCACCTTCCGCGACCTCGAGATCCGGGACGACGCCGGGCGGCCCTTCGCGCGCCTCCCGCGGGTGCTCGTGGAATACCGGCTGGCCAACCTCCTCGCCGGCCGGATGGTGCTCGACCGGCTGGTGCTGGTGGAGCCGGAACTCGTGATCGTCAAGCGCCGCTCGGGCCGGACCAACCTGGAGGAGATCTTCCGGCTCGGCGAGGGGCCCGGGGGCGGGACGCCACCGCTGGTCGAGTTCCGCCGGCTCCGGATCGTCTCGGGAAGGGTGGAGGTGCGCACCCCGTGGAACCCGCCTGCCGAGGCGCGCACGCCGTCGGCGATGGCCGAGGCGCTCCGCGTGGAGCGGGCCCGCGAGGGACGCGAGATCACCTCGGGCCCCGAGGGACTGGAGCGGGTGATCCGGCTCGAGCGGCTGACGGGCAGCTTCCCGCGCCTCACGGTGAGCACGCCGGACCGGCGTCCCATCTCGGCGGAAATCGATACCCTCGCGATGGACGTGAGCGACCCGCCGGTGAGCATCCGGGACCTCGCGGGCCGGCTCGAGGTCCGGGGCGACACCCTGGCCTTCGACGTCGCGCGCGCGGTGCTGCCGGGCACGGAACTCTCGGGCGCGGGCCTGGTGCACTGGGCGTCGGGCCCGCTCCGATTCGACTTCCGGCTCGCCGCCCCGCGCGCCGACCTCGAGGACATCCGCTGGATCACCCCGGCCCTCCCGGCCATGACCGGCCGGGCCCAGGTCGCCGCCGCCTCCCCGGCGCCGGGGCGGAACGTCTTCACCCTCGACGACCTCGCTCTCGTCGCGGAGGACGGGAGCCAGGTCTCGGGCCGCCTCACGATCGTCGTGGACGAGGGGAGCGACGACCTCGGCCTCGACGACCTCGCGCTCCTGTTCCGCGACGTGGACCTGGTCCACTTCAAGGGGTTCCTCGACACCATCCCGCTGGACGGGCGGCTGACCGGCCCGGTGGAGACCGACGGCCGGATGAGCGACCTCGCGGTCCGGCTCGACTGGGCATTCGCCGATGCGCGGCTGCCGGGGCGGCCGGTGAGTCGGCTCGCCGGCTCGGGCCGGGTCCGGCTGGGCGGCGAGGACGGCCTCACCTTCCGTGGCTTCGACCTGGCGTCGTCCGACCTCTGGCTTCCGACGGTGCGCGAGGTGGCGCCACCGGTGGTGCTCGAGGGCCGGCTCGCGGCCGTGGGCCGGCTCGAGGGTCCCTGGCGCGCGGCCACCTTCCGCGGGACCGCGGTGCATCGGGACGGCGACCGCCCGGCCAGCCGGGCGGAAGGCACGGCCTTCCTCGACATCCGGGGTGCGGAGAGCCTCCTCCGTGCCGAGCTCGCCTTCGCGCCGCTCGACTTCGAGGGGATCCGGGCGGGCTTCCCGACCTTCCCCGCGCGGGGCGCGGTGATGGGCCGGGTGGCGCTGGAGGGCACCACCCGGCGGATGCGGATCGTCTCGGAGCTCGACGGCGAGATCGGTCACCTGGAGTCGGATGGCTGGTTCGCCATCGACTACCCGGAGCGGTGGGGCGGCGACTCGGGCATCATCCGCTTCCGCGGGCTCGACCTCGCGGCGCTCTCCGGGCGGGGGCCCTCCACCCGCCTGGCCGGCACCCTCGTGCTGGAGGGCATCGCGGGGACGGGCCGCGTCCCGGAGGGCCGGGTCACCCTCGCGCTCGACGGCAGCTCGGTGGCGCAGTTCCGCTTCGACAGCCTGAACGGCGTCGTCTCGGTGCAGGACTCGACCCTGCACGTGGACCGCCTCGTGCTGGCGTGGCCGCAGGGCCAGCTCCTGGCCGACGGCACCCTCGGCTGGCGGCGGAACCGTTCCGGCACGCTCCGGCTCGGGGTGGAGGCTCCCACCCTCCGCCCGTTCGACGAGCTCGCCCACGCGCTGGCCGGCATCGAATCCGACTCGCTCTCGCTCGCCGAGCCGCTGCGCGGGTCGTTGACCGGGACGGCCACCTTCGAGGGCAGCCTCGAGGCCCTGGCGGCGTCGGCCGACCTGGCCCTGCAGGATGCCGGGTGGCGGGAAGTGGCCTTCCCTGCGGGGGAGCTCTCGGTGGACTGGCAGTCCGGCGCGCCCGGCGCGCTCCGGCTCGACGCGTCGGCCCCGGACCTGCGCTGGGGGGACCGCCGTTTCACCGACCTCCGCCTCGCGCTCGACGGGCGCCGCGACTCGCTGGGCTGGTCCGCCGGCGTGGGCCTGGGCGAAGGCTCATCGCTGGCGGCCGGGGGCGTGTGGCGCGGGCGGGACCGCGCGCGCTTCACCCTCGAGACGGATTCCCTCACGCTCGTGGCGGGTGGCCACCCCTGGAGCCTCCAGGCGCCGGTGACGCTCGTGCGGGCCGACTCCGCCGTAACGCTCACCCCCGTGCACTTCGCGGCGGTGGACGGCGCGGGGGTGATCCGCACCGAGGGCAACCCGCCGTTCGGGACCCCGGGAGAACTCCGGCTGGAGCTGATCGGCGTCCGCCTGGTGGACGGCTTCCGCCTGCTGCAGCGCGACACGAGCATCACCGGGGTGCTCGACGCCGAGCTCCTCGTCGGCGGCACGCGTCTCCGGCCGACCTTCGGCGGCTCCGCCTCGCTCGCGGACCTCACCCTGCGGGACTTCCGGGCGCCGTTCGTGCAGGGGGTGATCAACTACGAGGATCGGATCCTCGACGCGAACCTCCTCCTCTGGAAGACCGGCACCCGGGTGCTCACCGTGCGGGCGGCGCTCCCGCTCGACCTGGCGTTCGCCGCGGTGCCGCAGCGCCGGCTCCCCGGCCCGCTCGAGGTGGCGGCCCGCGCCGACAGCGTGGACCTGGGGATCGTGGAGGCCTTCACCGCCTCGCTGCGCCAGGTGCAGGGCCTGCTCAACGCCGACGTGGCGGTCGAGGGCGAGTGGGGGGCGCCCACGCTCCGCGGCGCGATGGCGCTCGAGGGCGGCGCGGCCAGCGTGCCGGGCCTCGGGGTGCGCTTCACCGGCATCGCGGGCCACGCCTCGTTCCGGGGCGACTCGATGCTGGTGGACTCCCTGCAGGTGCGGGGCGGGGAGGGGCGCCTCGTGATGGACGGCGCGGTGCGCTTCGCCGACCTCACCCGCCCGTGGCTCGACCTCCATCTCCGGCACCGGGACTTCCGCGCGATCGACGTGCGGAACTACCTGACGCTCGACGCCACCGGCGAGCTCGCGCTCACCGGCCCGGTGTTCGGCGCCACCCTCCGGGGGCAGCTGCGGGCCGAGCGCGGGCAGCTCTACTTCGCCGACCTGGTCATGAAGGACATCGTGAACCTCGAGGACCCGGCCAACGCCGACCTCATCGACACGACCCTCATCCGCTCCCAGGGCCTGGGCGCGGCGTTCCAGAGCCGGTTCCTCGACTCGCTGCGCATCGCCGACCTGCGGCTCGAGATCGGCGAGGACTTCTGGCTCCGCTCCAACGAGGCGAACATCCAGGTGGACGGCCTCGTGCGGGTGAACAAGGTGCGCCAGGAGTACCGCTTCGACGGGACCTTCAACGCCCGGCGCGGCACCTACGTCCTCAACCTGGGGTTCGTGACCCGCGACTTCACGGTGACGCGGGGGACCGTCCGCTACTTCGGCACCCCGGACCTCAATGCCGAGCTCGACATCGAGGCGGAGCACGTGGTGCGGCCGATCGACGATCCCGACGACATCGAGGTGACCGCCCGGATCCGCGGGACGCTGCTCGCGCCGCAGCTCTCGCTGACCAGCGACGTGAACCCGCCGCTGTCCGAGACCGACATCGTCTCCTACCTGATGTTCGGCCGGCCGTCGAGCAACCTCGCCTCGGGCGGGGCCCCCGGCACCAGCGAACAGCTCGCGCTCGACGCCGGCCTCTCGGTGCTCTCGAGCGAGATCGAGCGGACCCTGATCTCCGACCTCGGGGTCCCGGTGGACTTCATCCAGATCCGGCCCGCCATGCGGACCAGCGGCTCCACCGGCGCCTCCGGCGTCACGGAGCTCCGGGCGGGCTGGCAGGTGGGCCGCCAGTGGTTCCTCACCTTCAACGCCGGCTTCTGCGGGCTGAGCCAGTTCAGCTACAACAGCGTGGGCGCGAGCGTGGAGTACCGCTTCCTGCGGCATTGGCGCGCCCAGCTGAGCGTGGAGCCGCTGCTCGCCTGCGCGGGCGGCCGGCAGGTGGACCCGCTCTCGACCACCGGTCGCTACCAGGTCGGCCTCGACCTCTTCTGGGAGAAGGAGTACTGAGCGTGCGCCTCCTCCTCATCACCAACCCGGCCGCGGCGCGGACCCAGCCCCAGGTGGTGCAGGGGATCACGGACGTGCTGCGCGCCGGCGGCTGGCAGACCGAAGTGGCCGCCACCGGCGGGCCGGGCGACGCGCGGCGGCTGGCGGCGGAGGGAGTGGCGGACGGCATGGACGTGGTGGCGGTGTTCGGCGGGGACGGCACCACGATGCAGGCCGCGAGTGCGCTCGTCGGCACCGACGTGGCGCTGGGCGTGATCCCCGGCGGGACCGGCAACCTGCTCGCCGGCAACCTCCGCATCCCCTCGGCCCCGGTGCGCGCGGCGCAGGCGCTGGTGCGGGGCCGACGGAGGCGGCTCGACCTCGGCCGCGTCGAACGGGACGACGGCACCCATTACTTCGCGGTGGCGGGCGGCGCGGGCTACGACGCCCGGGTGATGGTCGAGACCTCCTCGGTGCACAAGCGCCGCTGGGGCATGGTGGCCTACGCCGCGACCACGTTCCGGCTGCTCCACGAGCTCCGCAGCACCACCTACCACATCACGGTGGATGGCAGGGAGTACGAGGCCCACGCCGCCCTCGTGCTGGTGGCGAACTGCGCCGAGGTGATCCCGCCCTTCGTGAGGTTCGGCCGCACCGTCCGGCCGGACGACGGTATCCTCGACGTGATCGTCCTCCGCGCCGACACCCTGGGCCAGAGCGTCCTGGCCATCTGGGACCTGCTCCGCGAGGCGGAAGGCGGGGCGGGGCGCGCCTTCGTGGGCTTCGCACGGGGCGCCGAGATCACGGTGGAGGCGTTTCCCGCCCAGCCGGTCGAGTTCGATGGGGACGGCGCGGGACGCACCCCGTTCACGGCCACCGTCGTCCCCGGCGCCGTGGCGATCATCGTGCCGGAGGCCACGTGAGCACGCAGCCGATCCCCGGGCGCCCGAGCGCCGTGGAGGCGGCGGCCCTGCTGGCGGATCTCGCCCGCGGCCTCGCGGCCGCGGGGACCCTCGAGGACGCGGTGGAGCTCGGCCTCGACGCGGCCCGGCGACTGCTGTCCGGGGACGGCGCGGCGGTGGCCGAGCGCCTCGACGAGCCGCCGGGCAGCCTGGTGGTGCTTGGCGCGGTCGGCCCCGAGGCCCGGGTGCAGCCGGCAGGCGCGGTGCTGGGCCCGTCCTCCCTGGCCGCCGCGGTGCTGCGGGGCGGACCGCGCGTGAGCCTCAACCTCGATGCCGAGCCGGAGGCCGCCGCCAACCCGCTTCGCGCGCGGCTGGCGCGGGCCGGCGTGATGGTGCCGATGCGGCTCGGCGGCGGCACCGGCGGGGTGCTCACGGTCTCCGCCGCGGAGACCGCGTGGCGCATGCCGGACCCGGCGGACCTCCAGCTCCTCGCCGCCGCCGCCGACCAGCTGGGCGGGGCGATCGTGGCGCTTCGCACCCGCGGCCAGCTGCTCAAGCGGCTCGACCAGATCGACGCCCTCGGCCGCATCGCCCACGCCCTCACCGGCGTGGAGGACGCGCGCCGGACCATGGAATTCGTGGCGGAGGAGGGACGCGAGGTCTTCCTGGCCCAGCGGGCCGGCGTGTTCCTGTTCGACTGGGCCTCGGGCCACGCCGACTGCGTGGTGGCCCTGGGGCTGCCGACCGCCTTCGTGGAGGCGACCTGCGCGCGCCTGCTCCAGACGCCGGTGGCGCGCACGCTGGCGCGCCGCCTCCCGGTCTTCCACGCCGACGCGCAGCGCGAGGCGGAGCCGGGCCTCCGCGACGCCGTGCTCGCCGCCGGATTCCGCTCGGAGGCGCTGCTCCCGCTCGTGTTCGGCGGCGAGACCATCGGCGTGCTCGGCTTCTACCACGACCGCCTCCAGCCGTGGCCGCCGGACGAGCAGCGACTGGCGACCGCGTTCGCCGACCAGGCGGCGCTGGCGATCGGCAAGAGCCGGCTGGTGGACCAGATCGCGCGCGGGAAGCGGGAGTGGCAGTCGGCGTTCGACGCCACGGCGGGCGGGCTGGCGATCACCGATGCGGAGGGACGGCTGCTCCGGGGCAACCTGGCGCTGGCACGGATGGCGGGCCTGCCGGTGACCGCGCTGCCCGGCCGGGAGCTCCGCGCGATCCTCCCCGCCTGGCCCGAGGCCGGCCCCGACCCGATGCGGGACGCGCTCGCCGACGGGCGCGCCGCGACCGGCCTGCTCGAGGTGGGGGACCGCCTCCACGTCGTGACCGCCACGCCGCTGCCGGATCGGGGCCTGGTGGTCGCGCTCGAGGACGTGACCGAGGTGGTGCGCCTCGAGGACCGCTTCCGTCGCGTGGTGCAGCACGCCTACGACGCCATCGTGATCGCCGACGCGGACGGGCGGGTGGGCTTCGCCAACCCGGCGGCGGCGGAACTGTTCGACGCCCCGGTGGAGTCGCTGCTCCGGCGTCCGCTCGACGAGCTGGTGCCCGACCCCGCCGGCGCCCCCCCCGGCCTGCCGGCCGCCACCGCGGCGCGGCGCTTCGAGTCGGTGGTGCGCCAGGCGGACGGCGGGGTGCGCTTCGTGGCGGTGTCGAGCGCTCCCCTGGGGGAGGCCGGCCAGGCGGCCGGCCGCGTGGCGGTGCTGCGGGACGTGACCGCCGAGCGGGTCGCGGCGGAGGAGCGGCGGCGCTCGGAGGCGCGCTACCGCACCCTGTTCGCCTCGGCGCCGCTCGCGATCTTCACGCTGTCGGCGGAGGGCCGCTTCCTCTCGGTGAACCGCGCCGCGCTGGTGCTGGTCGGCCTGGCCCAGACCCGGCCCGGCCTCCGGCTCCAGGAGTTCCTCACGCCGGACGAGGCCCGGCGGGTGGAAGCGGACCTCGCGCGCACCCTCGCGGGCGAGGCCCGCGAGTTCACCCTGCGCTTCCGCCGGCTCGACGGCGCCTCCCGCGAGGCGGCCCTGGTGACCGTGGCCGTGGACGAGCCGGCCGCGGGCCGGGCGGTCCTCGCGATCGCCCGCGACATCACCGACGAGCGGGCGATGCGGGACCGGCTGATCCACACCGAGAAGATGGCGGCGCTCGGCCATCTCGTCTCCGGCGTGGCACACGAGCTCAACAACCCCCTCGCGGGCATCGCCGCGCTGGCCCAGGCCCTGATGCTCGAGGAACCGCTCGACCCCGGCACCCGTCGCGTCCTGGAGGCCATCCGCGAGGAGGCCGGGCGCGCCGGACGGACGGTCACCGATCTGCTCACCTTCGGGCGCCAGCGGCCGCTCCAGCGCGCGCCGACCGACCTGAACGCCCTGGTCCGCGACATCCTCCTGATCCGGCCGCCGGGCGGGGCCGCCTTCCGGCTCGACCTCGAACCGGAGCTGCCCCTGGTGGACGGCGACGCCGACCAGCTCCGGCAGGTCATCCTCAACCTCCTCGGCAACGCGGAGTACGCGATGTGGGGGCGCGCCGGCGCCGGCCGTGTGGCCACCTGGGTCACCCCGGCGGTCGTGGGGCTGGCGGTGGAGGACGAGGGGACCGGCATCCCTCCCGAGGCGATGGCGCACGTCTTCGAGCCCTTCTTCACCACCAAGGGCGGGGACGGCTCCGGCCTGGGGCTCTCGATCTCCCACGGCATCGTGCGGGCGCACGGCGGCGAGATCCGCGCCGTGAACCGTCCCGAGGGCGGTGCCCGCGTCTGGTTCGAGCTCCCGCGCGCGGGGGCACAATGAGATCCCTCACGAGGCGATGATGACCGGTTCCGTGCTGCTCATCGACGACGACGCGGACGTCCTGCGTGCGGTCGGGAACTACTTCGAGGAACTCGGCTACGAGGTGGCGCGGGAGCTCACCGGCGAGGCCGGGCTCGCCACGTTCGCCCGCTACCGGCCCGAAGTGGTGATCCTCGACCTGCACCTTCCCGGCCTCGACGGCCTCCAGGTGCTGCAGCGGCTCCGGGAGCAGGACGCGGCGGTGATCCTCCTCACCGGGGACGCCGATCTCCCGACGGCCGTGCGCGCGATGCAGCTCGGCGCGGAGAACTTCCTGACCAAGCCGGTCGACATGGCGCACCTCGCCGCCGCGACCGCACGGGTGGCCGACAAGACCCGGCTGCGCCGCATCAACCGCGCCCTCCTCGACCGGGCGGCGCCCGGGGAGGGCCTCGACACGCTCGGCGTGTCGCCCATGATGAAGGACATCGCGCACCAGGTGGCCCTGCTGGCCCAGAGCGACCGCACCACCGTGCTGCTCGAGGGCGAGAGCGGGACCGGCAAGGGGTGGGTGGCGCGGATCATCCACGACCAGGGCCCGCGGCGCGACGGGCCGTTCGTCGAGGTGAACTGCGCCGGGCTCAACGCCACCTTCCTCGACTCGGAGCTCTTCGGCCACGAGAAGGGGGCGTTCACCGACGCGAAGGACCGGAAGCAGGGGCTCTTCGAGATCGCCGACGGCGGCACCATCTTTCTCGACGAGATCGGCGACCTCGCCCCCGAACTCCAGCCGAAGCTGCTGAAGGTGCTCGAGACCAAGACCTTCCGGCGCCTCGGCGGCACCCGGGAGCTGACCGTGGACGTGCGGCTCGTGGCCGCGACCAACAAGGACCTCCGCGCCGAGGTGGAGGCGGGGCAGTTCCGCGAGGACCTGCTCTACCGGCTGAGCGTCATGCCGCTCCGGCTGCCCGCGGTGCGGGAGCGTCCCCGGGAGGACCGGCTGGCGCTCCTCATGCGGCTGCTCGCCGACCTGCGCGACCAGCTGCCCGATGCGCCCCACGCCATCTCCCCCGAGGCCCTCGACCGGCTGATGGGACATGACTGGAAGGGGAACGTGCGGGAGATGCGGAACGTGCTCGAGCGCGCCCTCATCCTGGGCCGCGGGCAGGAGGCCGTGGTGGTCGAGCACCTCCCGGCGGAGTTCCGCGCGCGGGCCGGCGCCGGCGACCGGCGCCACACCCCACTCTCGCTCGACGAGCTCGAGCGGCAGCACATCGAGCGGACGCTCCGCTACCACGCCGGGAACCGGACCCGCTCGGCGCAGGAGCTCGGGATCTCGCGCGCCACGCTGATCAACAAGATCAAGCGGTACGGCATCACCGCCTGAACCGGAGGCCCCCATGGCCCGACTGCAGGAGCACGACGGGATGACCTGCCGCAGCTGCGGCCGGGAGGAGCGCGCCTCCGAGGGCTATCCCTGTGCGAACTGCGGGACGTTCCTCTGCCTGGTCTGCACCTTCCGGGGCGTGACCCGGTGCGCGAAGTGCCGGGGCGAGCCGGTGGGCGACGCGCCCGTGCCCGAGGGCCGCCCCCGGTGACCGGGCGCCGCCTGGTGCTCTTCGACATCGACGGCACCCTCCTCCACTCGGGCGGCGCCGGCCGGCGGGCGATCCGCGCGGCACTCCGGGACTGGCTGCCCGACGACACGGTCTTCGGCCGGGTCCGCTTCGACGGCAAGACCGACCCGCAGATCGTGGCGGAGCTCCTCGCCGCCAGTGGCGATCCCGAGCCGGCCGAGCCGGCCCGCATCGCCGCGGTCTGCCTCCGCTACGTGGAGGCGCTCGAGGTCGAGCTGGCCGGAGGGGCCGCCCGGCCGGCCGTCTACCCCGGGGTCATGGAGCTCCTGGCCCGGCTCGAAGTCGAGGCCGGCGTGGTGCTCGGCCTGCTCACCGGGAACATCGCGGCCGGCGCGGCGCTCAAGCTCCGGTCCGCCGGCCTCGACCCGGCCCGCTTCCGACTCGGGGCCTATGGCTCCGATTCCGCCCATCGCCCGGACCTGCCGGCGGTGGCCGCACGGCGCGCCGAGCCGCACTTCGGGCGCGAGCCGCGCGGCGCGGAGGTCGTGATCGTCGGCGACACTCCCGCGGACGTGACGTGCGGGCGTGGCATCGGCGCCCGCGCGATCGGCGTCGGCACCGGGTCATATGGCGTGGCCGAGCTCAGGGATGCGGGGGCGCACGCCGCCTTCGCCACGCTCGAGGAGGTGGACGCCGTGCTCGAGTCCATCCTCGGATGAACGCCCTGAGCGAGATTCCGGAACTCGGGCCGGCCCTCGGCCGCCTGACGGGACCCGGTGTCGGCGGCCTCGGCGAGGCGCGGCTCGGGCTCGTGACCAGCCTGTTCGAGGCCGCGGCCGCGGCGCGAGCCGGCGACGCCACCGCCCTCGCTCCGGCCGCATGGCGGGCACGCTGGGAGGCGGGCGTGGCCGCGGCGGCAGGCGTGGTGTCCGGCGAGGCCAACGCCGCCCTGGCGCGCGCAGCCGCGGAGGCGCGAATGCCGGCGCGGCTCCGTGCGGCCGTGGCGCTCACCGACACCGAGCGCCGAAGCATCGCTGCCCGGCTCGGCTCGGAGGGCGCCGACCTCCTCCGGGCGCTCGGAAGCCTCGGCGAGCCGGGGGGCGCCGGCTGGGAGGAGCGGGTGCTCGGTGTCACCCGCACGCTCGAGGCGGCATGGCTCGCGCTCGAGGCGGCGGCGGCCGAGGAGCAGGCACGCTGGGCCGCCGAAGCGGAACGCGTCCGGCACTGGCGGCGGCCCCGCTGGCCCGCCGCCCTCATGATCGCCGGAATCGTGCTCGGGGCAGCGTGGGTGGGTCTCGCCCTCGGAGGCTGGATCCCGCCCGGTCCGCTCGCGCCGATCCGGGACTGGCTCCTGGCGCTGCCATGAGCCTGGTGGCCCTCGGCCTCGACCTGGTGGACCTGGAGCGCGCCGGGCGGCTCCTCGGCCGCCACGGCGACCGCGCACTCGCCCGGCTGCTGACTCCCACCGAGCGCTCCGACCTGGCAGGCCGCACCGACCCGATTCCCGGCTTCGCAGCACGACTCGCCGCGAAGGAAGCGGGGTGGAAGGCACTCCAGGTGCTCCCCGAGGCGCAGGGGGTCGGGTGGCAGGACCTGGAGGTGGTGCGGGGCCCCGACGGACGCCCGACGCTGCGGGCCCATGGCCGGGCCCGCGCCCTGCTCCGGGCCCGCAACCTCATCCTGCACCTGTCGCTCACCCATAGTCCGACGGCGGCGGCGGCGGTGGTGGCGCTCTCGACCGACTGGGACCGGCCAGCCCTTTCATATCCGACCGAGGCGCCATAGTTTCATCCAGGACGTCAAACTGGATGAAAATGGTTCTCACCATTCGCGGCGCACTCGGTCTCGCCGCCGCCCTCTCCTGCATCGCCCCGAACGCCGCGCACGCGCAGGACAGCGTGGCCGCCGCGCGTCGGGTCTTCGCCACTGCCAGCCTCGCCGCGCAGGAGTACCGCGTGGGGGTGCTGGGCGGTCGCATCGTCTCGGTGGCCGAGGTCGAGGAAGCCCGCCTCTTCATCGGCGAGGCGCGGAAGGCCGCCGCGGCCCTGCCCGCTCCGCTCGCCGCCGCGACCGATTCGGCGCTCGCGGGGATGCACGCGCTGGTCCAGCGGGCGGCGTCGCCCCAGGCGGTGGACTCGGCGGCGCAGGCGCTCGGCCAGGTGCTCGCCGCGGGTGTCAGTGCCTCGCTCGAGCCGGTGCCGGACTGGGCGCCGTCGCTGGCGCGGGGCCGCGAGATCTACGCGCAATCGTGCGCCAGCTGCCATGGTCTGGCCGGCCGGGGGGACGGGCCGGCGGCCGGAGCCCAGGAGCCACGGCCGGCGAACCTCGCCGACGCGGCACTGCTCGCCGATCGCTCTCCCCTCGACTTCTATCGCCGCGTGACCCTCGGCGTGGCCGGCACGGCGATGGCCGGATTCGAGGGGGTGCTGGACGAGGACGATCGCTGGGCAGTGGCGCTCTACGCCTCGACCCTGCGGCTTCCGGCAGCCCGAGGCGGTGCGCCCGAGGGGCTCGCCGCCTTCCCGGTTTCCGCCACGCGCTCCGATCTCCAGCTCCTGGAGTCGTTGGGGCACCAGGGCCCGCCGGATGCCGAGGTCCTCGCGCGAGTGGCGGCGATCCGGCAGGCGGGCGCGGCCGATCACGCCGCGCGGATGGCGGCCGCGTTCGAGCGCGTGCGGCAGCAACTGGACGAGGCGGTGGCGTTCGGCGCCTCCGGGCAGCCCGGCGAGGCCGGCTCGGCGGCGCTCGCGGCATACATGACCTTCGAGGCGCTGGAGCGTGACCTCCGGCCCCGCAATCCGGCGCTCGCCTCCGAGCTCGAGCAGGCCTTCACCGGCTTCCGGTTGGACGCGCAGGGCGGCAGGGGTGGGGAGGCCCTGCGCACGGCGGAGGTGAGGCTCGTCACCCTGCTCGACCGCGCCGAGCGCGAGCTCGGGGCGGAGCGGCGCCCCTTCGACCTGTTCCTCCAGTCGTTCATCCTCCTGGTGCGGGAAGGCCTGGAGGCGATCCTGATCGTGGGGGCGCTGCTGGCCTTCCTGGCGAAGGTCGGGGCGGGCCGGCGGACGCGCGACGTCCGGGCCGGCATCGGCGCGGCCATCGGGGCGAGCCTGCTGACGGCGGTGCTGATCGAGACCGTCTTCCACCTGACGCCCGCGGACCAGGAGGTGCTCGAGGGCGCCACGATGCTGCTGGCCACCGCGGTGCTCTTCTCGGTGAGCTACTGGCTCCTCACCAAGCTCGAGGTGGCGAAGTGGAATGCCTTCGTCCGCAGCAAGGTGGAGGAGGCGGTGGCCGGGGGATCGTCGCTCGCCCTCGCCTCGGTGGCCTTCCTCGCGGTCTACCGCGAGGGCTTCGAGACGGTGCTCTTCTACAAGGCGCTGTTCGTCTCGGGCGGCGGCCCGGCGGCCACCGGCCCCATCCTCGGCGGGATGGCGGCGGCGGCGGCGGTCCTCGTGGTGCTGTACGTGGCCATCCAGCGGTTCGGCGTTCGCCTGCCGCTCAAGCCGTTCTTCGCGGTCACGAGCGCCTTCCTCTACTGGATGGCGTTCACCTTCGCGGGCCACGGCATCGCCGAACTGCAGGCGGGTGGAATGGTCGGCACGACCGTCATCCCCTGGCTCCCGCGGCTGCCCCGACTCGGGATCTACCCGACGCTGGAGACGGCGCTGGCGCAGGGATCGCTCCTCCTCCTGGCCCTCGGTGCGCTGGTGTGGGTGTTCCTCATCGAACCACGCCGGCTGCGGGTGACTCGGGAACTGGTGCCGGATGGGGGGATGGCGGCGAGGGCGGCGGCGACCGCCTCGACCAATGGCGGATCCGCGCATCATCCCGCGCTGGCGGCGATGGACGGCAGGGTCGTGGGGGACGACCTCGAGCTGCTTCGGTCCCTGGAGCGGATGGACGCGGACCTGGCCGAGATCCGGAGCGAGATCGCGCGGATCCGTGGCCGCCTCGTGCGGACCCCGCGTACGACGGCCTGACCGGAAGAGGCCGCGGGACCGGCGGGGCGGCCCAGAAAATGAACGACCCTCCGAGCCCGAGGCCCGGAGGGTCGTTCGCATGAGGTGGCAGATCGCCCCCTGATACCGCCGGCGACGTGCGGATTGCCCGTCCCGGACGTCCGACCTGCCACTTTCCCCACGACGGCTCGTCCGGACGCCGTTCCTGCCTATGTCTAGAGCATGTAACGTGCCATTCAGAAATCGGCTGAAACCCAGTAGAATCAAGGGCTTACATCGTCGAACCGGCCCCGGTTTCGTCAATAAATTCGACAGTCACCCGGCTGTTTCCCGTAACTGCTGATGTGGTAAAGGCTTGCAGAGTCGTCAAGAAATTAGGCGATCACGCCGTTCCTGACAGGTTGAGATACGGTCCCGGGTCGGGCGCCTTCCGGTTCGCGGTGGCCGAGAGCAGGCCGGCACCGAGGATCACGAGTGCCACGCTGGTGGCCTGGGCCAGCGTCAGTGGGCCGAAGAACCGGTCGTCCTTCGCCCGCAGGAACTCGATGCCGAAGCGCTCGAGCCCCGCCAGTACCAGGTAGAGCCCGAAGAGCCACCCGGTGCCCTCGCGCCCGCGGCGGAGGCGCCAGAGGACGCCGAAGGCGAGGAGCATCAGCGCCGTCTCGTAGAGCTGGGTCGGGTGGACGGCGAGCACGGTGCCGGGGTCCATCCCCTCGGGAACAGGGATGCCGAAGAGGTCGCGCATGTTGCCGGCGGTGCTGGGCGGGTAGCCCTGCGGGAAGCGCACCGCCCAGGGGACGTCCGTCGGGTGGCCATAGTCGTCATTCACCAGGAAGCACCCGATGCGGCCGAGCGCATAGGCCGCGGCGAGCGCGGGCGCCGTCAGGTGGGCGGTCCAGGCGAACGGCACCTTCCGCCAGCGGCCGGTGAGCATCACGGCGATGGCCCCGCCGAGGAACCCTCCATACCAGACGAGGCCGCCGCGGTCGAAGAGCCCGTCGCCGGTGAGCGCCACGTACCAGAGCTTGGCGCCGACCACGCCGCCGATCACGGCGGCCACGACGATGTCCTGGGAGTAGTTCTCGTTGAGCCCGAGTCGCCGGAGCTCGCGCCCGATGAGCCATCCGCCCACCAGGAAGCCCACCATCATCATGATCCCGTAGCCGGTGATCTCCAGCGGCCCGAGCCGGATGATCAGGGGATAGAACGTCACGTCGGTCTCCCGGAGAGCGCCGGGGCCAGCCCCGGCAGGGGAAGGTCGTCGCGCGGCTCGAGGTCGGGTCCGCTGCGCTCGCCGCGCGCCAGCCGCCAGGCGCCGGCGGCGGCGATCATCGCCGCGTTGTCCGCGTTGAGCCGCGGGCTCGCCACGCTCACCCGCGCGCGTCCGGCCACCCGCGCGCGCATCCGCTCCGCCAGCGCGCGGCTGCACGCCACGCCGCCGCCGAGCACCACCGTCTCGCGGCCGAACGCGTCGGCGGCCTGCGCCGCCTTCTCGACCAGCACGTCGAGCACCGCGTCCTGGAAACCGCGGGCCAGGTCGGCACGG
This sequence comes from Gemmatimonadales bacterium, assembly GCA_035457305.1. Classification (GTDB taxonomy): domain Bacteria; phylum Gemmatimonadota; class Gemmatimonadetes; order Gemmatimonadales; family GWC2-71-9; genus JAICEH01. The sequence goes on from DATIBS010000003.1 coordinate 18,910, forward strand.
TCGCGGTCGAGATCCGGGCTCGCCCGCACCGCCCGGAGCACCGCGGTCTTGAGACCGCTGAAGGAGAAGGCGTAGCGATCGGGCCCGTCCTGCGCGGCCTCGCGGAGCATCGGGCGGGGGAAGCGGTAGCGCGTCGGGTCGCCCTCGCGGGCGAGTCGCTCGATGGCCGCGCCGCCGGGATAGCCCAGCCCGAGGAGGACCGCCACCTTGTCGAACGCCTCCCCGGCCGCGTCGTCGCGCGTGGCGCCGAGCAGCTCGTACTCGCCCCAGTCCCGCACGTCGAGCAGCAGCGTGTGCCCCCCGCTCACGAGGAGGGCGGTGAACGGCGGCGCGAGGGCGGCATCCTCGAGCCGGGGGGCGAACAGGTGCCCTTCGAGGTGGTGTACGCCGAGGAGCGGGAGGCCCGCACTCCAGGCCAGGGTCTTCGCGTAGGTGACGCCGACGAGCAGGGCGCCCACGAGCCCGGGTCCGGCGGTGACCGCGACGCCATCCAGCTGCCCGAGCGTCACGCCCGCCTCCGCCAGGGCGTCGTCCACCACCCGCCCGATCGTCACGAGGTGCGCCCGGCTGGCCAGCTCGGGCACCACGCCGCCGAAGATGCGGTGCACGTCCTGGCTGAGGATCGCCAGGCTGGCCACACGGGGCCGGTCGCCCTCCAGGGCGACCACCGCGGCGGAGGTCTCGTCGCAGGAGGTCTCGACGCCGAGGATGATCGTCACGGCGCTCCGGCGGCGGGGGCGAAGGCGTCGGTCAGGTGGATGGTGACCTGGCGGGGCTGGAGGTCCTGCACCGAGACCCGGACGCCGGACGGCAGCTCGACGTCGGCGGTGCCGAGGACCATCGTGATCGAGTCGGCGGTCACGGTGTCGGGAAGGAGCCGGGTGAGGATGACCCGCGAGGCGCCGAGCTTGAGGAGCTCGCGCCGCGGCCCCACCACGGCCACGGTCACGGGGGCGAGCGGCTGGGCCAGGACGCGGCCCGCCGGCGGCCGCACCTGCAGCTCCGCCGCCACGAGCCGGCTGGCCGGCTCCTCGCCCGCGGCGAGCAGCCAGAGCACGACGGCGAGGAACAGCGATGTGAGCTTGAGCGGCCAGTTGCGCAGCAGGGCCGCGAGGCGCACGTCAGGCCCCGCCGTCGGCGAGGAGCCGCGCGATGAGGTCGCGGTTGATCGAGGAGCTCCAGTCGTGGGCGCCGATCACGCGCCGCACGATCCGCCCCTCCCGGTCCAGCAGGAAGCTCTCCGGCACGCCGGTGGTCTGGTAGGTGCGCTGGATGGCCCCGGAACGGTCGTGCAGGATGTCGAAGGTGAGGCCGAGCTCCTCGACGAAGGCGCGCACCGCGGTGGAGTCGGACTGGTCGATGCTCACCGCCGCGATCCGGAAGCCCCGCCCGCGGAGCGAGTCGTACGCCGCCTGCATGGCGGGCATCTCCTCGCGGCAGGGTGCGCACCAGGTGGCCCAGATGTTGATGAGCGTCACCTGGCCCCGGTAGCGCTCCCTGAGCGACACGCTGTCGCCGGTCGCCAGGTCCACTGCCACGTATTCGGGCGCGGCGTTGCCGACCTCGACCCCGGTGATCGCGCGCCCGGCGCGCGCGAGCGCGAACCCGCCGAGCCCGAGCCCGGCGATGAGGAGTCCGACCACCGCCCACTGCTTCGCCATCGTTCCGTCCTCAGGCACGCGCCGCGCACTCGCGGCGGAGGGATTCCACCGCGCGGGCGGGGTCGGGGGCGCCGAAGATCGCGGTGCCCGCCACGAAGGTGTCCGCCCCCGCTTCCCAGGCGCCGCGGATGGTCGCGGCGGTGATCCCGCCGTCCACCTCGAGCGCCGCCCGCGACCCCGCCCGGTCGAGCAGGGCGCGCGCGCGGCGCAGCTTGTCGGTGGCCGCGGGCAGGTACCCCTGGCCGCCGAAACCCGGGTTGACCGACATCACCAGCACCAGGTCCACGTCCGCCATCGTCTCTTCCAGGGCCGCGAGCGGACTGGAGGGATTGAACGCGAGCCCGGCCAGCATCCCCCGTTCCCGCACCATGGCAAGGTGCCGCTGGACGTGGACCGTCGCCTCCGGGTGGAAGGTGAAGACGCCCACGCCGAGCTCCGCGTATTCCGAAATATAGCGCTCCGGATGCTCGACCATCAGGTGAACGTCGAGCGGCAGCGCCGTGAGCTTGCGGAGCGCCCGGAGGAGCGGCGCACCGAAGGTGAGGTTCGGCACGAAGTGCCCGTCCATCACGTCCACGTGGATCCACTCGGCGCCTCCCGCTTCCACCTGGGCGACCTGCTCGGCCAGGCGGCCGAGGTCGGCGCTGAGCACGCTCGGGGCGATGCGAACGGTCACGGCCTTCCTCCCTCACCGATGGTCAGGTCCACGGGGGCATCGGCCGGCGCCCGCGCGCCCGCCCCCGGCCGCTGGCCGGAGACGATCGCCCCCGGGGCCGCGGGGGGACGGACCGTCCCCACCCGCAGCCCGGCCGCCTGGATCTTGTCCCGGGCCGCCTCGATCGTCAGTCCCTGGACCGCGGGCACCATCCGGTCGGCCGGCCCGCGGCTCACCACCAGCGTGACCGGCTCGCCCGGCAGCCGGACCGTGCCGGCGGGCGGCCGGGTGGCCACGGCCGCGCCACGCGGCGTCCCCGCCGCGGTGCTGTCGACGCCCTCGACCCGGAAGCCGGCCGCCTCGATCACCGTCCGGGCGAGTCCGGCGTCCAGCTCACGCACCTCCGGGATGGCCACCGGCTCGGGCCCCGTGCTCCGGGTCAGCCGGACGACGCCGCCGGACTGGAGCCGGATCCCCGCCACGGGTTCCTGCCAGGAGATGAGGCCCGCCGGGGTGATCGGGCTCGGGGCCGCGCCCTCGATCCGCGGCCGGAACCCCGCGCGCTCGATGCGGGTGCGCGCGTCGGCCTCGTCGAGGCCGATGACCTCCGGCACCGGCTCGTCGCCGCGCACCACGTCCCGCGGCACCAGCCAGATCGCCGCCACGCCGAGCCCCAGCAGTGCCGCGACGGCGATGATGAGGGCGGCGCGCACCGCCGGTCCGCCCGGACCCTCGAGGCGGAAGAGCGGCTGGTCGAACCGGCGAAACCTCACGCGACCCTCCGCAGGCGGGCGGCGAAGGCACCGTCGGTCCCGTGCCGCTGCGGGAGGAGGAGGAGGTCGCCGTCGGCCGTCAGGTGGTCGGGATCGGAACCCGGACCCGGTTCGCGGCGGAACCCGGGATGCTCCCCCAGGAAGCGCCCCACCTGCAGCTCGTTCTCCTCGGGCTCGAGCGAGCAGGTGGCGTACACCAGGACACCGCCCGGCGGCACCACGCCGGCGCAGCCCTCGAGCAGTCGACGTTGCAGCGCCGTGAGCGAATCGAGCATCGCCGGCTCGATCCGCCAGCGCGCGTCGGGCCGGCGGGCCAGGGTGCCGGTGCCGAGGCAGGGTGCGTCGAGCAGCACCAGATCGGCGCTCAGCAGGGGAGGGCGCTCGGCGTCGGCGAGCACCGGATGCTCCCGGCCGCTGCCGGCGCGGGCGAGGTTCTCGGCGAGGCGCTGGATCCGGCGCCAGCTCCGGTCCCCCGCCACCACCCGGCCGGCCACGAGGCCGAGGGCGATGGTCTTGCCGCCCGGCGCGGCGCAGGCGTCGTAGACCAGGGAGCCGGCGGCCGGCGCGGCGAATCGCGCGACCAGCGCCTGCGAAGGGTCCTGCACCACGAAGGCGCCCTCGGCATATCCGGGCAGCGCCTCCGGCCGGGCGCGCCCGACGACCAGCCCGGCGCCGTGGGGCGCGGGCGCCGGCGTGAGCCCCGCGCCTCGGAGCCGGCGCTCCAGCGCTTCGAGCGACTCCCGGGCCGGCTGGAGCACGAGCCCGGGGCGGCGGTCGTTCCAGGCGAGGAGCGCGGCGGTCTCCGCGGCGCCGAACCGGCTGGTCCACCGATCCACGAGCCATGTGGGATGGGAGGCGGCGGGCTCGTCGGGAGGGACGCCGTCGCCCGCCACCCGGCGGAGCACGGCATTCACGAACCCGGCCGCCTTCCGGCCGCCCAGCTCGCGGGCGAGGGCCACGCTCGTGGACACCGCCGCATGGGCCGGTACCCGCTCCAGGCCGCCCAGCTGGTAGGCGCCGAGCCGCAGGATGTCCTGCAGGTCGCCCGGCACCGCATCCCACCCGCGGCTGGCTCGGGGCGCCAGCCGCGCGTCGAGGGTGCCGCGGGCGCGAAGGGTGCCGGCGGCGAGCTCGTGGGCCAGCCGGCGGTCGGCACCGCGGAGCCCCGCCAGCGCGTGGTCGAGCGCGGGCTCGAATCGATGTCCCGCGCGCACCTGCCGGAGCACGGCCAGCGCGGCGCGGCGCGGGGCGAGGCCGGGGGCACCCGGCTCGACGGCCACGGCCCTCACCGCGCCGGCGCGGACGGACGCCTCATCCGATCATGCCGCTCGTGGGGGAGGAAGGCACGGCCACCTCGCGGCGCGGCATCCGCCCGGCCTGCCACGCGATCCGGCCCGCCTCCACCGCGAGGCGCATCGCGGTCGCCATCGCCACCGGGTCCTGCGCCTCGGCCAGGGCCGTGTTCATCAGGATCCCGTCCACTCCCTGCTCCATCGTGACGCAGGCGTCGGAGGCGGTGCCGACACCGGCATCCACGATGACCGGCACCGCCAGGCGCCGCTTGATGGTGCGGATGGCGTACGGATTGAGGAGCCCGAGCCCGCTCCCGATCGGCGACGCCAGCGGCATCACCGCCACCGCGCCCGCTTCCTCGAGCCGGAGCGCGGTGACGAGGTCGTCATTGGTGTACGCCATCACCTTGAAGCCCTCGGCGGCCAGGGTGCGCGTGGCCACGAGCAGCCCCTCCACGTCGGGGAGCAGGGTCTCCCGGTCGCCGATCACCTCGAGCTTCACGAACTCGTTGAAGCCGGCCTCCCGCGCCAGCCGGGCATAGCGCATGGCCTCGTCCGCGGTGTAGCAGCCGGCGGTGTTCGCCAGGAGGAAGAACCGTTCGGGGTCGAGGTGATGGAGGATGCCCTCGGCGTTGGCGCGGTCCAGGTCCACCCGCCGCACCGCGACCGTGACCACGTCGGCGCCGCTCGCCTCGATCGCGGCGAGCATCTCCGCATTCGAGCGGTACTTGCCGGTGCCGACCAGCAGCCGGGAGCGGAGCGTGCGCCCGCCGATCTCCAGGGGTGCGTCGTGGACCCCGGTCATGGTTTCCATCGTCATAGCGAACACTCCTTCTCCCGGCCGTCGTCGGTCGGAGCGATCGGTGCGGGCGCCCGGGGGCGGCTGGCGCGGTGACCGGCGCCACGGGAACGCATCGCCGACCCGCGGCGCCCTGACCTCCGCGCCTCCCGCCCCGGCCGATCCGCCGGGGCTAGCCGCCGCCGACGAAATGTACCAACTCCACCACGTCCCCGTCCCCCACCGGCGTCCTGCCGAGGTCCGCCCGGCGCACGACTCGCCGGTTGAGCTCCGCCACCACCATCCGCGGGTCGAGGCCGAGGTGGGCGATGAGCTCCGCGAGGGTGACCGGGCCCGGGAAGCGCCGAGGCTCGCCGTTCACCGTGACGCCGATCCCGCTCACGTGTCGCTCCAGCAGGCGAGGAACTCGAGGGCGCGGGCGTACGGGTCGGGTGCGTCCCAGAGGGCCGAGATGGCGGCCACCCCCCACGCGCCCGCCTCCCGGAGGGTGCCGGTGAGCCCGGGCGTGACGCCGCCGATGGCGATCACCGGCCGGCCGAGCCGGGCGAGCTGCTCGACGAGGCCCACTCCGACGGCCGGCCTGCCCGGGTGCGACGAGCTCTCGAAGATGGTGCCGGCGAGCAGGAAGTCGGCGCCTTCCCCCACGGCGATGCGCCCCTCCTCGCCGGAGTGCACGGACCGCCCGATCCACCCCCGGGGCAGGGCCCGGCGCGCGTCGGCCGGTGCCAGGTCGCCGGCGGCCAGCTGCACGCCGTCGGCGCCGAGCGCCGCCGCCACGTCGGGCCGGCCGCTCACGAAGACCGCCGCCTCCGGCGGGCGCGCCAGCGCGACGAACCGGCGGGTGAGGCGCGACAGGCCGTCCCCGTCGAGGGCGCGATCCCTGGCGTGCAGGGCGACCGCCGGTCCGGCGGCGGCGATCGCGGCCGCGCGCACCCCGAGGTCCGGGAGGACCGCCACCCGGGCGTCGGTGACCGCGTGGAGGCGGGGCAGGGGTCTCATCCGAAGCGGGTCCCCGGCTCCACCCCGCGTCCGCGGGTCCACTCGGCCGCCGGCATCCGGCGCTTCCCGGCCGGTTGCACATCCCGCACCTCGAGCACGCCCGCCGCGGTGGCGACGCGAAGGGTCTCACCCACCGCGAGCACCGTGCCCGGCCGGCCCGCCCCGTCCACGGCCGAGCCGCGGAAGAGCTTCACCGGCTCGCCATCGCGAAGGGCCCATGCGCCGGGCGCGGGGTCGTACGCGCGGGTCGCACGCGCGAGCGCGGCGGCGTCGCGCATCCAGTCGAGCCGGGCGGCCTCGCGCGTGACCTTGGGTGCGAAGGTGGCGGCGGCCCCGTCCTGCGGCTCGGGGCGCGCGGAGCCGTCCTCGAGCAGGCCCATCGCCTCGAGGAGGGTGTCCGCTCCGAGCTGGGCGAGCCGGTCGGCGAGCTCGCCGGCGGTCTCCTGCGGCCCGATCGGGGTCGCGGCGCGCAGCAGGACCGGCCCGGAGTCGAGCCCCGCCTCCATCTGCATGACGCTGACCCCGGTGACGGAATCGCCGGCGAGGATCGCCGCCTGGATCGGCGCCGCCCCGCGCCAGCGCGGAAGCAGGGAGGCGTGCACGTTGATCATGCCGCCGGGAGGGACGGCGAGGACGGCGGGGCGGAGGATGTGTCCGTAGGCCACGACCACGCCAAGATCGGCCTGGGCGCGGCGCAGCGTCTGGAGGAAGAGGTCGCCCATCGGGCGCTCCGGCTGGTGCACCGGAAGGCGGTGCGCGAGGGCGATCTCCTTGACCGGCGGCGGAACGAGAAGGGAGCGGGAGCGGCCCTGGGGGCGGTCCGGCTGGGTCACCACGGCCGCCACATCATGCCCGGCGTCGAGCAGCGCGCGGAGCGAGGGCACCGCGAACCCGGGGGTGCCGAAGAACACGACCCGCATCAGGCGGACCGCGGGGTCTTCGGCTCCGGCAGCTTGAGGAAGCTCGCGTCGTCCTTGTGGGCCTTGCGGTACTTCGCCAGCAGGAGCGAGCGCTTGAGCGCGCTCAGCCGGTCGGTGAAGAGCACGCCGTCGAGGTGGTCGATCTCGTGCTGGACGGCGCGCGCCTTGAGCCCGGTGGCCTCCATCCGGTAGGGCTGGCCTTCCCGGTCGAGGGCCTCGAGCACCACCCGGTCGGGCCGGGTCACGTCGCCGAAGTGGTCGGGGATGCTCAGGCATCCCTCCTCGGCCGTCTCGCGCCCCGTGGCCTCGAGGATCACGGGGTTCACCATCACGAAGCGATCGCCGTCGGCGTCCACCACCGCCACCCGCACCGCCTCCCCCACCTGGTTGGCCGCGAGCCCCACCCCCTCGGCGGCGTCCATCGTCTCGAAGAGGTCGTCGATGAACCGGCGCACCCCGTCGTCCACGACGGCCACCTCGGCACTCCGCTGGCGGAGCACCGGCGACCCGAGGAGGTGGATCGGGCGGACGGCCATCAGTTCGCGCCGGGCGCCGCGGTGCCGCCGACCTGGACGATGCGCTGGCGGTGCACCACCACGGCGGCGGTGCCCGTCTCGATCGTGATCTTCTCGTCCTTGATGTCCTTCACCCGGCCCATCAGTCCGCCGGCGGTCACGACTTCGTCCCCCTTCTTGAGGGCGGCGAGGAGCTCGGCGTGCTTCTTCCGCGCCACCGACTGCGGCCGGAGGATCAGGAAGTAGAAGACGGCGAAGATCAGGCCGACCTGGACCAGCAGGAAGCCCATTCCTCCGCCCTGCCCGTTGGTAGGCGCCATCAGCGCCGCGGTGATCAGGTTCACGTGCCCTCGCGTTCGTGGAATCGCCGGAGCCACTCCGGGCGCCAGCGGTCGAAGGTCCCGTCCAGGATCCGCGCCCTCGCCTCGTCGGCGAGGCGGACCAGGAAGCGGACGTTGTGCAACGCCACCAGCCGGAGGCCGAGGATCTCCCCCGCCACGAAGAGGTGCCGGAGGTACGCCCGGCTGAAGCCGGCGCAGGCCTCGCAGTCGCACTCGGGATCGAGCGGCCCCTCGTCCAGCCGGTGCGCCGCGCCCCGGATGTTCACCCGCCCGGTGGCGGTCCAGGCCGAGCCGTGCCGCCCGTTCCGGGTGGGCGCGACGCAGTCGAAGAGGTCGACCCCGCGGGCGATCCCCTCGAGCAGGTCGGCCGGGAAACCCACCCCCATAAGATAACGGGGGACCCCCGCCGGCAGCGCCGGCGCGAGCAGCTCCAGCACGCGGTGCATCACCGGTTTCGGCTCGCCGACGGAGAGCCCTCCGACGGCGATGCCGGTCCACGGCCCGCGCTCCAGGATCCCCTCCAGGGACGCGACGCGGAGGTCGTCGTGGATCCCGCCCTGCACGATGGGCCAGAGGGTCTGGGCGCGGTGGGCCCCGGCCACCAGGCCCTGGTCCACCAGCGCCCCATGCCGCGCGCGGCAGCGGTCGAGCCAGCGGAGGGTGCGCTCCATTCCCTCCCGCGCGAGGTCGTGCGGCGCCTGGCCCGGCACCACGTGGTCGAACGCCATCGCGATGTCGGCGCCGAGCGCGGCCTGGATCTCCATCGA
>DATIBS010000004.1:0-2134 GCA_035457305.1 Gemmatimonadales bacterium
GCTCGAGACCCGCGCGGCCTGCTGCATGTTGTGCGTGACGATGAGGATCGTGTAGTCGCGCTTGAGCTCGAAGATAAGCTCCTCCACCCGCTGCGTGGCGATCGGGTCGAGCGCGGAGCAGGGCTCGTCCATGAGCAGCAGGTCCGGCTGGTTCCCCAGCGCCCGGGCGATGCAGAGCCGCTGCTGCTGGCCGCCGGAGAGCCCGGTGGCCGGAGCCTCGAGGCGGTCCTTGACCTCGTCCCACAGGGCCGCCTGCCGGAGGCAGCGCTCCACCAGCTCGGGCAGGTCGCGGTCGTCCACCAGGCGGTTGAGCCGGGGCCCGTAGGCCACGTTCTCGAAGATGGACTTGGGGAACGGGTTGGGCCGCTGGAAGACCATGCCCACTCGCTGCCGCAGGGCCACCACGTCGGTGCCGGCACCGTACACCGACCGGCCCGCCACCTGGAGGTCGCCCGCGTGCCGGGTGCCGGGCAGCAGGTCGTGCATCCGGTTGAGCGCCCGGAGGAAGGTGCTCTTGCCGCAGCCGGACGGACCGATGATGGCCGTCACCGCCTGGCGCGGCACGGCCAGCGTGATGCCCTTGAGCGTCCACTCGCCCGGGCCGTAGGCGAAGCGGAAGTCCACCGCCTCGACCGCGGGGCCGGCGGGCTCCCCGGCCGCCGGGGCGCGGCGCGGCGCGAGCGTCGGCCGGGTCTCGTCGGCCGCCGGACGGCGCGGGGCCGCGGCGCGGGCGCCTTCCGCCATCATCCGAACCGTCCGGTCACGTAGGCCTCGGTCTGCTCCTCCCGGGGCGCGGTGAACAGCTGCCGCGTGGGGCCGGTCTCCACCAGCTGGCCGAGGTAGAAGAAGCTGGTCGTGTCGGACACCCGGGCGGCCTGCTGCATGTTGTGCGTCACGATGACGATCGTGAACGCCTCCTTGAGCTGGAAGAGCAGCTCCTCGATCCGCTGGGTGCCGAGCGGGTCGAGGCTCGCCGTCGGCTCGTCGAGGAGGATCACCTCGGGCCGCGGCGCGATCGTCCGGGCAATGCAGAGCCGCTGCTGCTGCCCGCCCGAGAGGCCGAGCGCGCTGGTCCGGAGCCGGTCCTTCACCTCGTCCCAGAGGGCGGCGTCGCGGAGCGCCCGCTCCACGACCTCGTCCCTGGCCGCCCGCCCGGCCCGGCCATCCACCTTGAGGCCCGCCGCCACGTTCTCGTAGATGGACATCGTGGGGAACGGAGTCGGCTTCTGGAAGACCATCCCGACCCGCTTCCGGAGCTGCATCGGGTTCACCCGCGGGCCGTAGATGTCCTCCCCCTCGAGCAGCACCCGGCCGGTGATCCACCCGCCCTCCGCCAGCTCGTGCATCCGGTTGAGGGTGCGCAGGAAGGTGGACTTGCCGCAGCCCGAGGGCCCGATGAGCGCGTGCACCCGGTTGGCGCCGAAGCGGAGCGACACGTTCGTGACCGCGGTCACCTTGCCATACATCGCCGTGAGCTTCTCGGTCTCCACGACGGCGCGGGCGGGCGCGGGCGCGGGCCCGGACACCGGCGGGGGGAGGGCGCTCGCGACGGCCGTCACCGGGCTAGCCACGGAGGGTGAAGCGGCGCCGGGTGGCGATCCGCGCGGCCAGGCTGAGCACGAACACCACGAGGATGAGCACCAGGGCCGTGGCCCAGGCCAGCCGGTGCCACTCCTCGAACGGTCCGATCGCGTAGGAGTAGACCACCAGCGGCAGCGCGGCCATCGGCTGGTCGAGGTTGGTGGCCATGAACGCGCTGCCGAGCGCCGTGAAGAGGAGCGGCGCCGTTTCCCCCGCGATCCGGGCCACGGCGAGGAGGCTGCCGGTGACGATGCCGGGAAGCGTGGTGCGAACGACGATCGAAAGGCTCGTGCGCCAGCGCGGGTAGCCGAGCGCGAGCGCCGCCTCCCGGAGCGAGTGCGGGACCAGCTTGACCATTTCCTCGGTGGTGCGGAGCACCATCGGGATCATCAGGAACGCCAGCGCCACCGCCCCCGCGAAGGCGCTGAAGTGCTTCTGCTGCGCCACGATCCAGGCCCAGGCGAAGACGCCGACCACGATGCTCGGCGTGCCGTTCATCACGTCGGCCACGAACCGGGTGGCGGTGGCGAGCCGGCTGCCGGGGTACTCGGCG
>DATIBS010000005.1:0-2847 GCA_035457305.1 Gemmatimonadales bacterium
GTGGCCGCCGCCATCGCGCTGGTGGGCGCCGGCTTCGCCCCATCGCTGCTCCGGCTGATGGGCGCCTCCGACGCGGTGCTCGCCACCGGCACGGCGTACGCCCGCGTGATGCTGGGCACCAACGTCGTGATCATCCTCCCGTTCCTGCTCAATGCGGTGTTCCGCGGGGCCGGAGACGCGGCCATCGCGATGCGCTCGCTGGTGCTGGCGAACGGGGTCAACATCGTGCTCGACCCGGTGCTGATCTTCGGCCTCGGCCCGGCCCCGGAGCTGGGGGTGACCGGCGCCGGCGTGGCCACGGTGATCGGCCGCGGCATCGGGGTAGGCTACCAGCTCTGGATGCTCACCAACGGACGGAGCCGGGTCCGCGTGGAGCGCCGGCACGCCTGGTGGGACCCACCGGCGCTCGCCGCGCTGGTGCGGCTCTCCGGCTCGGGTACCTTCCAGGTGTTCGTCGCCACCGCGAGCTGGATCGGCCTCATCCGGGTCCTCGCCACCTTCGGCAGCGACGTCGTGGCGGGCTATACCATCGGCATCCGGGTGATCATCTTCGCCCTGATGCCGGCGTGGGGACTCTCCAACGCTGCCGCCACCATGGTGGGGCAGGCGCTCGGCGCGAAGGACCCGGCGCGTGCGGAGCGGTCGGTCTGGCTGGCGGCGGGCTACAACCTCGCCTTCCTGGGCGGGATCGGCCTCGCGTTCCTGCTCGCCGCGCCGCCGATCGTGGACCTCTTCGGGCCCGAGGGCGAAGTGCGGCGGGTCGCCATCCTCTGCCTCCGGATGGTCTCGGCGGGGTTCCTCTTCTATGGAGTGGGAATGGTCCTGGCGCAGGCGTTCAACGGGGCGGGCGACACGCGGACACCGCTCCGGCTCAACCTGCTCTGCTACTGGGCGATCGAGCTGCCGCTGGCGTACGCTCTGGCGAAGCTGGTGGGGCTGGGCCCGGCGGGCGCCTTCTCGGCGGTGGTGGTGTCGAACACGCTCTTCACCCTGCTCGCGGCGGCGATCTTCCGTCGGGGCCGATGGAAGCTCACGGCGGTATGAGGCGTCTGCTGGAGGCGGCGGCCCTGGCGGCGCTGGTCACTGCCGGTGTGCGGCACGGCCTCGTGCCGCCGCCGCTTCCGGACGCGGAGCCTTCGCGATTCGAGTTCTCGGCCGGGCGGGCGGCGCGGCACGTGCGCCAGCTCGCCCGGTCGCCCCGTCCCCCCGGCTCCGCGGGACACGAGTGGTCGCGCACCTGGCTGGGGCGGATGCTCGGGATCCTCGGGGCGGACACGCTCACCCAGGAAGTCGTCCAGCCCTCGCCCCGCGCGGCGAAGGCCGCGGTCGTGCGGAACCTGGCGGGGCGCCTCCGCGGCACCGAGGGCGGGCCGGCGGTGCTCCTCGTGGCACACTACGACGGCCACGCCGCGTCCCCGGGAGCCGGTGACGACGCCTCGGGTGTCGCCATCCTGATCGAGGTGATGCGGGCCCTCCGCGTGGGACCTCCCCTCCGGCACGACGTGATCGCGCTCTTCACCGACGCCGAGGAGGAGGGGATGCTCGGTGCCCGCGCCTTCGTGGGGTCCCACCCCTGGCGCGGCGACGTGGGCGTGGTCATCAACGTGGATGCGCGCGGCGCGGGCGGGCGATCCTTGATGTTCGAGACCGGCACGCCCAACCTCGCCACCGTCGCGGCGTACGCCGAGGAGGTGCGGTCGCCGACGGCCTCCTCGCTCTTCGACGCGCTCTATCGGCTGCTCCCGAACGACACCGACTTCACCGAGCTCCGGACGCTGGGCAGGCCGGGGCTCAACTTCGCCTTCCTCGGCGACGTGGCGGCCTACCACACGCCCCTCGACAGCGCCGGCCGGCTCGACCCCCGGCTGCTGCAGTCCCAGGGCGAGGCGGTGCTCGAGCTGGCCCGCCGGTTCGCGCTGGCGGGGCCGCCGGCCGACAGTGCGGGCGGCGGCAGCGCGGTGTTCTTCTCCGCGCCGCTCGTGGGCCTGGTCTCGTGGCCGCTCGACTACACCTGGGCGCTCACCGCGGCGACGCTGCTCCTCCTCGCGGCGGGCATCGGGTTCGGCCTGCACCGGGGCCGGCTCCGTGCGGGCGGGGTCGTGCTCGGGGTGACCGGCACGCTGGTGGCTGCCGGGCTGGCCGTGGCGTGCGCCATCGGACTCCGGCTCGGGCTTGGCGCGCTGCTGGTGCGGCACTCGACGGCCGGGGTGCTCGAGCAGCATCCCGCCCTCGCGCTTGCGCCGCTCGCCCTCGGCGCGGGCGTGGGGCTCGGGCTTCTTCGGCTCGCCCGTCGGTGGGCCACCCCCGATGCCCTGTCGGCCGGCGCGGCCATCCCCTGGATGGCCGGGGCGGTGGCGCTCGCCGCCCGGCTTCCGCCCGGGTCCTACTTCTGCCTGGTGCCGATGGCGGGCGCGTCTGCGGGGCTCCTCGTCCGGGCGCTCCTTTCCGACGAGACCGGCGCGCCCTGGGCGCGGTGGGTGGCCACGCTGGCGCTCGTGCCCGTCGTGATCCCGCTCCTGCCGCTCCTGTTCCTCGGGCTGGGGACGGGGCCGCTCCCCATCGGTGCCGCCACCGCGCTGTTGACGCTGGCTGTCTGGCTGCTGGCCCCGATGGTGGCCGCGCTCGATCCTCGATGGTGGTGGATGGTGCCGGCGGTCGCGGTGCTGGGCGCGGCGGGACTCGGTGGGTGGGCGCTCCGCAGCGCGCATCACTCGGCGGCGTGGCCGCGGCCGGAGAACCTGGAGGTGCGGGTCGAGGCCGATTCGGCCATGCTCAGGTTCGAGCGACTGCCCGGACCGGCCGAGGATGATCCGGCGCGATTCCGGATAGATCGGAAGAGCGTCGTGT
>DATIBS010000006.1:0-8836 GCA_035457305.1 Gemmatimonadales bacterium
GGGGGGGGGTGGGCTGGGTAACGGGTAACGGGGAGCGGGGAGCCGGAAGTACTGTCGGGCCGCCGCCTACGGCCGCGGGGGCAGGTCCCGCGCCCGGGCCTCGTCGCGGAAGCCGCAGCGCCCGTGGCTGCCGTCGCAGAAGGGGATGTTGCCCGACTGGCCGCAACGGCAGAGGGAAATCGATGTCCGCCCGCCGAGCCCGTAGACCACGCCCTCCTCGTCCACCAGCTCGAAGTCACCCTGGATGCGGTAGGGGCCGTGGGGGGTGATGGTGACGCGGGTGGGGGGCATGGTGGGGAACGGGGAACGGGGAACGGGGAACGGGGACCGGGGATGGGGAATGGGAGGCTTTCGGACCTCCGACCTTCGACGCTCGAGCCGACGGCCTAGGAGACGGAGCGACCCGGCGCGGTTCACCGCCGCACCGGATCGCTCCTCAAAGGTATCCCTGGTCCGGCCGGGTTACCTGGTTTCGAAGTCCACTCCCATGCCGTAGGAGCCGTTCTCGTGCCGCCAGCCCGGTCCCATCATGGTCCAGGGCTCGCCGGCGTGGGACTCGCCCATCATCCCGTCGTGCCCCATGCCGGGACCCATCGGCGTGCCCGCCTCGACCCAATCGCCGCGGCAGTGCGCCGGATCCAGGTGGATCGGTGCGCCGTCCGCGTCCCGCATGCCGCCGCCGAGGTGGAGCGTGTAGCGCACCTGGTGCTCGAGCGGCCCTTCCGGCATGCAGGTGAGGGTGGCGTGGTCCTCGCTCCATTCACACCCGATGGGATGGATGGGCCCGGTCACGTCCCCGCGGTGCAAGTCGACGTATGCCTCCATGCCCGGCATCATCGCACCGTCGAACCGGAGGACGAGCGGCCCGGCCGGGTCGACGTTGGTGGCACCGCCCTGGGGCGTCACCGCGAGGAGGGACGTGGCGGGAACGGGTGTGGACCCATTCGGGTCCGTGGTGTCACTGTTGCATGCCGCCGCGAGCGCCGCGACGAGGAGGACGGAGGTGATCCTGGGCGCGCCCATCGTACTGCACCCCTTCCCGACTTGAGTGTACCACGCGGGACGAACCCCGTCCCGCATCGGTGCAAGCTGGCAAGGGAGTGTTCAGGAAAGCTGGTCGTGGCAATGAAGCCCGCTTCACACGGCCGGCCGCCGAGCCGTCGAGCCGGCTCCTACATCGCCAGGCAGACTGCGAAGGCGGCGCCCCAGGTTGCATCCGCCGGCGTGCTCGTCGGTTCCCAGGCGAGCCCGACCTGCCACGACGCTCCGCCGTCCTCCTGCTTCGGCTGGGTCCGGAAGATCCGCACGTATGCGTTGTACGTCGTGGCTCCCCCGCCGACGGCGCGCTTCCCCACCGGGCAGGCGAGGTCCGCCGTGGCGAGCCAGCTCGCCGAGGTTCCGGCGATCTCGGCCGTCACGATCTGATAGCCGGAGGCGCCCGGCTGGCCCTGGGGCCCGGGCACACCCTGCGGCCCCTGCAGCGTGACCTGGGTGTGGCCGTCGGCGCAGGCGGTGGGCGTACCGGTCAGCCCGATCACGTACACCGTGCCGGAGGCGGGGACGTAGCAGGCCTGGGAGGCCGTCTCCTGGGCCTGGACGGCGCCGGCGCCCAGCAGGAGGAAGGCGGCGCCGAGCGCGGCCGCGTGCAATCGAGTCATGACATCCTCGAGGAGTGTATGGACGACACTGGGGAGCCGCCGAGTCGGCTAGCTCCCCGTCACGCAGACGGCATACGCCGTTCCCCACTCCAGCTGCCCGGGCGGGAGCGACCCCACCTTGGAGAAGGCCACCCGCCATTGGGTGCCGTACATGTAGGGGTGGGAAGCGGTCTGGCTGACACTCGTCCATCCGATGGAGGAGCCGCCGCCGACCGCCTTCTTGCCCTCGGGGCACTGCAGGAAGACCTGCGCCCCCATGACGCCCTCGTCCACGATGATGTCCTGCTCGATGGTCTCGTAGCCGGAGATGCCCGAGGCGCCCGCGGGACCCTGCGGCCCCTCGGGCCCCTGCGGACCTTCGGGCCCTTGCGGCCCCTGCAGCCCCTGGAGGCTGACCAGCGTGTGGCCCGCCGCGCACGCGGTGGGCGCACCCGTCATCCCGATCACGTAGACGGTGCCGGATGCGGGCACGTAGCACGCCTGGTTCGCGGTCGGCGTCTGCGCCTGCGCGGCGGTCGAGGCCAGCAGGAGGAGGCCGGCCGTCGCGGCGGCGGCCCGGAACGTTCGAGTCATGGCGGTACCGGGGTTGGCTGGGTCGGTTCAGTCGGGGCGCGTGCGCGACAGCGCCGCGGGGGTCACGCCGAGTGCCAGCTCGGCCTGGATCACGGCGAGGGTGATCGCGTCGAGCGAGGCGAGGTCCGAGTCGGGACCTGCGGCCCGGCGTGCGGCGAGTGCGGCGCGAAGCGACAGGGCGGCGGCCCGGCCGTCGGTCACGTTGCCGGCATCGAGCGCCGTCTCGAGCGCGGCCAGGTCACCGGCGACGGCGGCCTCCGCCTCGGCGGAGAGCGCCGGGGCGAGTCGCGCTCCCGCGTCGCTCGTCGCGAGACGCACGTCCCCGGCCACGGCCGCGTCGGCACAGAGCGGCACCTGGGCGTCGGGGCAGGTGGAGTCGGACGGGCCGCCAGTGCCCGCAGGGTCGCTGCCGCAGGCGATGAGCACGCCGCACGACGCGAGGGTCGCCAGGAAAGTCGAAACGCGCACACGCCGCTCGGCGAGAGAGGTGGGAGGGGTCGAATCCGCGGTGGCGGGTGCAACGCGCGTGCCCGGTCGGGAGGACGGGCGTAACCGCCGGCCGAAATGGGGGTGTGGGAAGGGGTTGCGACCTGCGGGCGGGATCCGGGAGCGGGATGGAGCGCGAGCGGAGTCGCGCATTTCGCGACTCGCGACTCGTGACTCGTGACTTGTGACTTGAAGTGCGAACGCCGGGAGTCGAACCCGGATGGGTTTCCCCACAGGATCCTAAGTCCTGCGCGTCTGCCAGTTCCGCCACGTTCGCGACGTACTACGGCAACAACTTAGCGGATCGACCAGGGTGCGACAGTTCCGGGTGCCTCGCACGGGGGGGATCGGGAGGATCCCGGCTTCGCTCACCCGCTCGCGAGGCCGCTTCCCTCGACGCTACCCCACCCGGAAGTGCAGCGGATCCCGGAGGCTCTGCAGCTCCCGGTAATAGTAGAGCTTCGTGGGTCGGCGGCCCGTGAAGCGCAGCCGTCGCAGGAACTCCACCTCGTCCGGAGTGGCGGAGCCGCTCAACGACGGGTCCTGCAGGAACGCCCGGAACCCCGGTTCGCCCGGTGCTGCCTCGGGCCCCTGCTCGACGAATTCGAAGCGCCGCAGGTGCTGGTCGGCCACCTGGTGGTTCAGGGTGATGTCCAGCGTGAACGTCGCGAGGTCCACGTTCCAGGAGGCGATCAGCGGATCCAGGAACGAGATGCAGTGCTCGGCGGAGAGGTGGAAGATGTCGGTGTCGAGGAACTCGAGGACGATGACGCGCATCTCCCGGTAGCTCCGGCCGCTCATCCCCGCGACCCGGGCGAGCCAGGCCTCGTTCTCCAGCTCCTCCTGGGCCACGCGCTTCACCACGTCGAGGACCTTGCCGGTGACGAGGCGCTCGAGCTCCCCGAACGGCTGGCTCTCGAAGATCGCGCGGATGTGGGCGGCGTTCGCCGGCGCGCACTTGCGCAGGATCAGGGCGCGGACCTCCTGGAACAGGGGAGCGGGCCCGTCCCCCAACTCCCGCTTCAGCTCCTGCTTCCGCTGGGCGGCGGCAACCCGGGCGAGCTCTCCGGCCGGGAGCTTGAGGTACCGGTCCATCTTCTCGTAGATGTCGGTCCGGTTGGGTGCGGGCGGGGCCTTCTTCCGGGTCAGCAGCTGGGAGACGTAGGACTCGGTGACGCGCGCCGCCCGGGCGAGCCCCTTCTGCTCCAGTCCCAACTCCTCCAACCGGCGCCGGATGACGAGGGATACGTCCATGAGGCGTTCCTCCCGGGCGGGCGTGGCGATTTACCAAGTAAGTGTATGTAGGATAGCTGAGTCCTTCGCACTTGACAATACTGGTAAAGTCGGGTATCCTTGACCTGTTCGGCAGCACCCGCAGGTCCGCAGTCCATGTAGGTCACAGAGGAGTTCCCATGTTCGTTCGCAACGTCAAGCTGCACCTGAAGGCGAATTCGGCCAGTGAGTTCGCCAGTACCCTGGAGTCGGATGTCCTGCCCGTCCTCCGCAAGCAGAACGGGTTCAAGGACGAGCTGGCGCTCATCGGGTCGAACGGCTCCGACGCCGTGACGATCACGATGTGGGATCGCAAGGAGAGCGCCGATGCGTACGCCCGCGACACCTATCCGGCCGTGCTGAAGAGCCTGGCCAAGGTCATCGAGGGCACGCCGAAGGTGGATACCTACGAGGTCTCCAACTCGACCTTCCACAAGATCGCTTCGCGCAACTAGGGCCGCCCGGGCTCCACGGGAGCCCAGGGCTGGTTGCAGGGCAGGGGGCGGCGAAAGCCGCCCCCTGTGTCTCCCCCCGGCCGTCCCGCCGCCTCAGTCCAAGCCGTTCAGCGCCCGCGCCGCCCCCACCACGTCCCCCGTCTCCCAGAAGTCCACCGCGATGATGTTCGGCACCCGCCGGCGCTCGCGCTGGCAGCGGCGCGCCCGCCGCTCGAGGAACTCCAGCGTGTTGACCGGGGCGGCCGCGGTCGGCCGGGGCGGGACGCTCTCGATGAAGTGGTTCACCAGGAAGAGGGAGTTCGCGCGTCCGCCGCGGTTCCGCGCGCAGGTCATGGATTCCGGCGTGGAGAACTGGAACGGCGTCTCCTGGAAGACGTCGTAGGCGTTGGGAAGCCACGCCGGCCCACCCTGGGCGTGCTCCACGAAGAGGAGGAGCCGCTGGTTCCGGCTCACCAGCTCGCCCAGCGTGGGCCACGGCGCGGCGAATGGTCCCGGGTAGACCACGTCCCGGAGCCCGGCTGCCTCGACCGCGGCGGCGAGCTCGGCCAGGGTCACGCCCTCGTCCTGCACGATCACCAGCAGGACCTCGCCGGGATGGTGCGTGAGGAAGGTCCGGAAGGTCTCGAGCACGCTCTCGACCGGCAGGGAGCCAAGCTCGCAGAACCCGTGGCAGAGGAAGAGTCCCCGGCGGTCGCCCTCCCCCGGCCCCAGGCGGTCCCGGATCCGGAGGGCGGCATCGACTCCCTCCGGGCCCAGGGCGCGGTTGTAGGTCGCGCGCGCGGCGCTCTCGTCCGCCAGCTCGGTGCGGACCCGGTCGCCGACCTGGATTCCGGGCACGATGTCGATGAGGAAGGCCCGCACCCCGCCGGCGAGCTGGGCCTCGACGCCGCTCTCCTGGTTGGGCATGAACCAGCCCGGCACCTCGGCGGCGGCCATCGAGTTGTGCGTCCCGGGGAACACCACGTCGTCGAGCCGGCGGTCGCAGAGCCGGGGGTCGCCGTTGCAGCCGGCCACCACCTGCATGAGCGCAGTGCGTCCCCGCGTGAGGT
This sequence comes from Gemmatimonadales bacterium, assembly GCA_035457305.1. GTDB lineage: Bacteria > Gemmatimonadota > Gemmatimonadetes > Gemmatimonadales > GWC2-71-9 > JAICEH01. The sequence continues at coordinate 5,494 of DATIBS010000006.1, forward strand.
AGAGGTAGCCCGTCGCGACGACGGCGACGACGAGGGCGGCGGTGAGCCCGACCCGGAGCGCCGTGCGACCCGCCATGCCCTCCAGCGAGACGCCCGGGTCCGCGCCGGGCGCAGGCAGCGCCAGCGAGAAGACCTCGCGGAGCGCGAGGAAGGCGAGGAGGGCGGCGAAGGCGACGGCGAGGGTGGAGGCGGCGAACCTGGGCCAGAGCATCCCGGCGAAGCCCAGACCGAGGAGGACGAAGGCGCGCACCAGCCGCCCGGCGGGACCGCCGGGAGGCCGGGCGATCGTGTGGCCGAGCCGGTCCAGCAGGTCGCGCGGGCTGGGAAGGCCCTCGAGCGTGCTCACCGCGGCGGCGCAGGCGAGGCCGACGAGTGCCAGGCCGTAAGCCCGGGGACGGAGCCCCCCCATGAAGGCGCGCCAGAGCCCGACGGCCGGGTCGCCCAGCCCGGGGTCGGCGATGAGGGCGCGCACCACGAAGCCGCCCAGGATCTCGAACAGGATGATCACCACCGCGAGCCCGACCCAGGTCTCTCCCACCTCCAGCAGCGCCCTCCGGCGCCGCCGGGCGAGCACGATGCCGGACACCGTGAGCACCACACCGGCGCCGAGGACGAGGAGCGCGACGCGCCGCGAGGCCCGCGCAAACCGCATGAGCGACGCGGCCCGGCGGTCGAGCGGCAGGTTGGAGAGCCGGGTGACCGCGGCGCTCAGCTTCTCGGGGATCCGCTCGGCGATCTCGGGCGAGGTGGCGAGCGCGCTCCGGAGGATCGTCTCGAAGTCGGGGAGGGAGACGACCAGCTGGCCCGCGCTGCCTTCGAGCAGGCTCTGGTGGGCGGCGCGGGCCCCGCGGCGGGCCACGGCGCGGAACGCCTCGGTGCGCACCACCGCCTGCACCAGGCCGAGGAGCACCGGCCGCACCGCGGTGAGGTCGGGCCGCTGGGCGATCACCGCGTCGGTGATCTGCCCGGCGGCAAACCCCGCGACCCGGTCATCGGCGAGGCTCGCGGCCAGCCGGTCGGCGAAGGCGTCCCCGTTGAAGAGCGCCCGGCTGGTGTAGCTGGTGAGCGCCCCGGCGAGGACGAGGAGCGCGCCGAGCGCGCGGAGCATCGCGGCGAAGCGGGGCACGGGGCGGGGCCTCCTCGGGGACTGGTCCTGGGATCTTCGACCCCGGAACGGGGCCCCACAAGCTACGGCCCATCCAGCCCGGAGGGCCAGCGCCCCGGGCGGCCCCTGACGCCGGGCCTCGGCGTCGGTATTATCGGGCGGATGCGCGATCCCCCTGTCCCGGAGGGCATCCATGAGACGGGTCATCGATTTCGTGCTGGGGGCGACGCTGGCCGGCATCGTGGCTCCGCTGGCGGGACTCCTCCCGGCGTGGCTGCCGGCCGATCACCTCCTCTCCCTCCTGCTCGTCCTGCTCATCGCCCTCCTGATCGGGGCCTCGGCCCTGACGCGGGCCGTCCACACGGCCAAGGAGGGGCCCGCCTTCATCATCGAGGAACATGCTGATGGGCGGTATACGGTGTTCGTGCCGTCGGTGCCCACGCCGTTCGCCGGGGCGGTCTACGTGCTCGACCGGGCGCGGGTGCACCCGCTCGACGTGCCCTTCACCCAGGCGATCCGCGCGGTCTCGCGCTGGGGGTCGGGCTGCCGGGAGCTGGTGGCGGGGATGAGGGCATGAGGCGGGCACGGCGGATCGCCACGGTCGTGGTTGCAGCGCTCGCCTGCCACGGGCTCACCGCCGCCGCCCAGGTGGCCCCCGACAAGCTGGTGTTCCGGGGCGACTCGGCGGTGATCGACAGCCTCCGGCGCGCGGAGTATCCCTACGTCTTCCCCATCTGGGGCGAGAAGGTCCAGCGGCTGGGGATCACCCTGCCGCTCCCCGCCGGGCTCGGAATCAACTACCTCTGGCAGGAGTCGGACCTCGAGATCGAAGGGCTCAGCGTGGGCTTCAACGGCGGCCCGATGGTGGACATGGGAGAGGTGATCCAGTTCAACAGTGCGGTGTCGGAGGCCCACGGAGTCAACGTCCGGCCCGACCTCTGGCTGCTCCCCTTCCTGAACGTCTACGGCATCGTGGCGGTGGCCCAGACCTCCACGGCGATCGAAGCCGGCCTGTGGCTCCCCGACACCACCAACACCTGGGAGGAAGTGACGACGTTCTCCTCCAAGGCGGACTTCGATGTCCAGACGCTCGGATTCGGCATCACCCCCACGTTCGGCGTGGGCGGCGGCTGGGTGGCCCTGGACATGAACTTCGCCTGGTCGGACGTGGATGCCCTGGACAAGCCGGCGTTCTCCTTCGTCTTCGGCCCCCGCATCGGGAAGACGTTCAAGGTCGGCCCTCCGGGACGCACCGTCGCGGCCTGGGTCGGGGGATTCAGGCTGAGCATCGGCTCGGAGACGAGCGGCTCGCTGGACCTCGCGGAGCTGATCCCGGTGGACGAGCTCCAGGGGGCGGTGGACCAGGGACTCGTGCGGGTGGCGGACGGACAGGAGGCGGTGGACGCCTGGTGGAACGCGCTGCCGCCCTCCGAGCAGCTCAACCCGGCGAACAAGGCGCGCTACGAGGCGGCCAACCGGGCGCTCGACCGCGCGGGCACGTTCCTCACCGGCCTGGACGGCGCCCTCTCCAACGCGGGCTCGGCCACGGTGCAGTACTCCCTCGCCAAGAGCCAGGCGCAGGAATGGAACTTCATCGCCGGGGCGCAGTTCCAGTGGAACGAGCACTTCATGCTGCGGGGCGAGTACGGGTTCCTGGGGTCGCGCCGGCAGTTCATCGGCGGCCTGCAGTACCGCTTCGGGCTCTGAGGCCACGGCGTGCGGGCGCCGTGCCTCGCACTCTGCCTCCTGGTCCTGCCCCGGGCGCTGCCGGCCCAGGTGCTCATCTCGCTCCTGTTCGGCGAGTCGCTCAACACCGGGCGAGTGGAATTCGGGCTCGACGGCGGGCTCAACCTCGCGTCCCTGCGCGGGGCGGAAGGGGGTGGAACCCTCCGGACCTGGCACCTCGGCTTCTACTTCGACATCCGGCTCGACCACCCCGCGTGGCTGATCCACACCGGGGTGATCGTCAAGTCCACGCTGGGCGCGGAGGACCTCCCGCCCTATCCGCTCGGGAACGCCACGCTGGACAGCGTGTTCGGGGGCGGCCGGGTAGCGACGCGGCTGCAGTACTTCCACCTGCCGGTGCTGCTCAAGTACCGGCTGCCGCGCCAGTTCTACCTGGAGGGCGGCGGGATGGCCGGGCTGCTTCGCAAGGGGACCGACGAATTCTCCGCCACCGTGGAGAAGGAGGGCGACCTCACCCACGAGCGGGACGTGACGGACGACCACCAGCGCCTC
>DATIBS010000007.1:0-12996 GCA_035457305.1 Gemmatimonadales bacterium
ACCGGGCCAGACTGGAGTTGAGGTACTCCACCTCCCCCGTCACATCCCGCAGCAGGAAGGGCCGGAGCCAGTGGGGGATGGCGGGCTCGAACGCCTCGTTGGGGAGCTCGACCTCCGCGAGCACGAGCGGGCGGTCGGTGAAGGCGTCCACCAGCCAGAGCAGGTCGCCCTCCGGCACCAGGTAGCGCCGCTTCTCCAGCCGGCGGCCCTCGGTGAGCGGCCAGAGCGCCTCGAAGAGTTCGCGCGCGATCTCCTCCTCCAGCTCGACCCGCGCCACGCCCCGGCCGGTCTTCACCGTCCGGGACCAGCGCTCGGCCCCCTGGTCGCGGACCTGCCGAAGCCGCTCCACAATGACCCGGCCCGGGAGGTATCCCTGGCGGATCTCGAGCCAGGGCGCGGCCTCCGCGGCCGGCGGCAGGGTGGAGAGGAGGTACTTGCGCTCGATCTCGAGCGGCGGACCGGCGGGAGATCCGTGCGACTCGAGCCGCGCGGCCACTTCCCGCGCGCCCGGCAGCACCCCGCCCGCGCCCGGCGCCAGCCATTCCGCGGCCAGCCGGTCCCACGCCGCCACCTCACGCTCCGAGATCCGCTCCGCCAGCCACTTCACGCCGTCCACCGCGTCGGGAGGCGCCTTCCGGAGTGCCCGGGCCAGCGCTTCCGCCAGCACCTGGGCATCGCGCAACTCGCCGAGGTCGTCCTGGAGCCGGGTGAGCCGCTCGAGGAGCGGGGCGCCGTCCACCGCCTCGACGAACGGCTCCAGGACGTAGCGGAGCCGCTTCGCATGGATCCGCGCGCGGTGCGCCCGCTCCCGGTCGGCCAGGGAGAGCACGCCGGCGAGGTCGTCCTCCAGCGCGTCCGCCTTGCCGCGGAGGGCCGCCGCGGCGGCGCGGGCGAGCGTCGGGGCGGGGATGGGCGACACGTCGGTGACACCGAGCCGCTCACGGGCGCGGGCGAAGTCCACCGGCGGCCCGGCCAGGACCTGGTCCTCCTCGTCACGGAGCTTCGCCCGGCGCCGCTCCAGTCGTTGCGTCACCCAGGCCACACCGGCGTGCGCGGGCTCGGGCACGTCGGGAGCCCGGTCCGCCAGCCAGTCGAGCTGGACGTCGAGGTCACGCCCGGGCGAGGTCGCGGCCATCAGGCGGCGAAGCTCGCGGCGCAGCCGGCGGGTGCCGCGTCCGCCGAGCCACGGGCGATAGGCCCGGAGCACGCTCCGGACGCGCCGGGTGGAGGTGCGGATGTGGTGGAGGGTGTCGGCTCGGGGGATCGGCGGCTCGGCGGCAGGCGGGTCGCTCGCGCCGTCCTGGCGTCCTGCCGTCGTGCCGGCCGCTCCCAGCGCTGCCTCCAGCATCCCCAGCCGCTCCAGCGCGAGCGAGGGCGCACCGCGGTCGGCGGGCAGGTCGAGGAGGTCGGCGGGGCCGGGCATGGGTGGACCGGAAATCTACCTGCCTGCCGCCCAGAGGCCCCGGGGCCGGCCGTGGTCCAGCGCCCGGCCCACCGCGGCGGTGTAGCGCTCCCAGTCGGCGGCCCGCCGGCGAAGCTCCTGCCGGCCGGCGGGCGTGAGCTGGTAGTGGCGGGCGCGCCGGCCGTGGTCGGACGGCCCCCACTCGGAGTAGAGCAGGCCCTGGCGCTCGAGCCGGTGCAGGGCGGGGTAGAGCGAGCCCTCCTCGACGGTGAAGGCGCCGGCGGTGACCAGCCGGATCCACGCCGCCACCCCGTGCCCGTGGGTGGGCTCCCAGTGGAGCGCCCGGAGGATCAGGAGCTCGAGGGTGCCGGGGAGGAAGGGGAGGGGCACGGCCAGTCGGGTAGTCGGACGGTCGGACAGTCGGGCGGGGTCGGACTGTCCGACTGTCCGTCTGTCCGTCTGCCCGACCAATCTACCGCCTCTCCCCTAGTCCAGCTAGGGGAAACCCCCTACCCGCGGCCCGGCCCTTGCCCTAACCTCCCCCTGTCGCCGGGGCGCGCCGCCCCGGTGCCAGGACCCCCCGCGCCGAGGACCCCCGATGGCTGCCCCCGCGTCCGCCCCGCCCGCCCCCGCCGCTGCCGCCCTGAACGGCGCCAGCAGCTCGCTCGACACCCTCTTCGGCAAGGACGTCTTCACCCGCCGGGTGATGCGCCAGCGCCTGCCGAAGGAGATCTACCGGAGCCTGCTCCGCACCATCGACCACGGCGAGCCGCTCGACGCGACCGTGGCCGACGTGGTGGCGGCCACGATGAAGGACTGGGCGATCGAGAACGGCGCCACCCACTTCACCCACTGGTTCCAGCCGCTCACCGGGCTCACCGCCGAGAAGCACGATTCCCTGGCGAGCCCCGACGGCGCCGGTGGCGTGGTGTACAACTTCTCCGGCGCCGACCTGGTGCAGGGCGAGCCCGACGCCTCGAGCTTTCCGTCGGGCGGCCTCCGCGCGACGTTCGAGGCCCGCGGCTACACCGCGTGGGACCCGACCAGCCCCGCCTTCCTGATGCGCGACAGCGGGATGGTCACGCTGGTCATCCCCACCGCGTTCGTCTCCTGGACCGGCGAGGCGCTCGACACCAAGCTCCCGCTCCTCCGCTCGATGGAGGCGCTGTCGAAGCACGCGCTCCGGATCCTCCGGCTCTTCGGCACCGACGCCGGCGTCGCCCACGTCTCCACCACCGTGGGCCCGGAGCAGGAGTACTTCCTGGTGGACCGCGAGCTCTACTTCCAGCGGCCCGACCTGGTCACCTGCGAGCGCACCCTCTTCGGCGCCCGGCCGCCCAAGGGACAGCAGCTCGAGGACCACTACTTCGGCTCGATCCCGCCGCGCGTGCTCGCGTTCATGGGCGACGTCGAGCGCGAGCTCTACCGCCTCGGCGTGCCGGTGAAGACCCGCCACAACGAGGTGGCGCCGGGCCAGTACGAGATCGCGCCGCTCTTCGAGACCAGTCACATCGCCAGCGACCACCAGATGGTCCTGATGGAGACGCTCAAGCGGGTGGCCCCGAAGCACGGCCTGCAGGCGCTGCTGCACGAGAAGCCGTTCGCGGGGGTGAACGGCTCGGGCAAGCACAACAACTGGTCCATGGCCACCGACACCGGCGTCAACCTGCTCGACCCGCAGGACGAGACCCACACCAACCTGCAGTTCCTCGTCTTCCTGGTGGCGGTGATCCGGGCGGTGGACCTCCACGCCGACCTGCTGCGCGCGTCCATCGCCGCGGCGGGCAACGACCATCGGCTCGGCGCCAACGAGGCGCCGCCGGCGATCATCTCGATCTTCCTCGGCGAGATGCTCTCCGACATCCTGGCGCAGGTGGAGGCCGGGCTGCCCAAGCGCACCATCAAGGGCGGCACCCTCGACCTCGGCGCCCGGAGCCTGCCGCAGCTCCCCCGCCACTCCGGCGACCGGAACCGCACCAGCCCCTTCGCCTTCACCGGGAACAAGTTCGAGTTCCGGGCGGTGGGCTCGACCGCCAGCATCGCCTGGCCCAACACGGTGCTCAACACCATCGTGGCGGAGTCCCTCGACTTCCTGGCGGGCGAGCTGGAGAAGGCCGCCGGCGCCAAGGCGACGCCGGAAAAGGTGGCGCAGGCGGCGATCGGCATGGTCCGGAAGCTGATCCACGAGCACAAGCGGATCATCTTCGACGGCGACAACTACTCCGCCGAGTGGCACGAGGAGGCGAAGCGCCGCGGGCTCCCGATCCTGCAGGACTCGGTCGAGGCCTTCCCGGTGCTCAACGCCAGGAAGACCGCGGATCTCTTCCGGAAGTACGGGGTGCTCAACAAGGCCGAGGTGGACAGCCGCTACCACATCGCGGTCGAGAAGTGGGTCAAGCAGCTCGGTATCGAGGCCGACACCATGGGCGTGATGGCGCGGACGCTCATCCTCCCCGCCGCGCTGGAGCACCAGCGGCGCACCGCGGAGGCGCTCGCGGCCACCGCCGGGGCGGGGGTGGAGGACAAGGCCGGCAAGGCCGAGCTCACCGCCCTCGTGGGGCTGATCAGCGAGTTCCGCGAGGCGATCGACGTGCTCGAGGTCGAGGCGGCGGTGCAGCACGACGACCCGATGGCGCACGCGAAGCACATCAAGGCGAAGGTGAAGCCGGCGATGGCCGAGGTGCGGCGCCTGGGCGACCTGCTGCAGCTCGACGTGGCGGCCGACCTGTGGCCGATGCCGGTGTACCGGGAGTTGCTGTTCCTGAAGTAGGGGCTGTTCGCTGATCGCTATTCGCTGTTCGTCGACGTGCCGGCGAGGAGCGAATAGCGAACAGCGCCTTGTCGTACCAACGAAAGTTGATATATTAGGGACATGGCCCGCGCCCTCCCCATCGCCGACGCTGTCCCGGCGCCCGCCCTCCCGGCGGGGGACCTGGCACGCGTGTTCCACGCGCTGTCGGACCCGACGCGACTGGCGGTGCTGGAGTTGCTCCGGGGCGGAGAGCGCTGCGTCTGCGACCTGACCGAGGTGATGGAGACCGGGCAGTCCCGGCTCTCCTTCCACCTCAAGACCCTGCGGGACGCGGGGCTCGTGGCCGACCGCCGAGCCGGCCGCTGGGTGTACTACTCGCTCCGCGAGGACACGCTGGCCCCGGCGCTCGACGCGCTCGCGGCGCTCAAGGCGGCGGCCGCCGCCGCCCCGAGCGCCGCCGGGGAGTGCTGCGGCTGACCCGCCGCGCGGTTCACCCCACCCGCCGCCACTTCGTCGACCGCCCGAGCTTTTCCCGCCCCTCGCGCGCGGCGTAGTAGCGCGTCAGCCCGCAGTCCGCGCACACCACCAGCTCGAACTTCGCCGACTCGTACCACTTCCCCAGGTCGGGGAGGAAGCTCGGGTCGTGCCCGCCCGCGCTCACCGGCTTGAGCGTCTGGTACTGGTCCCGGCTCCCGCACTCGGGGCACGTCGCCCGGTTCGCCATCGTCAGCCCTCCCCGCCAAGGTCCGTGCCGCGCCCGGCCTTCGTCACCGCCTCCCGCAGCAGGTACTCGATGTGCCCGTTGAGGCTGCGGAGCTCGCCCGCGGCCCAGCGCTGGAGCGCGTCGTGGAGCCGCGGGTCGAGCCGGAGGAGGAAGGCCTTCCGTTCCGCCATCGGACTACTGGTACAGGGTCCCCGTGTTGACCACCGGCTGGGTGCCCCGCTCGGAGCAGAGCACCACCAGCAGGTTGCTCACCATCGCCGCCCTCCGCTCCGGGTCGAGGTCCACGACCTTCTTCTCCGCGAGCAGCTCGAGGGCGTTCTCCACCATCCCGACGGCGCCCTCGACGATCTTCCGGCGCGCGGCGATGATCGCCGACGCCTGCTGCCGCTGCAGCATCGCGGAGGCGATCTCCGGCGCGTAGGCCAGGTGGCTGATCCGGGCCTCGATCACCTTGACGCCCGCCTTCTCCAGCCGGTCCTGGACCTCGGTCAGCAGCCGCTTCGAGACCTCGTCCTGGTGGGTCGAGAGGGCCACCTCGCCCTCGCCGTGGGCGTCGTAGGGGTAGGCCGTCGCCAGCCCGCGCACCGCCGCCTCGCTCTGCACCCGGACGTAGTGCTCGTAGTCGTCCACCTCGAACATCGCCTCCGCGGTGTCCACCACCTTCCAGACCACCACCGCCGCGATCTCGATCGGGTTCGAGTGGTTGTCGTTCACCTTGAGCTTCTGGGTCTCGAAGTTCCGGACCCGGAGCGAGATCGGCTTCCGCACGATGAACGGGTTCACCCACCAGAGCCCGGGCTCCCGCACCGTGCCGACGTAGCGGCCGAAGAGGGTGAGCACCTTGCCCTCGTTCGGGTGCACCACGAAGAGGCCCACCAGCAGGAAGGCGAGCACCAGCGCGCCCACCAGGAGCGCCACCGCGACGGGGTCGTTCCCCGCCCGCACCTGGCCGATCAGGGCCCAGATGGCAATCGCCACGCCGGCCAGCAGGAGAAGGAGCATCGGCAGCCCGGGGGCAGCCTTGCGCTGGATTTCGCGGATCACGGTGTCCTCGCGGATCAGGGTGGTATCAACATGATATCATATTGATAGCCAGGTGTCAAGTGGGGTCGGACGGTCGGACAGTCGGTCCGTCGGACGGTTGAACTGCCCGACTGTCCGACTGTCCGACTCCCCGTCCGTCCTGCGCATCAGGAATATCCGGACCGTCCGGACCCGACCTCAATGCGCAGGAAGTGCAGCATGGCCAACTACTTCACCGACACCTCCGCGGCCCGGCCCGCCCCCGGCCGCGCCCCGTTCCGGGCCTCCGTGGTCCTCGGCGCGCTCGCCGTCGCCACCGCCCTCCTGTCGGGCATGGGTGGCGAGGACGCCGGTCGGCGCTTCGGCGGGTCGGCCGCTCCGGAGGCCCTCCGGTTCGACCACGTCCAGCTCTCGACCGGCGTCCGCCTCCACTACGCCGAACAGGGCGACCCGGCCGGCGAGCCGGTGATCCTGCTGCACGGCTACTCCGATTCCTGGTTCTCCTGGAGCCGGGTGCTGCCGCTCTTCCCGGAGTCGTGGCGCGTCTACGCCCTCGATCAGCGGGGACAGGGCGACTCCGACCGGCCTGCCACGGGGTACGGCATGGCCGACATCGCGGCCGACGTGATCGCGTTCCTCGATGCAAAGGGGATCCGGCGGGCGACGGTCGTCGGCCACTCGACCGGTGGCCTGGTGGCGCAGCAGGTGGCGCGGCTCGCGCCGGGGCGGGTGGCTCGGCTGGTGCTCGTCGCGACCGCCGGGAGCATCCGGGAGATCAATGGGGTCGACGAGTTCGGCCAGGTGGTGATGACGCTGGCCGACCCGGTGCCGGAGGCCTTCGTGCGCGAGTTCCAGCTGAGCACGATCCACCGGCCGCTGCCGCCGGAGTTCGTGGACCGCGTGGTGGCGGAGAGCTTGAAGCTGCCGGCCCGCGTCTGGCACGGGATCATGCAGGGGATGCTCGACACGCCGGCCCCCGACCTCTCCCGTGCCATCTTCCCGACCCTGCTCCTCTGGGGAGATCACGACGCGGTCTTCCCCCGCGCCACGCAGGACGGACTGCAGGCCCGCATCCCCGGCGCCCGGCTGATCGTCTTCCCCGAGACCGGCCACGCCGTGCACTGGGAGCGGCCGGAGCAGTTCGCCGAGGAATTGCGGGACTTCGTCGCGGCGCGGGGGCGGTAGCATGAGGACCTCGCGACTCGCGGCCGCCCTGCTGGCCCTCACCGCCGGCGCCGCCCTCCTCACCGGGATGGCCGCGCCTGCCGTCGTACCGGCCTCCCGTCCGGCCGTCCGGTTCGGCGAAGTCCGCCTCGCCACCGGGGTCTGGATCCGCTACGCCGAGCAGGGCGATCCGGCGGGCGAGCCGGTGATCCTGCTCCATGGCCTCTCCGATTCCTGGTTCTCCTGGAGCCGGGTGCTGCCGCTCTTCCCCTCGGGCTGGCGGGTCTACGCCCTCGACCAGCGGGGCCACGGCGACTCCGACCGGCCCGAGTCGGGCTACACGGCGCGCGACCTCGCGGCCGACGTCGTGGCCTTCCTCGACGCGAAGGGCATCGGTCGCGCCACCGTGGTGGGGCACTCGATGGGCGGCATCGTCGCGCAGCACGTGGCCGCGATCGCCCCGGAACGGTTGAGTCGCCTGGTGCTCGTCGCCAGCGCCGGCGGCCTGCGCGAGATGAACGGCGCCCTGGAGTTCGAGCAGGCGGTGATGGCGCTGACCGACCCCGTGTCCACGGCGTTCGCCCGGGAGTTCCAGGAGAGCACGATCCACCGGCCGTTGCCGAAGGAGTTCGTGGACCGGACGGTGGTCGAGAGCCTCAAGCTGCCGGCGCGGGTGTGGCACACGCTGACGGCGGACATGATGGCATCCCCGCCGGCGGAGGTGCCGGTGACCCGGTTCCCGGTCCTGATGTTCTGGGGGACCAACGACGCGGTGTTCTCGCGGGAGGCCGAGGACCGGCTGCAGGCGCGCATTCCCCGCGGGCGGCTCGTCGTCTACCCCGAGACGGGCCACGCGGTGCACTGGGAGCGGCCGGAGGAGTTCGCGGCGGAACTGCGGGACTTCATGAACGCCCGGGCGCGGTAACGTTCACCGCAGAGGCGCAGAGGACGCAGAGAACTGCCAGAACCAGTTTGCCCCACCCCGCCCCGACATCGAGCACTGGGGAGGGGTGGGGCAACGAGTTTCCGGTGGTCGCTTTTCTCTGCGTCCTCCGCGCCTCTGCGGTGATCTCTACGCCGGCCGGCGCGCGGAGGCCTCGGCCCGGAGCAGCGCCCGCTTGCGCTTGACGCCCCAGCGATACCCACCGAGGTCGCCGTCACTCCGCACCACCCGGTGGCAGGGAATGACCACCGCCGCCGGGTTCGCCGCGCAGGCGCCGGCAACCGCGCGCACCGCCCGCGGCTGCCCGATGCGGCGCGCGAGCTCGGCGTAGGTGACCGTCTCGCCGCTCGGGATCTGGCGCAGCACCGCCCACACCCGCCGCTGGAACTCGGTGCCCGCCACGTCGATCGGGAGCTCGCGGCCGAGCCCGATCCCGTCCACCAGCCGCACCACCTGCCGGATCCACTCGGCGAGCTGCGCGTCCGCCGCCTCGATCCGCGCCTCGGCGAACTCCTCGCGGAGCGCGCGCACCAGCGCGCGCGGGTCGCTCCCGAACCGCACCGCCGCGATGCCGCGGCTGGTGGCGGCGATCACCACGTGCCCGAGCGAGCAGGGCGCCGAGGCCACCCGGAGCTCGACCCCCGCGCCCCGCCGGCGGAATTCCGCCGGGGTCATGCCGAGGGCCCGGTCGGCGCCGGCATAGGCGCGGCTCGAGGCGGCATAGCCCGCCTCGTAGATGGCGCGCGAGACGGTGGCCTCGCTCCGGAGCGCCCCGCGAAGCCGCTCCTCCCGGAGCCGCGCGGCGTAGGCCCGCGGGCTCTCGCCCACCCGGGCGGTGAAGATCCGCTGCAGGTGGGTGGCGGTCATTCCCGTGGTGCGGGCGAGCTCGTCGAGCGTGACCCGCTCGCCGCCCCGCGCGTCGAGGAGGGCGCGGGCCTGCGCGACCGCCCGGTCGGCGGCACTCGCCTCGCCCCGCGGCCGGCAGCGGAGGCAGGCGCGGAAGCCGGCCGCCTCGGCGGCGTCGGGGTCGGCGAAGAAGGTGACGTTCTCCCGCCGGGGCCGACGGGCCGGGCAGATGGGCCGGCAGTAGATGCCGGTGGTCCGGACGGCGAGGACGAACTGCCCGTCGGCGCGCGGGTCGCGGGCCTCGACGGCGCGCCAGGCGGCGTCGGGATCGATGGTCGCGGGTCGCGGGTCGCGAATCGCGGGTCGGGGCTCGTGGGCGATGGCGGTCATCTGGCGCTCCTCAGGTGTCTGCGCCGAATGTCGCCTCCGGCGGCCGTGCCCGCGCCCCGGTTCTTGCGATCGAATCCGCGTCACGCCGGCCGCACGAACCGGCCCGGGCGGGCGGGCGTGCGCTCCCCGCCCCGGAGCACGAGTTCCCCGTTCACCACCACCGCGGGAATCCCCACCGGGTACTGGAACGGGTCCTCGAACGTGGCGCGGTCGGCCACCGTGGCCGGGTCGAACACCACGAGGTCCGCCGCGAGGCCCTCGGCCACCCGCCCGCGGTCGGCCAGGTGGAGCCGGCTCGCCGGATAGCCGCTCATCTTGTGCACTGCCTGCTCCAGCGTGAGCGCCTTCCGCTCGCGCACGTAGCGGCCGAGCACCCTCGGGAAGGTGCCGACCGAGCGGGGATGCGGATGCCCGCGCCGAGCCGGCCCGTCCACCGCGACGGCGCCGCCGTCGCTGCAGACCATGCCGAGCGGGTGGGCGAGGATCCGCTCGAGGTTCTCCTCGCTCATCGCGAAGCCGACCATCCCCACCCGCCCGTTGTTGCGGCGGAGCAGTGCCACCGTGAGGGTGAACGGGTCCTGGCCGAGCGAGGTGGCGTACCCGCCGAGCCGCTGGCCCTCGGCCGCGCGGTCGGCGTCCTCGGCCACGCCGGAGATCTGCACGTTGTCCCACCCGCCGATGAGCTCGATCTTCGCCAGGCAGGCCTCGCGCAGCGCCGGGTCATCGAGCCGCGCGAGGAACGCCTCGGTGCCGCCGTCGCGCGCGGCGGCGGGGAAGAGGTTGGCGAGCGTCGTCTGGTACGCGATGTAGGGATAGCGGTCGAAGGCCGCATCGATCCCGCGGGCGCGCGCCGTCTCGATCCGCGCGAAGGCGGCGTCGAGCTTGCCCCAGTTCCGCGGACCCTGGGTCTTGAGGTGGCTCACCTGGAGCGGGCAGCCGGCACCCTCGGCCACCGCGATGGCCTCGTCGATGGACTCGAGGAGCCGGTCGTCCTCGTTCCGCATGTGCGTCGCGTACGGCAGCCCGTGCGCGGCGAGCGGGCGGCAGACCGCGGCGAGCTCGGCGGTCGACGCGAAGGCGCCGGGAGTGTACTCGAGTCCGCTCGAGGCGCCGCAGGCGCCGTCCGCGAGGGCGCGCTCGACCCGCGCCCGCATCCGGACGATCTCGTCGGGGGTCGCGGGGCGGTCGTCCTCGCCGATCACCACCGCGCGGAGGCTGCCGAGCCCCGCCATCGCGGCGACGTTGCACGCCGGGCGGAACGTGCGCATCCGGTCGGCCACCTCCCCCACCGGCCGGCCGCCGCCGTCCTGGCCCGCGACGACTGTGGTGATCCCCTGCCGGATCACCGACTCCGCGCGGGGGTCCTCGCCGAGCGAGCCGTCGCCGTGGGAGTGGATGTCGATGAAGCCGGGGGCGACGGTGAGGCCCCGGGCGTCGATCTCGTCGCGGCCGGCGCCGAGGGCGGGGCCGAGGGCGGCGATGCGCCCGGCGGTGATGCCGACGTCGAGGAGGCGGGCCGCAGCACCGGTGCCGTCGAGGAGGGCGCCGCCCCGGAGCACGAGGTCGAACTCGGCACGCGAGGGGAGGTGGATCGCCGGGGCGAGGGCGAATGCCCCGGTGGCACGGAGGAAGTCGCGGCGGGTGGTCATGGGGGAACGCTATGCCGCGCCGCCGACCCCGGCAACCGACCGGTGGTCGACGCAGTCGAGCCGGAGTGCACGGTCGCCGAAGGGCGCGTCCACGAAGTCGCAGTGGTGGGGCCGTTCCGCGTTGCCCGGGTGGGCGTTCGGGCGGAAGTGGCGGCAGGTGGCGCACATCCGGCTCACCGGGATCCCACCCCGGCGCTGGAGCGTCGCGATCACCTGCATCATCGCGCGGAGCATCGTCGCCTGGTCGGCGGGGGCGAGCGCGTCCACCGCTCCGGCCAGCACCTCGGGCCACCCGGCCAGGCGGTCGGCCGACTCGCGGGCGATGCGCGTGAGCGCGACCCGGCGGGCGCGGGCGTCGGCGGGATCGGGCTCCCGGAGCGCGAGGCCCTTGGCCACCAGCGTCTTCACCGCGGTCGAGGCGGTGGGGTCGGTGACGCCGAGTCCCTCGGCGATGGCACCGATCCGGAGCGGGCCTCGGCTGCGGAGCAGGAGCAGGATCTGCACCTGGGTGGGCGTCATCTCGCTGTGCCACGCCTGGCGCCATGCGCCGCTCCGGAGCGCCAGGCCGATCCTGCCGAGGGCCGTGAGGAGCTGGGCCGACGGATCGGCTGGCAAGGGCCCCGGCTCCGGGCGCACCGGTGGCGGCGCCGCGGGGAGCGGGGCGTCGTCGGGCAGGAACTGACCGGTTCGGCGCCGGCGCGGCGGGAACCGGCGGGGTTGAGGGGGCAGGGGTGTCGCTCGCTTGCTTTATTTAGTTATACTAAATATACTCGCGCCATTCTCCCACCGCGAGCCAGCCATGCCGACCCAAGCGCTCCGCGCCGCCGCCCTCCTCGCAATCCTCGCCGCAAGCGCCACCACCACCGCCGTCGCCCAGAATCCGCTCGCCGGTTACACCGTCCACATCGCCGCCACTCACTGGCTCGGCGAACGGAGCTACACCGCGCATCACTGGTTCAAGCCGCTCCGGGACGGCGTGCTCCAGGGACTGGTCTTCAAGGAGACCGTCGACGGCGCGCCGCTCATCGAGGTCGAGTGGGCCATCGGCCAGGCGGTGTACGACAGCCTCACCCCGGCGGAGCGCCACGAGTGGCACCCGCTCGCGCCCGCGGTGGGTGCCGGCCGGGTGCGGCTCCCCGACCTGGCCCCGGCCGACGAGGCGAAGATGCTCGAGACGGTGAAGACCCTCTACGCCCAGACCATCAACCTCGCGGGGATCGATGGGGCGCTCCCGGCTGGGCTCAGGAAGGTGCTGCTGGCCACCCACATGGCGCCGGGGGAGCGGTAGGGGGACCGCGACGGGAGGACGGGAGCAGTGGGCAGGGTTGCGGGATTTGACTTTGTGTGGTAAAGTACTTTGACGTGCGCCAGGGGTACCTTGTACCCTGGTGGATCCTCCCTGGAGCCCGGTCCATGCGCCTTCGTCTGCCCTCCCTCGACCAGATCGCCGCCGGCACCCGGGACGCCGTGCTCCGCTTCCCCGGCCCGGTGCTCGCCGCCGGGCTCGCCACCGTGGCCGCGTTCCAGCTCATCGCCGACACCCCGGGCCGGGACGAGCAGCCGGCCCTCCGCCTGCTCACGGCTGCGCTGCTCGCGCTGCCGCTCGGCGTGGCGGGGACGGTGGGACTGGAGCGGCGGCTCGGCGGCCCGGCGGCCGGCCGGCTCGGCGGACTCGCCATCGCGGCGCTGGTGATCCCGCTCTACTGGCTCGGCTTCCCGCGGTGGACCGAGACGCTCCAGGCCACCCGGTTCGTCCAGCTCGCCCTCCTCTTCCACCTGCTGGTGGCGTGCCTGCCCTTCCTCGGCCGGCGCGAACCCAACGCCTTCTGGCAGTTCAACCGCCGGATCTTCGAGCGCTTCCTGCTCGGCGGGATCTACGCCGCGGCGCTCTTCTTCGGGCTGGCGCTCGCGCTGGTGGCCCTCGACCAGCTCTTCGGGCTCGACGTCCCCGAGCGGACCTATGCGCGACTCTGGGTGGTGATGGCGCTCCTCTTCCACCCGCTCTTCTTCCTCGCCGGCGTGCCGCGCGATGTCGAGGCGCTCGAGGCGGACAATTCGTGGCCCGGCGGCCTCCGCGCCTTCGCGCGGTTCGTGCTGGTGCCG
>DATIBS010000008.1:0-4856 GCA_035457305.1 Gemmatimonadales bacterium
CCGCGTCCTGATGGACGGCCCCTACTTCAAGCTCTACGTGAACGAGCGCCGGATGTACAACATCCCGGAGCTGGCCTTCCGGCGTGACTCCGTGATCCGGGTCTTCCTCCGCGGCTCGGAGGAGCCGGGCCAGGCGGTGTATCTCGCGCGGATCCGGGTGGCCGAGAGCGAGACCGACGTCCTGTACGACGCGCTCGCCGCGAAGGGTCGGTGGGCCACCCAGGGGATCCTCTTCGCGACGGGCAAGGCGGACCTCCAGCCCGAATCCCGTCCGGTGCTCAAGGAGATCGCCACGACGCTCCGGGAGCACCCGGACCTCCGGGTCCTGATCGAGGGCCACACCGACAACGTCGGCGGAGCCGCGGCGAACCTGAAGCTGAGCGAGGCCCGCGCAGCGGCGGTGAAGGCCGCGCTGGTCGGCCAGTTCGGGATCCCGGCCGACCGGATCACCACCCGGGGGCTCGGCGACACGAAGCCTGCCGCCCCGAACACGACCGCCGAGGGCCGCGCGCAGAACCGCCGGGTCGAGGTGGTGAAGCAATGACGGCGCGCCTGGCGGTGCCCATGCTCGCCGCGGCGCTCGCGCTGGCGCCGGCAGCCCTCGGCGCCCAGGGAGTCGGAGTCGGTCCCGAGACGGCGAAGCTCCGGCTGGCCGTGATGGATCTCTCCGGGAGCGCCCTCCGGATGCAGACGGCGCAGGTGCCGATGGCGCAGGGCGGCACCCAGACCACGACCACGGTGGCGCTCCCGCCCCCGCCGGAGTTCGCCCGCGCGCTCACCGAGATCCTGACCACCACCCTGGTGGAGTCCCGGCGGTTCGTGGTGCTGGAGCGGCAGCAGGCGCAGGCGGTCCTGGCGGAGCAGGATTTCGGGGCCTCGGGCCGGGTGAACCAGCAGACCGCGCCCGGGCAGGGCGGGGTGATCGGGGCCCAGGCGATGGTCACCGGCGACATCACCGGCTACGCCTACACCCAGCAGGCGCTGGGGGGCAATGCGCTCAACCTCGTGAAGGGCGTGACGGCCAGCGCGTCGCGCCTCAACGCCCAGGTGGTGATCGACCTGCGCCTGATCGACGCCACCACCGGGGAGGTGCTCGCGTCGGCGGCGGGCACCGGCAACGCGAGCGCCACGGGCATCGCGAGCGAGATCACCCGGGGCGACCGGCACCTCGGCACGAGCGGGGCGTGGAGCAGCCCGCTGGGGGAGGCGTCGCGTGAGGCGATCACGCGCGCGGTGCGCGCCATCGTGGAGGGGATGCCGGCGGTGCGGTGGTCCGCCCGGATCGCGGACGTGCGCGAGGAGACGATCTACCTGAACGCCGGCGCGGAGGACGGGATGGCCCCGGGACAGGTGCTGGAGGTCTTCGAGCGGCAGGCGCCCCTGGTGGATCCCGAGTCGGGGAGGAACCTCGGCTCGCCGGAACGCCGGGTGGGCACCATCGAGGTGGTGACGGTCGAGCCGCGGTTCTCGGTGGCGCGGGTGAAGGACGGGTCCGGCTTCGCGCGCGGGCAGGTGGTGCGGCGGGCGGGAGCCGGGCCCTGAGGGCCGCTCAGCGCGCGGCGGCGCCCTGCAGCCGGCGCACCAGCCCGGGGAGGTTCTGGATGACCATGATCCGGGTGGACGGACCCCGCTGCACCATCACAAACCCGCGGCCGTCGGGCATCCAGTCGTAGTTGGCATGGGGGGCGGTGGCGATGTAGTCGGCGATGGGGAAGAGCGCGCGCCGGGCAGTCACCGTGAGCCCGCCGGTTCCGTTCAGGTCCGCGAGGATCAGTTCCGGGTGCCCTTCCGTCGTGCTGCGGTAGGCGAGTTGGCGCCCGTCGGGACTCCAGGCCGGCTCGGTCCCGCCGTCGAGCGAGACCTGCACCGCCTCGTCGGCGTCGGTGCCCGGGAACGGCCGCACATAGACCTGCTGGGGACCGGACTGGTTCGAGACGTACGCCAGCCAGCGGCCGTCGGGCGAGAGCGCCGGGTACTGCTCGTTGAACGGCGTGGCCACGATCGGCTGGAGTGGGCCGCTGCCACCGCCGGCCAGGAGCGCGATGTCGCTGGTCGAGCCCGGCGAGAGCGCGGCGGTGGTGACCAGGCCGCTGCCGTCCGCCAGCCACTCGCCCGTCCACGTCACCTCGGGTGCGGCAAAGAGCGACTCCGCCACGCCCGTCCCTCCCGGGCGGATCCGGTAGACCCCGAGCACCCCGCTGCGGGCCGAGACGTAGGTCAGGTGCCGGCCGTCGGGCGTCCACGTGGCGTCGTGGCCGTCGCCCGCGAACGTCGCCCGGGTGAGCGTCCCCTGCGCCAGGTCGAGCACCCAGCTGTCCCGCCCCTCCGCCGAGGTGAAGTCGAACGAAAGCCGGCGCCCGTCGGGCGAGAAGAGGGGGGCGTGGAAGTTCCGGGCCTCGGGGAAGGCCGGCCGCGAGGCGCCCTGCAGGTCCACGAAGGTGAGCAACCGGGGCGACTCCGGTATGTAGGCCACCGCCCCATTCGGCGCGACGGCGATCTGGGCGATGCCGGTGCCGGTCACCGACACCCCGGTCGCGATCTGGAAGGACGGGCCGCGCTGGCCGGAGCCGAGGTCGTGGCTGGCGGCGACCAGCGACCCGTCCGGCAGCACCCAGACGAGGTGGCCCGAGGTCCAGCGGGCCTCGACCACGGGGACGTCGAGGAGCCGGGTGGTGTCGCCGCGCTCGAGGTCGAGGAGGTAGACGATGCCGCTTGCCGTGCCGAGCACCCGGCCCACCACGATCGCCGTCCGGTCGTCGAGCAGCTGCTGGATCTCGAAGCGCCGGCTTTCGCCGAACGGCGACTCCACCGAATCCGCGCCGGGCCTGATCCGCCGCAGGATGGCCCCGGTGCTGCTGTACCAGAGGGTGCCGTCCGAGGCGACGGCCGCGTGGAAGTACTCCTCCGGGAGGCGGGTCCTGGAGCCGCCTTGCAGCGGCAGCCGGAAGGCCCCCTCGGCGCCCGACCCGTAGAGCCAGCGGCCGTCGGGTGACACGGTGGGTCCGGCCAGTGCGTTGGTGCCAGGCAGGCGGGTGGGCTCCGGGGCGTCCAGCCGCTGGCGCATCAGCTCGTTCACCCCGGCGGCGTTCACCACCACGAACAGGAGCGACTCGCCGTCGGGGGTGAACGCGATCTGGCGGCGGAGGGCGGGCGAGCCGGAGCCGCCGACATTGTCCGCCAGGATGGCGAGGTGGCTCGCGAGCTGGGGGGCCGGCGGGCTGGTGAGGGCGCGGGTGGCGAGCAGCCCCGCGATGCCGCCGAGGACCAGGCCGGCGGCGCCGGCGGCGAGGACGGTGGCTCGACGGCTCGGCGCCGCGGCGGCTCGGCCGGCAGTTCGGCGACTCGGCGGCTCGGCGGCTCGGCCCAGCGCCTGGGCGAATTCCGTCGGCGTCGCGTAGCGGTCCGCGGGGAGCTTCTCCAGCGCCGTGTGCACCGCGTCCGCCACGTGGTCGGGCACCGACTTTCGGAGGGTGCCGAGCGGCTTCGGCTCCTCCGTCATCAGCTTGACCAGCACCGCCTGTGTGGTCGGCGCGCTGAAGGGCGGGACGCCGGCCAGCATCTCGTAAAGCACGGCACCGAGCGAGTAGATGTCGCTCCGGCCGTCCACGCTACGCTCGGCGGCGGCCTGCTCCGGGCTCATGTACTGCGGGGTGCCGAGCGAGAGGCCGGTCTGGGTGAGGCGGCCGCCGCCCGCCTCCTGCACGGCGAGCGCGATGCCGAAGTCGGCCAGCAGCGGGTGGCCGCCCTGGAGCAGGATGTTCTCCGGCTTGATGTCGCGATGGATGACGCCCTGCCCGTGCGCGTGCGCCAGCGCCTCCGCCACCTCCACGGTGATCCGCACCGCGTCGCCCACCGGAAGCTGCCCCTCCCGGTCCATCCGCGCGCGAAGCGACTCGCCCGGCACGTACGGCATGACGTAGAACACCTGCCCCGCGGCGGTGCCGGAGTCGAAGAGCGGGAGGATGCCGGGGTGCGAGAGGTGGGCGGTGGTCCGGATCTCGGCGAGGAAGCGCTCCACGCCGAGCACGGCGCCGAGCTCGGGATGGAGCACCTTGACCGCCACCTGGCGGCCGTGGCGGACGTCGTGCGCCAGCCAGACCGTGGCCATCCCGCCGCGGCCGAGCTCGCGATCGAGGCGGTAGCGGTCGGCGAGCGCGGCGGCGAGGCCGGCGGGCGGCCCGGTCATCGCGCGTCGGTCCGGCCGGTGCGCTGGAGCCGGCGGACGAGCTCGGGGAGGTTCTGGATCACCTCGATCCGGGTCGCCGGGCTCCGGCGGATGAACGCGAACGACTGCCCGTCGGGCGCCGCGTCGTAGTTCGCGTGCGGCTGGGAGACCTCCATCAGGGCCACCGGGAAGAGCGGCGTGCGCGCGATCACCCGGAATTCCGGGTCGGTCGCGACCGTCGCCGCCATCAGCTCGGCGTCGGTGGGGCTCGCGTGCCGCCGGTAGAAGATCTCCCGGCCGGTGCGGGACCAGACCGGCTCGCCCCCGCCGTCGAGCGAGACCTGGACGTGCTCCTGCCCGCCGTCGAGCGAGGTCACGTACACCTCCTGCCGGCCCGACAGGTTGGAGGCATAGGCCACCCACCGGCCGTCGGGGGAGAGGCTGGGCCACGCCTCGGTGTAGGTCGAGGCGGCGATCGGCTCGACGCGCCACTCCGGCCGGCGGAGCAGGGCCAGGTCGAAACCCGACTGGGAACTGGAGTTCGTCACGACGGTGACCACCCCGCTGCCGTCGGGGAGCCAGGCACCGGTCCAGGCCAGCGAGGGCGCGGCGAAGAGCGACTCTGCGGGCGCGGTGCTGCCCGGCCGGGCGAGCGAGACCTTCGCGGCGCCGGTCGCGAAGGACAGGAAGG
>DATIBS010000009.1:0-9868 GCA_035457305.1 Gemmatimonadales bacterium
CACGTGGAAGAAGACCGAGTCGCCCACCTGGATGCCCTCGATGTTGTCGGGCATGAAGTGGCTGCGGATGGCGGTCATGCCCACGTGCACGTTCCGGCCCTGCCGCACCACCCGGACGTCCTTCTCGCTCCGGGTCACCCACGGGTGGGTGTTCCCCGCCAGGTCGTATGCCTTCACCTGCCGGTCCTTGATCAGCGAGGCCGGCAGCGCCTGCGCGTAGTGCGGCTCCCCCGTGGTCGGGAAGTCGAGCAGGAGCTCCATCTTCTCGCCGCTGATGTCGTAGAGCTGCGCCGACTGGGTCAGCTCGGGGCCGGTCGGGAGGTAGCGGTCCTTGGTGATCTTGTTGAGCGCCACCATGTACTTCCCGTAGGGCTCGCGGCTGTCACCCTGCGGGATCATCAGGTGCCCGATGGAGTAGTAGGTCGGGATCCGGTCCACCACCTCGCAGCGCTCGAGGTTGGTCTTGATGATCTCGGAGCTGATGAACACCGAGGTGTAGGCGAAGCCCTTGCCGTCGAACTCGGTGTGGAGCGGCCCGAGCCCCGGGTTCTGCACCTCGCAGGCGTTGACCTCGGCGTACTTGAGCACCGGCACCCCGCCCACCTCGCCCTCGAACGCCTTCGCCTCGATCGCCTTGAGCATCTTGGAGAACGAGTGGATCGGGAGCACCGTGGCGAGCTTGCCGCCGGCCACGATGTACTCGCCGGTCGGGTCCACGTCCACCCCGTGGGGCGACTTGGGCGTCGGCAGGAAGTACACCAGCCCGGCGCAGGTGGCCGGCTCGAGCACCGTCACCTCGCGCCGCAGCTCATGCGAGGCCACGTGGGTGGCGTGGTCCACCTCGTTGTGGGCGTAGGCGGCCGCCTCCTTCCGCCCCTTGCCCTCGGCCACGCACTGCTCGGCCACCTTCCAGTTCACCGCGGCCACGAAGTCCTTGTCGTTCTGCGACGCCCCGCGCTCCAGCATGCTGTGCGCCTGCTCGGAGTTGTACGAGGTGAAGAACGCCCAGCCGTGCGATGGGCCCTTGCCGGCGTGGGAGAGGTCGTAGTCGTACCCCGGCATCCGGATCTGGAACGCCAGGCTCATCCCGCCGGTGGCGGAATCGACCTTCACGAACGAGAGCACGCCGGAGAAGGTCTCCTTGTAGGACGCGATCGACACGTCCTGCTGCGGCGTCGGCACGCTGAAGCGCGTGGCGCTCACCACGTACTCCGTCCCCTGGGTCAGGAACGGCGACGCGTGCGAACCGGCCGTGTTCGGGATCTCGATGATCTCGACCGTCTCGAAGGTGGTCAGGTCGATCCGGGCGATGCGCGGCGTGTTGTTGCCGTTGATGAAGAGCCAGCGGCCGTCCACCTTGCCGTCGGTCTGGGAAAGCTGGGGATGGTGCGCGTCGTCCCAGGGCACGAAGCCGTGGCTGGTCATCAGCATCGGCTTCGACTCCTCGGTGTACCCGTACCCCTTCTCCGGGTACTGGGAGAAGACCGCCACCTGCGTCAGCAGCCGGCCGGAGGGCAGGCCGTACACCGGCACGTTGCCGCTGAACCCGCCGGACATGAAGGCGTAGATCTCGTCGTGCTCACCCGGCGCCACGTACACCCGCTGGGCGGCGTTCGCCGCGCCGGCGAGCGGCGCCTTGCCTCCCTGGCCGCACCCCGTGACGGCGAGTGCCGCGACCAGGGCCAGCCCGGGGGTGATCCGCGTTGTCCGCATGTGCTTCCTCCTCACAGAGGCCTCCTCCGGCCCGCGGCCGGTTGGTGGTTGACCGGCGGCCCTCAGTCGACCTTCTGGCCTTCCGGGCGCAGGTACTCGACGACCGCCCGGGCCTGCTCCTGCGTCAGGGCCTGGTTCGGCATGTAGCTCAGGTACTCCGCCAGCAGCTGCTTGGCGACGGGGTGCTTCTCGTACATCTCCTGCGGGTTGAGGATCATGTTGAGCACGTACGCCGGCGTGCGGCGCTGGAGCACCTCGCCCAGCGCGGGGCCGACGTAGCGCTCGCCCAGCTTGTGGCAGGCGGAACACTTCGTCTCGAAGAGTTCCTTCCCGTCCTCGGCGAGCTCGTGGTCGAACGCGCCGAGCGTCACCGCCTCGGTGACCGGGCCGATGCCGTTCTCCAGCTGGAAGGGCGTGAGGTCGGCGGCCGGCGGCGCACCACCGGCCGGCGGTGTGGGCCCACCGTCACCGGGCGCGCGCTCCCCGCCGCAGGCGACGAGGGTGACGAGAAGGACGGAGAGGGGAATCAGGGACCGGATGGACATCCACGACACCTCGGCGCGAGCAGTTGAGGACCACGCGGCCTCTGGCGAGGCCGCCCGACGTGGCCTATAGTTAGATCATATGTGGATGAAGTAATCGTGAAGCGAGTTCTAACGGAGCCGCAGATGCTGTCGCAGACCGCCGAGTACGCCCTCCGCGCCGCCCTCCAGCTGGCCCAGCAACGGGAGGGGGAACCGCTCCAGGCGGCCGAACTCGCCAGCCGCCTCCGCCTCCCCGCCAATTACCTCTCCAAGACGCTCCACGGACTCGCCCGGGCGGGCGTGCTGGCGTCGGCGCGCGGCAAGGGAGGGGGGTTCCGGCTGGCCCGGCCCGCGGGGCGGATCCGGCTGGCGGAGGTCATCGAACCGTTCGACCAGCTCGACGGCCCGCAGCGGTGCCTGCTCGGCCGGCCCGAGTGCTCGGACCGGACCCCGTGCACGGCGCACTGGCGATGGCAGGGGGCCCGGCAGGAGGCCGTGCGGTTCTACCGCGCCACGTCGCTGGCGGACCTGCTGCGGGAGGAGCCCTCAGACCGCCGCTGACGCGGCGCCGTCGAGGGCGGCGCGCACGCGCCGCACCAGCTGGTCGGGAGTGAAGGGCTTGGCGAGGAGGGTGACGCCGGGCAGCAGCACCCCGTGTTCCTGGAGCTGGCCGTCGGTGTAGCCCGACATGAACAGGACGCGGAGCCCGGCGCGGCGCGCCGTGAGCCCGTCGGCCAGCGCCGGGCCGCTCCGCTCCGGCATCACCACGTCGGTGAGCAGGAGGTCGATCGCGCCCTCGTGCGTGTCCGCGAGGCGGTCCGCCTCCTCCGCACCGGCCGCGGCGAGCACGCGATAGCCCGCGCCCCGGAGGACGCGCACCGCCAACTGGCGGACCGGCGCCTCGTCCTCCACCACCAGGATCGTCCCCCGGCCGTCGCCCTCGGGGCCGGCCGCCGTGGCCGCGCCGGGCTCCGCGTCGAGCGGCCGGTCGGCGGGGGGGAGCCGGATGGTGAACCGGGCCCCGCGGCCGGGCTCGCTCTCGACCCCGATGTGGCCGCCGGCCTGGCTCACGATGCCGTAGACCGTGGCGAGGCCGAGGCCGGTGCCACGGCCCGCGGGCTTGGTCGTGAAGAACGGCTCGAAGACGTGGGCCAGCGTCTTCGCGTCCATCCCCTCCCCCGTGTCCTCCACGATCAGCACCACCTGCCCGTCGCGCGCGAGCGCGGGGGGAAGGCCGCGCGGGTCGGGTGGTGGAGGCCGCATCCGCGTGCGGATGCCGAGCCGGCCGCCCCGCGGCATCGCGTCCCGGGAGTTGACCGCGAGGTTGACGATCACCTGCTCGAGCTGCGCGGCGTCGGCGTAGACCGGCACCAGGGTCTCGGCGAGGTCCAGCTCGAGCACGATGTCCTCGCCCATCAGGCGCCGGAGCATCGTGGTCACCCCCCGCACCACGGCGTTGAGGTCCACCACGCGCGGGGCGACCACCTGCCGCCGGCTGAACGCCAGGAGCTGCCGGGTGAGCTCCGCGGCGCGGTTGGCGGCGCGGCGGATCTCCTCCACGTCGGGCCGGATCGGGTCGTCGGACCGGACGCCGGTCAGGATCAGCTCCGCGTGGCCCAGGACCGAGGTGAGCAGGTTGTTGAAGTCGTGCGCCACGCCGCCCGCCAGCACGCCCACTGCCTCGAGCCGCGTGGCTTGCCGCAGGCGCTCCTCCAGCTCGCGCCGGCCCGAGATGTCGCGGGCCGCGATCACGGCGATCGGCGTGCCGTCGGCGGCGGTCGTCGCCTTCGCGCTGGCCTCGAACGCCGCCCACTCGCCGTCCGCGCGGCGCACCCGGAACTCGGCCTGCTGCACCACGCCGGCCTCCTCGAAGGTCCGGCGGAGCGAGCGGCTGGCGGCCTCCAGGTCCTCGGGATGGATCAGCTCCATGGCCGAGCGCCCGATGAACTGCGAGGGCTGGTAGCCGAGCACCGTGCGCACCGAGGGGCTGGCAAAGCGGACGAGGCCGTCGGTGCCGATCTCGCAGATCACGTCCAGCACGTTCTCCACCAGCTTGCGGAGCCGCTCCTCGCTGGCCCGGACCAGGTCCTCGGCCGCCCGCTGGGCGGTGATGTCGGAGAGCGCGCCCACCATCCGGATGCCGGCGCCTTCCGCGTCGCGCAGGATGTAGCCGCGATCGTACACCACCGCCCAGCTCCCGTCCGCGCGGCGGAACCGGTACTCGCAGGTCCACGAGTCCCCGGCGCCGCGGATCGCCTCCCAGAGCCCCGCCTGCACCCGCGGGCGGTCGGCGGGGTGAAGCAGCCGCTCCCACGAGTCGTTGCACGGCCCGAAGCTCGCCGGCACGTGGCCGAACAGCTCGGCGAAGCTGTCGCTCCACCAGATGCGGTCCGAGCGGATATCCCAGTCGTAGATCGCATCGTCGCTGGCGCGCGCCGCGAGGGCGAAGCGTTCCTCGCTCTTCCCGAGCGCGGCCAGGGCGCGCTTCTCCGCCGTGAGGTCGTTGAACACCGAGACGCCGCCGGTGACGGTTCCATCGGCGCCGCGCACCGGGGCCACCGCGAGGCTCAGCTCGATGACCTCCCCGGCGCGGGTCCGGCGCCGGGTCTCCGCCACCGACACCGACCGGCCCTCCCGCAGCAGGTCGACGACGCGCCGGAACTCCTCCTCCTTGTCCGGCGGGATCATGTCGCCGACGGTGCCGAGGACGTCGGCCTCGGCATAGCCGTAGAGCCGCTCCGCGGCGCCGTTCCAGAGGGTGATCCGGCCCTCGAGGTCCCGGCCCACGATGGGCAGCGGCGAGGCGTCGAGCAGGGTGCGATAGGCGTCACCCGTGGAGCGAAGCTCGTCGGCGGCCCGGTCGAGTCCCTCGAGCGACGCCGCGAGGAGCAACGCCACTCCCGCCACGACCGTCAGGAGGAGCTGGATCAGGAAGAAGTTCTCGAACCCGGTCGGCCGGTCGAGGAGGGCCGGCTGGACGACGCCCGCCACCATCACGACGATGGTGGCAAGCAGCACCGCCGTGGCGGCCCCGCGCATCCGCCACCGCAGGGTCGCGAGGACCACCGGCGGGGCCAGGAGGAAGAGGTAGCCGACGTCGCGCCAGAGACCGACCAGGGCGACGGCCGAGAGCAGGCCGATGCCCGCGATCCAGAGGCCCGCAGGCAGCGCGGAGTCGTGCTTCGGCGCCCCGGTCTTCCGGCCCCAGACCAGGAGCAGCGGGGTCACCGCGACGATCCCCACCATGTTGCCCAGCCACCAGATGATGCCGGCCTCGGCGGAGCTGGTGGCGGCGAACTGTCCGCCCAGGGTGAAGGCGGCGGTACCGATGGCCGCCGAGAGCACCGGGGTGGCCGCCGCGACCGCGAAGAGCCACACCACGTCCTGCACCCGCTGCAGCCGGAAGCCGCCCGGCTGCGCCCGCGTGAGGAGCCACCACCCGAGGAGCGGCTCGATGGTGTCGCCGACCGCGGGAATGAGCGCGAGCCCGGGCGGCGCCTCGCCCCCGACGACGGCGAGCACCCACGCCCCGGCCAGGACCGCCGGCGCGTACCGGACGCCGAGGAGGAGGAGCGCGCCGAGCGCGAGCCCGCTCGGGAGCCAGACCGATGACACCTCGCGCCCGAGCGGGGCGAGGGTCAGGGAGGCGGCACCGGTCGCGACGTACGCGACGAGGAGCAGCAGGAGGGCGACCGGGTAGCCGGGCCGCTGGCGAGCCATCTGTCGGGGGGACTCCGGGCGCGAGTGGAAGACGACAGGAAGACTACGCTCCGGGCGCGGCCTCCCGCAACGCGGCCTTGTGCCGCCGCGGGCCGGGCCTAGAATACGCGGGTCTTCCCGTCCCGCGGAGCCCGTCGTGAGCATCCTCTCGGCCCCCGGCGCCCGCCCCGTGATCGGCCACCGCGGTGCCGCGGCCCACGCCCCCGAGAACACCATCCGGTCCTTCCGGCTCGCCCTGGAGCAGGGCGCGGACGCCCTGGAGCTGGACGTGCGCGCCGCCGCGGACGGGGTGCCCGTGGTCATCCACGACCCCGACACATCCCGGACCACCGGCGAGGCCCTCGTCGTGGCGCGCGAGACCGCCGCCCGGCTCCGCGGGCTCGGCGCCGGGATCCCGACCCTCGACGAGGTGCTGGAGACCTTTCCCGGCGCCACCCTGCTCCTCGAGGTGAAGGTGGCGGCGGTGCAGGAGGCGGTCCTCGCGGCGCTGCGGGCCCATGGGGCCACACGCCGGGTGGCGGTCGGCTCCGAGCACCACGCGGTGCTCGCCGCCTTCCGCGGCACCGACGTGGCCGTCTCCGGGAGCCGCCGCGAGATCGGCGCCCTCTGGGCCCGCGCCCGGCTCGGCCTCCCCTCCGGACGGATCCGCTGCGCGATGTTCGCGGTGCCCGAGCGCTGGCGCGGGCTCCGCGTGCCCACCGCCGGGTTCCTCCGCCGGGCGCACGCCGCCGGTGCCACGGTGCACGTCTGGACCGTGGACGACCCGGGCCGGGCGAGAGCGCTCTGGGCGGCGGGGGTGCAGGGCATCGTCACCAACGACCCCGCCGCCATCGTGCGCGCCCGCCAGGACTGCGCCGCGTGACGGGACGGCCGCCGCGCTGGGCCCACTGGGCCACCGAGCGCCTGCTGGCGCTCCGCTTCACCGACCTGGGGCTCCGGCTGGAGGGCTCGTGGCTGGAGGAGTGCGTGGACGAGCTGTACGCGGAGCTCGCGCGGAAGGGGATCGCGCTCCGGCCCCACGTCTGGCTGGCGCAGGAGTGGTTCTCGCCGGCCGGCGTGCCGGGGATCGCCCTGCCCTTCTACCTCGCCCACCCGCGCCTCCTCCGGCTCGAGCGGGCGCAGATGCTCGAGGTCGAGGGCGGGGACCGGGCCGAGTGCCTGAAGATCCTCCGGCACGAGGCGGGGCACGCGCTCCAGCACGCCTGGCGCCTCCACCGCCGGCGGCGGTGGCGGGAGCTCTTCGGGCCGTCATCGCTCCCCTACCCCGACTACTACCGCCCCAACCCCGCCAGCCGGCACTACGTCCAGCACCTCAAGCTGTACTACGCGCAGAGCCATCCGGACGAGGACTTCGCGGAGACCTTCGCGGTCTGGCTCCGGCCCCGCTCCGACTGGCGCAAGCGGTACGCGGAATGGCCGGTCCTCCGGAAGCTCGAGTACGTGGACCAGCTGATGGCGGAGTTGCGCGGCCGGACGCCGCCGGTCCGGATCCGCCGGACCGTGGAGCCGCTCGGGTCGATCCGGATGACCCTGGGCGAGCACTATCGCCGGAAGCGCGAGGCCTACGCCCGCGGCTTCCCGGCCACGTACGACCGCGAGCTCCGCCGGCTCTTCTCCGACAGCCCGCGGCACCGGCAGCGCGAGGCGGCCTCGGCCTTCCTCCGCCGGAACCGGCCCGCCATCCGCCGCCTGGTGGCGCGCTGGACCGACGAGTACCAGCTTACCCTGGACCAGGTGCTGACCGACATGATCGGCCGCTGCCGCGAGCTCCGCCTCCGCGTGGTGGGCCCGGAGCGCAAGGTGCTGGTGGACTTCGCGGTGCTGCTCACCGTCAAGACGATGCACTCGCTCTACAGCGGACGGAGGTGGCTCGCGCTATGAAGCGGCTCCGCATCCTCGCGCTGATGCACCCGACCCTGGTGCCCCCGGACACGCTCGAGGGCCACGCGCCGGAGGCGATCAACACCTGGAAGACCGAGTACGACATCGTCACCACGCTCCGCGGGCTGGGGCACGACGTCCGGCCCCTCGGCGTGTACGACGAGCTCGCCCCGATCCGCGCGGCGATCGAGGAGTGGAAGCCGCACGTGGTCTTCAACCTGCTGGAGGAGTTCCAGGGGCAGGTGGTGTTCGACCATCACCTGGTGAGCTACCTCGAGCTGCTCGGCGTGCCGTACACCGGGTGCCGCCCGCGGGGGCTGGTGATCGCGCGGGACAAGGCGCTCTCGAAGAAGATCGCGCTCTACCACCGGATCCGGGCCCCGGGCTTCGCGGTGTTCCCCTCCGGCCGGAAGGCGAAGCGCCCGGCGCGCCTCAGCTATCCCCTCATCGTGAAGAGCCTTACCGAGCACGCCTCGCTCGGGATCTCGCAGAACTCGCTGGTGGAGACCGACGAGGAGCTGGCGAAGCGGGTGGCGTTCATCCACGACCGGCTCGCCACCGACGCCATCGTGGAGGAGTACATCGAGGGCCGCGAGCTCTACGTGGCGGTGCTGGGCAACCGGCGGCTCCAGGCACTGCCGGTGTGGGAGCTCACCTTCGAGAGCCTCCCGTCGAGCCACGCCGCCATCGCCACCGAGCGGGTGAAGCACGACCTCAAGTACCAGGAGCGGTGGGGCATCCACCAGCGCCCGGCGGGCGAGCTGCCGCCCGCGCTGCAGCAGCAGCTCCACCACACCAGCAAGCGGATCTACCGGGCGCTCGAGCTCGACGGGTATGCGCGGATCGACTTCCGCCTCGCTGCCGACGGGCGCTTCTTCTTCCTCGAGGCGAATCCCAACCCCGAGATCGCGCAGAGCGAGGAGTTCGCCCAGTCGGCCCTCGTCGCGGGGATCGCCTATCCCCGGCTCCTCGAGCGGATCGTGCGCCTGGGCCTGAGCCGGCACCGGGCGCGGGAAGAGGCCTGACCGGGTGACCACGCCGCTCGCCGGGTGCCCGCGCGGCCGCCGGCTCGGGGCGCCGGGTTCCGCGGCGCTGCCGCTCCTCCCGCTGCTCTACCTCGCCTGGGCCGACGGCGACCTCGAGCCGGAGGAGCTGGCGGTGCTGCGCGACCGGGTCGGACGCGCCACCTGGCTGCCGGGGGCCGACCGGGCGTGGGTCCGCTGCTGGCTCGACCCCGACGACCCGCCGACGGCCGAGGACCTGCTGGCCCTCCGGCGCACGGTGCGACAGCTGGCCGAGCCTGCGCCGGACGAGGCCCGCGCGTCGTTGAGCGCGCTCGGGCTCGAGCTCGAGCTCCGCGCGGCCGGCGGCGAGGAGAGCGCCTGGACCGCACCCGGCGCGCGTGCCGCGCTGGACGAGCTCTGGAGCGAGCTCGGCCTGGATGTCCCGGCGGCGCTGGCGGAGCTCGACCTCGAGCCCCGCGCGGCCCCGCCGCCGGCACCGGCGCCGGCGTGGCCGGTCACCGCGGGGGCGCTCGAGGCGTTCCTCGACGGCGGTCGCGCGCCGCTCCGGCGCCGGGTGCGCGCCTTGCTCGCCGGCCCGGAATGGCGCACCCCCGACCTCCCCCGCGCGGAGTACCGCGCGTGGGTCCTCGACCGGGTGCGCGCCCTGGCGCGGGAGGGCTTCGGCGCGCTCGGCTTCCCGGCCCCGTACGGGCCCGGCGACCTGGGCGGCTTCCTCACGGTGTTCGAGACCCTCGCCATCGGCGACCTCTCGGTGCTGGTCAAGTTCGGGGTGCAGTTCGGGCTCTGGGGCGGGAGCGTCTACCGGCTCGGCACGGAGCGGCACCACGCCGCCCTCCTCCCCGGCATCGCGACGCTCGACCTTCCCGGCTGCTTCGCGATGACCGAGCTGGGACACGGGTCGAACGTGCGGGAGGTCGAGACCGTCGCCCGGTGGGATCCGGCCCGCGCCGGCTTCGTGGTGCACACCCCCGGCCCGTCGGCGCGGAAGGAGTGGATCGGGAACGC
>DATIBS010000010.1:0-77848 GCA_035457305.1 Gemmatimonadales bacterium
CGAGTCGCCATCCAGGCGCACCTCGACCGCCCCGCAGGCGCTGCCGTTGCAGAGACGGCCGGCGTGGCCACCGGCCGCACGCGTGATCTCGAGGTGGAAGGGAAGGCGGCCGCCGGCGAGGTGCAGCGCCCCGCGCCACGGGCCCGAGGGGTCCGCCCCCCCGGCCTGGAGCGCCAGTGCGAGGACCAGCGTGGCGTTCATGCCGGGTCAGGCGGGCGGCAGGCGGACGGCGCGCGCCACCGCGGAAGGCACGCGCGCCGGGTCACGGTCGGGCCGCGGGGGCATCGAGCCCCCCGCCGGCATAGCGCTCGCCCGCCTCGAGACGGGCGGCGACCCGGTTGCCCGGCCACGGCACGGGGCAGGGAAAGGCGGTGCTGTAGGCGCAGAAGGGATTTCGCGCCCGGTTGAAATCCAGCCGGTACCGCCCATCGGGCAGCGGGTCGAGGGTGACGAAGCGGCCAGCGGGGTAGGTGCCGTCACCGTTGGTCTCGTCCTGGAAATAGACCTCGAGCTCGGCCTCCCCGGTGGCGGGATCGGGCACCCGACGCACCGCGAGGGTCGCCGTCCCGCGGCCGAGCGGCACCCGCACGCGTCCCGCCTCCGTCGCCTCCACCTCGACACCG
Source organism: Gemmatimonadales bacterium (assembly GCA_035457305.1). Lineage (GTDB taxonomy): Bacteria > Gemmatimonadota > Gemmatimonadetes > Gemmatimonadales > GWC2-71-9 > JAICEH01. Next base: position 624 of record DATIBS010000010.1, read on the forward strand.
TCCAGCGTGAGCAGGCGCACCGTCGCCGGCCGTGCCGCGGGCTCGAGCGGACCGACGAAACTCAACCCCTGCGCCCCGGGGTAGAACGCGGTCGGCTTGCGCGCCGACGCCGAGTCGAAGAGGGTCACCCATGGCGCCTCCCGGGGCCCACCGACGACCAGGATCCGGTCGCCGAGGCGCACGGGGCGTCCGTGGGGAAGGGGCCGCCGCCTGCCATCCTCCTCCAGCACCACGCCGCCGCGCTCGGCCGCGAGCCGGCCGGGGGGGATGCCCGCCACCGGGACGTCGGCGCCCACCGGCCCCAGCGTCACCCCGGTCCCCACGGGTCGGTGCGCGACCGCCGCGGCAGGGCTCACCGGGGAGGTCATCAGCCAGCGGGTGAACTCCGCCCGCTCGCGAGCGAGGGCGTCCTGTGCCGCGGCCGAGCCAGGCGTGGCGGCGACCAGCACGGTCAGAGCCGCCACCCAGGCCGGGCCGGTGCGGGAGTCGCCGCGCATCATCGGGAGCGGGCTCGCGCGGGGCCGGGGCCTCAACCCCGGATCCAGCCCCAGAACCGGGCGGGATCCACGGCCGAGAGGTCCTCGAGGACCGTCGGTTCGCGCTGCAGGAGCTGACGGATGATCACTCCGGTGATGGCGGCGAGCAGGATGCCGTGCCGGCCGTGCCCCGTGGCGTACCAGAGCCCGTCGAGCGCCGGCTCCCGCCCGATGAGTGGCGCGCCATCCGGCGTCCCGGGTCGCAGCCCGGCCCAGGTCCGCCGCGGCTCGCGCCCGCGGAGCTGGGGGCAGATCCGGGACGCGGCGTCGAGGATCCCGGCGATCCCCTCCTCCGTGGTCGCCGGATCGTAGCCGGCATACTCCATCGTGGAGCCGGCGGCGATGCCGTCCTCGCGGAAGAGGGCATAGGCGTGCTTGATGTAGAAGATGCCGCGCGCCGTGCCCTCGGGCCGGGGCAGTTCCGCCATCTGGCCCCGGATGGGCGCGACCGGCAGGGGCGAGGGCAGTCCCGCCACGAGCGGCGACCAGGCGCCGGCCGCGATGATCACGTCGGGCGCCGCATAGCGCTCCCGCCCGATCACCCCGGTGACCCGGTCACCCCGCCGCTCGACCGCCCGGACCTCATCGGCGACGACGACGGCGCCGTGGCGCCGTGCGTCCTCGAGGCAGGCCGCCACGAGTGCCTGCGCGTCGAGCGCCCCCTCCTCGGGGGCCCAGAGCGCCCCGCGACAGTCGCGCAGCCAGGGCCAGCGATTCGCCGCCTCCTCGTCGTCGAGCCAGTCGGCCACGTGGCCCTGCTGTCGCTGCCACGACACGCGGTCTCGGAGAGCCTCGGCGTCGGCTTCATCGAAGGCCAGTCGGGCGATGCCTTCCTGCCGGAGCCCGATGTCCACGCCGGTGGCCTCGCGGAGCGCGGGAGCCAGTTCGCGGTAGAGGTCGCGGGCGAGGACGCCGAGCTCGAAGAGCGGCGTCTCCTCGCTCGCTTCCACCTGCGGGGCGAGCATGCCGGCGGAGGCCTTCCATGCCTCGCCGGCGTCCGCACCCCGTTCGACCACCAGGACCCGCCGGCCCGCCCGCGCGAGCTCCCGCGCGCACGTGGCTCCGACAGCTCCGCCGCCCACGACGATAACGTCAACGGCTGTGGTCACTTGGCGCTCGACGAAACTTTTTGAAACGTAGGGCCGTAGGAAGGGCAGTCCGGCTGCTGCGCCGGTCAACGAGGAGGAAGATAGATGATCCGGTCGCTCATCGGCTACGCGATCTTCGCCGTCGTGGCGATCCTGGCACTGAAGCTGGTCTTCAAGCTGCTGGGCCTCGCGTTCGGCCTCTTCTGGGCGCTGCTCTGGTTCGCCTTCATCGGCTTCGTGTTCTACCTGATCCTGCGCGTGTTCAGCCCGAGCACGGCCGATCAGCTGCGGGACATGATCAAGGGCAAGCCGCGGATCGAGTAGGGCGGCGTCGTACCCCCGGCGCTGCCGGTCGACGGGTCGGGCGAAACGATGCCCGGGGACTCCGGTCCCCGGGCGTCGTGCGTTCAGGCGGGGCCGAGGCGGTCGAGCACCGCCCAGGCGAGGAGCGGGATCAGGAGCTCGTGGTGGCCGGTGAGGAGGATGCCGGTGCCGCCCCCCGTGGTCGGTCGCTGCACCACGTTCATCCGCGGCCGATAGTGGCGCACCATGTCGAAGTCGGCCGCCAGGAACGCCGCGGGCCGGCCGCCCTCCAGATTGCGGGCGATGGTGAGCGCCTTGAGGAACACCTCGGGCATCACCACCGCGCTGCCCCAGTTCATGACCACGCCGCCCTCGTGCAGGGCGGGCAGCGAGCCGGCCAGGCGGCGGAAGTCGCGGTGGCTGGTCTCGCCCAGGGCGGCCCCGTCGGCGCGCGGGTGCTGATGGATGATCTCGGCACCGATCGCGGCGTGGACGGTGACCGGCACGTCGTGGGCGCGGCAGGCGAGCAGCACCGACGCCTCCGCTCCCGGCAGCGTCGCGCGGGCGGCGAGCGCCTCCGCGAGTCCCTCGCCAAAGCCTTGGTGCCGGTCGCGCGCGGCGCGCACCGCATCGTTCATCTCCCGGCCGGTCTCCTCCGCCATCCCGAAGGTGCCGTCGCCCAGGCCCGTCTCGACCTCCTCGCTGGTGCCACCGTAGGCGGCGAGCTCGAAGTCGTGGATGGCTGCAGCACCGTTCATCGCGACGTGGGTCACGACCCTGCGCCGGATCCACTCGTTGATCAGGGGGCCGAGGCCCACCTTGATGACGTGTCCGCCGAGGAGGAGGACGACGCCCTTCCCGGCCCGGGCGGCGCCGGCGACGGCGTCCGCCACCCGGCGGAGGTCGCGGGCCGCGAGGACGTCGGGGAGCGCGTCGAGAAAGGCGGCGAAGGTGGGGTGGGCGCCGGGCAGCCGGGCGAGCAGGCCGGGCGCCACCTTGTTGGCCCGGCCCGCGATGGGAACGGTCCGCACCCGGTCGAGGTCGGCCTCGCGATAGCTCACCGGCCGGCGGCGTCGTGCAGGGTCATCTCCCGGAGCTCGAGCGAGATCGTGCCGAACGGCTGCTTGGTGCGGATGCGCACCGGGATCCGGCGGTCGTCGTCGGTGAGCCAGATGCGGGCGTCGTTCTTCTCGCGCATCAGGTTGCCGCTCCCGATGACCGGATGCAGCACGATGCACTGCACCTTCCGCCCGTCGGGCAGCTCCTGCTCCTCCCGGCCGAGGACCTCGACGATGATCGGGTTGCGGCGCGCCTTGTAATAGCGTTCGAACCGGTAGGTGCGGCCCACCTCGAGCGGCAGCAACCGCACCCAGTAGATGAACGCGGCGTCGTCGAGCGGTTCCTCGACGGTGGGCTCGGTCTTGGGCTTCCCGACCTGGCGGAGGAAGCCGGAGTCGGGGTAGATCAGCTCGTCCCGGACGCGCAGCTTGCCGTTCTCGTTCAGGGTCTTGAGCAGCCGGCGCGAGATCAGGTCGTCCACCCCGGTCCAGCTCTCGAGTTGGTCGTCGAGGCGGTAGAAGCGATTGCCCGCGGCCAGCCGGAAGCGGAAGACGAACGAGTCGTGTCCGCGGTACTCCTCCCGCCGGAGCACCTCCACGGCGCCCTGGCCCAGGGTGATGAAGCCGAGCTTGGCGTTGTAGACGAATCGCTCGCCGACGCCGAAGGGGTACTTCGCCGGGTTCCCGAGGTGCGCGGGCGCGGGCTGCGCGACGACGGACGTGGCCCCGGCGGCCTGCTGCAGGAGGAGCAGCGCAGCGAGGGCGGCGTTCATGCGGCCTCCCGCGCATCGGGGCCGCCGCCCCCATCGGTCCGGGGGCGATGGGTGGGCTTGGGCAGCCGGAGCGCGCGACCGGTGCGCCAGAGCAGCCTCGCGGCGGCCCAGGGCTCGGTGCGGCTGGGGCGCTGCCGCAGGTCGTGACGGAGGGTCGTCGGCACCGCGTCGGTCCGCCGGGCCGCGCGGGCGACGCGCCCGATCAGCTCGGCGTTCGCCGCCCAGCCGTCGGTGGTGAGCAGCCGGTCACCGGCCTGCTTGATCGCGTTGCGGAGCGACACCAGGCGGACCGCGACGAAGCCGGAAACGAGATCGCGCACCTCCGGCACCGCCACGGCCCGGCGGACGAGGAGCGGGGCCCAGCGCCGCACCCAGCGGCGTGCGCGCTCCGGCTCGCCGGCCACGGTGCCCTCGGCCACGACGAAGTCGGCACCGCTCTCGATCCGGCGGACGAGCTCGGGAATCGTGTCCGCATCGTGGGTGAAGTCCGCGTGGAGCAGCACGACCGCGTCCCGCTTGGGCCGGTCGGTCTGTTCCAGCGCGTGCCGGAGCAGCCGCTCGACGCTGGCGGCATAACCGGTCCGGGTCTCGCTCCGCAGGATGGTGAGGGGCAGGACCTTCGCGTAGGGCGCCAGCACCTCGGACGTGCCGTCGTCGGAGCCGTCGTCCGCGACGACCAGATGGTACTCGCGCGGAAACTCCTCGAAGACCCGGCGGATCTTCCAGAGGAGCACGCCGACGGTGGCGGCTTCATTATGGCACGGCACGCACACGTAGATCATCGCTCAGGCATCACCTTTCCCGATCACCGAAGCATATACCCCGAGCACGGCCCGTGCCATCCGGACGGGATCGTGCCTGGCGAGCGTTACTTCCGACCGGGCAGCGAGTTGCGCGGGGAGGCCGGGCTCGGCAAGCACCCGTTGGATCGCGGCGGCGAGGGCCGAGGCGTCCCCTGGCGGGACACCCAATCCGGCGCCGTCCGACAGGATCTCGACGAGACCGCCGACGCTCGAGGCCACGAGCGGAGCGCGCAGCGCGAGCGCCTCGAGCGCCGCGGTCCCCAGTCCTTCGCTGAGGGACGGGACCACGACCACGTCCGCCTCGGCGATCAATGGGGCGACGTCATCCACCTGCCCGAGCCAGTGGACGCGGTCGTCCACGCCGAGCCGTGCCGCCTCGAGCCCGAGCCGAGCCCGTTCCGGGCCGGTGCCGGCGACGGCCCAGTGAAGGTCCGGCATGACGGCACGGAGGGCGGCGGCGGCCGCGAGGAGGGTCCGGTGCCCCTTCTCGGGGGTCAGGGCCGCCACGGTGACCGCGAGCCGCCCGCCCGGCAGGCCGAGCCGCGCCCGCACTCCGCTCGGCCGATCGGCACGGAGGCCGGCCGCATCCACGGCCGAGGGCACGGTGACCACGCGCGCCGGGGTGATCCCGTCGCGGATGAGCTGGGCGCGGACCGCCTCGCTCACCGCGATGACGCGGGCGGCCCGCGCCCACCACCCGGCGCGCCGGAGCGGGAACGCCACCCGCCGGACCGCGACGAGGGGGCGGCGCCCGCGTGCGGCCCATCCGGCGAGGCGAAGGGCGTGGGCATCGTGGGCCTGGATCACCGCGGCTCCGGGAAGCCCGGCCACGATGGCGGGCAGCACCCGCGGGTCGAGGGAGCACGCCCACGGCGCCTCCCGCACCGTCACGCCGGCGGCGCGCAGGCGGCGCGCGAGTTCGGAGCCGCGGCCCGTCACCACCTCCTGCGCCACGCCCAGTGCCCGGAGCTCGCGGGCGAGCAGGACGACCTGGGCCTGGCCGCCACGCCACTCGCGACCCGACGCCACGTGGAGCACGGACGGGGGGGTCACCCGTCGCGTTCCCGGCTGGCGCGGGCCAGCAGGTCGCGCAGTTCCAGGAGCCGGAACGGCTTGTGCAGCCAGGGGCGGGCGAGTCCCTCGAGGAAGGCGAGGGTGTCGTCCCGCACGGTGTCGCCGGTGCTGAAGACGAGCCGCTCCGCCACCGCCGGCGCGCGCGAACGCAGCGCCTCGTAGAACTCCCGGCCGCCGAGCGTCGGCATGCGGAGGTCGGAGATCACCAGGTCGAAGCCGCCACCGGCCGCCAGGTCGAGCGCGGCCGCCCCGTCGGCGGCCGTCTCCACCTCGTGACCCCAGGCCTCGAGCGTGGCGCGCATGAAGTGCAGGACATGGGGTTCGTCGTCCACCACCAGGACCCGGAGGGGCGGTCCCGGGTCCAGCGGGGTGGCGACCGGGGTGACGAACGCCGGGCCGTCCGCCGCCGGCAGCTCGATCGCGAAGCCGGCGCCGCCACCCGCGCCGAGTCGCGCGCTGATGCGGCCGCCGAGCTCGCGCACGATGCCGCTGGCGATCGAGAGCCCGAGCCCGGTCCCGACTCCCGCGGGCTTGGTGGTGAAGAACGGTTCGAAGACCTGCTCCACCTGGTCCGCCGGAATGCCGGGGCCGTCGTCCTCCACCTCCACCAGCACCAGGTCGCCGGACGCGCGCGCCCGGACCGTCACCCGCCCCGGGCGCCCGGCGCCGGCAATGGCCTGGGCGGCGTTGGTCAGCAGGTTGAGGAAGACCTGCTGGAGCTCGGTCGGGTCCGCCTGGATGAGCGGCAGGTCGGGATCCAGCTCGAGCACCGTCTCCACCCGGGAGGCCAGGAACTCGTTCCGGAGCAGCGCCAGGCACCCTTCGAGCGCGCGGTGGAGGGCCACCGGGCGCCGCCGCCGTTCCTGCTTCCGCGCGAAGTCGAGCAGGTTGCGCACGATGGCGGCGGCGCGCTCCGCTTCCTGGCGGATGACACCGACCGGCTCGCGCAGCCGCGGCGGCACGTCGGGGGCGTCGGCGAGGAAGTCGGCGAAGCCGATCACCGAGGCGAGCGGGTTGTTCAGGTCGTGGGCGACGCCCGCGATCAGTTGACCAATCGCCGACATCTTCTCAGACTGGAAGAGCTGGTGCTGCAGCCGTCGGCGCTGGGTCTGGTCCTCGAACAGCAGCACCCGCAGGGGCACCGGGCCCGGGACCTCCGCGGCGGAGACGTGAATCGTCCGCTCGCCGGCCTGGAGGTCCGCCGGGTCGCCGGCGCCCGGGGTGAGCGCCGCCTCCACGACGCCCGCCCACCCCGGGGGCAGCACGGCCAGCCAGGGCTGTCCGACGAGCCGGGCAACCGGCGTCTCCAGCAGGGAGGCGAACGACCGGTTCGCGCCGAGAATGAGCCCTCTGGCATCGATGATGCACAGGGCGAGGGGGAGGGCGTCCGCCACCGCTCCCCAGGGAGCGACCGGCGGCGGGTCCGGGGGCAAGTCAGGAGGCGCGGGAGGCACGATGATCCGAGCGGATGTCCGGAGCCGGTTGACGGCCAATGACCTTCACCTCGTGCTGCTGCTGCTGAGCCGGGGCTCGGCGACGGCCCGGCAGCGCCTCGAGCGCCAGCTGGACGCCGAGGGTCCGGACGCGCTGCTCGACCACCCGGAGCTCCTCGACCGGCTCCTCGCGGTCCGCACGATGCTCGTGCCCTCCGAGGCGCTCTTCTTCTACGTGCTGGTGCGCCGGGCGCTGCTCGACGCCGACGTGGACGACCGGGACGTCTCCGATTACCTGGGCGCCCTGCTGCTCGAGTTCGGGCGGCGGGACCGGGCGTGGCGGGTCGACTGGAACGACGATCATTCCCACCGCTACCTGGTGGACATCCTCGCCGATCTCGAGGCGACTGACGGGGAGCGCCGGTTCCGCGTGATGGTGCACCTCGGGGAGTATGCCCTGTGGCTCGCCGGGATCTTCCCGGAGTACATCGAGGCGCGCCGCCTCCGCCGCGGGGGGCCGGACGTCCCGTTCTACGAGGCGCTCGGGCGCCGCGGGTACGGCATGGCGTCCGACCACGTCCTGGCGGACGTCACCGGGCTCGAGCCGGTGTTCCGCACCGCGGCCGAGCGCTTCCCCACGCTCCGCGGTGCACTCAACGGGGTCAGCGACCGGGTCTTCTTCCCCCACTGACCCGGCCCCCGCGCTCAGCGGAGGATCGAGTCGGGAAACGCGGGGCACGCCGCATCCTCGTACCTCGCCGTCGGCAGCTGGAGCCCGAGCAGCGGTTTCGCGGCCGTGCCCATCGTCACCGTGCCGAGCACCGGGGCTCCCCCGATGGGGTCCCCCTCGAAGAGCATGACCCCGCGCGCCGTGCCTTCCGGATCGAGCAGCAGCACCCCGTATCCCAATTCGACATTCGGCGGGAGCGCGCCCTCGACCCCGATCGCGAGCAGGCTGTCCACCCGGCCGACGATCGCGGGGTAGGCGGGACCCGCCGCGAGGCGGGCGACCAGCCGCTCCGGCAGGGACGGGGGGACGGACGAGAGGGTCTGGTTCGGCGTGCCGAACTGGTCGAGGACCATGGTGGCACCCGCCATGTGCGCGATGCCGCAGTTGGGCGTGCCCGACGGAGCGCACGCCGCGGCGAGCAGGAGGGCGGGAGGGAGGAGGAGGCGCATCGGGAGTCTCCGCGCGTGGAGTCGGGGCCGTGCCGGTCCGTCCATTATAGCAGGGGGCCTCGCGACCTTGCTTGACGCCCTCCGGCGCGGCCTCTAACGTTGGGCGATTCCCCCGATCAGCCACCCCGCTCCCGCCGAGGCCCGCGTGTTCGAGTCCCTGCGTGACCGGCTGGATGCCCTCCTGCGCTCGGGAGGGACAGGGGACCGCCGGGCCGCGGCGCAGGGGCTGCAGGGTGCCCTCATCGAGGCCAGGGCGGCCCTCGCCGCCCTGCGCGAGGCGCGCGACGCCAGCTCCCGGGCGCTCGACGCGGAGCGGCGGGCGCTCACCGACGCCGAGCGGCGCGGGCGGCTGGCTGCGGACGCCGGTGACGTGGAGACGGTGCGGGTGGCCGAGGAGTTCGCCGGCCGGCACCGGGAGCGCGTCTCGGTCCTCGAGCGGAAGCTCTCGGTGCAGGCGGACGAGGTCGCCATGGCGGAGCGCGAGGTCGAGGAGCTCACCGGGATGTGGCGGGCCTCGAAGGCGGGCGCCGGGGCCGCCGAGGGCTCCCTGGACGCTGCGTGGCGGGAACTGGAGGCGGCGGGCATGCCGGGGCGCGTGGGCCCGGACGCCGAGACCGAGCGGCTCCGCCACGAAGTGGACCGTGCCGCGCGCGAGGCCGCCGTCGAGGCCCAGCTCGCCGAACTCAAGCGCCGGCTGGGGAAGTCCTGACCCCCGCCGGCGTCACCCCCGCGGCGCGCGCCCGGTAGGGCCGCCGCGCCACCTCAACCACCGGATCCATGGCCACACCCACCCCCTCGGCCCGCGGCGCCGGCGCCGCGCCGGGCGACACCGCCTTCTTCGGGCACCCGCGCGGGCTCTCCACGCTCTTCTTCACCGAGATGTGGGAGCGCTTCGCCTTCTACGGGCTGCGCGGCGTGCTCATCGTCTTCATGACGGCATCGGTCGCCGCCGGCGGGCTCGGGTTCGACACCGGGAAGGCGGGGGCCGTCTACGGCACCTACGTGGCCCTGGTCTACCTGCTGTCCCTGCCGGGAGGGTGGGTCGCCGACCGCCTGCTGGGCCTCCGGAAGTCGGTGCTCTACGGCGGCATCATGATCATGTTCGGCCAGCTCTGTCTGGCCGTCCCCGGGGCGAGGCTCTTCTATCCAGGCCTCGCCCTCATCGTGCTGGGCACCGGGCTCCTCAAGCCGAACGTGAGCGCGATCGTCGGCGACCTCTATGGTGCGGAGGACGCGCGGCGGGACTCCGGGTTCTCGATCTTCTACATGGGGATCAATCTCGGCGCGTTCATCGCCCCGCTCATCGTCGGCTGGCTGGCGCAGAGCGAGCAGTTCAAGGTGATCCTGGACGGATGGGGCATCAGCCCGGCGACCAGCTGGAACTGGGGCTTCGGGGTCGGCGCCCTCGGCATGTTCCTCGGCCTGATCCAGTACGTGGCGGGGTGGAAGCACCTGGGGGACGCGGGCGTCCGGCCCAGCGTGGATCCCGCCTCGGCCGAGGGGGCCGCGGCGCGGCGGCAGTTCTGGCTCGGGATGCTGGCCCTCGGGGCCGTCATCGCCGGCGTGGCGATGCTGGTGCGGAGCGGCTCGCTCACGGTCGAGCAGGTCACGAACGGCTTCGGCCTGATCTACTTCGTGATCGTGGTCGCCTTCTTCGTCTGGCTGTTCGGGTTCGGCACCTGGACGCGGGACGAGCGGAAGCGCCTCATCGTGATCGCCGTGCTGTTCGCCGGTGCGGCGGTGTTCTGGTCGGCCTTCGAGCAGGCCGCGTCCACGCTCAATCTGTTCGCGCGGGACAACACCCGGAACCAGATCTTCGGCTGGGAGTTCCCGTCCACCTGGTTCCAGTCGGTGAACGCGCTGATGATCATCGCGCTGGCCCCGGTCTTCGCCTGGCTCTGGCTCCGGATGGGGAAGCGCGACCCGTCGAGCCCGACCAAGTTCGCCTTCGGCCTCCTGTTCGCCGGGCTGGGTTTCGTGGTGATGGTGGGCGCGGCGAACGCCTCCGCGGGCGGGATGAAGGTGAGCCCGTGGTGGCTGGTGCTCACCTACCTGCTGCACACGATCGGCGAACTCTGCCTGAGCCCGGTGGGCCTCTCCTCGATGACCCGGCTGGCGCCGGAGCGGGTGAAGGGCCTGATGATGGGAGTCTGGTTCCTTGCGGCCTCGATGGGCAACCTGATCGCGGGCCGGGTGGCGGGGCTCCTCGAGCGCTATTCGGCGGCGGGGCTCTTCCTCCGGGTGGCCCTCTTCGCCATCGTGGCGAGCGCGGTCATGTTCGCCCTGGTGCGGCCGATCCGCCGGATGCTCGAGCGGGCCTGACGCCGGCTCGCGCCCGCAGGATCCGGGAGTAAGTTCGGGACGGGGTGCCACGGTCGGCGCCCCGTTCCCCCGTTCGAGGGCCTACCCCATGACTCGACGACTGCCGGCGCTCCTCCTTGCCGTCGCGGCATGCGGGGGCGAGCGCACGCCCCCCGCCCCCGCCACCGAGGCCGTCCCGGCGACCCCCGCCGCGCCGCGGGTCAGCATCACGTCCCCCGGCCCGGGCGACACCACCGGACCCGATGTCAGCGTGGTCCTCCACGCCGAGGGCATCACGATCGCGGCGGCCACGGGCCTGCGCGAGCCGGGCGTGGCGCATCATCACCTCTTCCTCGATCGGCCACTGCCGGACACCGGCCAGGCCATCCCCTCGGAGGCCGGCGTGGTGCACCTCGGGAAGGGCGACACGACATACGCGTTCGCCGGCCTGGCGCCCGGAGCCCACCGGATCATCGCGGTGCTGGCCTGGGGCGATCATGTACCGGTCGCGGGCGCGGGCCGGGACACCGTGGACTTCGTGGTGCGCTGAGACGCACCGGGGCGGCGGCTCAGCGACCGGTACTGAACCAGAGCCGGACTGCCATTGCGGCGAGAAAGAGCGCGAACAGCCGCTGGTGCGTCGCGGGCGCGAGCCCGACGGCCACCCGCGCGCCGCCCCAGGCGCCGAGCAGGAGCCCGAGCGCGACCAGGGCGGCGGGGCCGACCGCCACGTGGCCCCGCTTCCAGTATTCCCACGCGCCCAGCGCGCCCACCGGGAGGAGCAGGGCGGCGAGTGACGTGCCCGTGGCGGTGGGGAAGGGCATCCGCGCCAGCGCGGCGAGCGCGGGAACGATCACGACGCCCCCGCCGATACCGAAGAGGCCGGAGAGCAGACCGGCCCCGAGGCCGATCGCGACGAAGAGCAGGAGGGGCACGCGTGGGCTCCGGAGGGAACGGGGATGGGTGATCTTAGCGCGCGCCGCGCACCGCGCACCAGCCCGGCGTGAACCCGGCCGAGCCGCTCGAGGCCGGCTGCCTGATCCACGGCGGGGCGGAGCGCCGCTGGCTGCTGCATCGGCCGTCCGTCCTCCCGCCCGGTCCTCGCCCGCTGGTACTGATGTTCCACGGGGCCGGCGCCACCGCCGACCTGGCCGCGCGGCAGACGGGGTGGAGTCGACTGGCCGACCGTGAGGGATTCCTGGTCGCGTTCCCGGAGGGCACCGCGCGGGATCCCTCGGCACCCCCGACCTTCCGGCTCAATCCGCAGGCCTGGAACGACGGCTCGGGGCGGGGCCACACCGCGCGGCAGCAGACCGACGACACGGGGTTCGTCGCGGCCCTGCTGGACCGCCTCGCGCAGCAGCACCCGATCGACCCGGCGCGGACCTACGCGTGCGGCTTCTCCAACGGTGCGTCATTCACCTTCCGCCTGGGTGCCGAACTGCCGGCACGGGTGGCGGCGATTGCCCCCCTCGCCGGTCACTGCTGGGTCACCCCGGCGCGGCTCGATCCGCCGGTGCCGCTCCTGTACGTCGTCGGCGGCGCGGATCCGCTCAACCCGATCGCGGGGGGTGAGGTGACGACTCCATGGGCGACCCGGGAGTACCACCCACCGCCGCGCGAGTCGTTCGACCGCTGGGCGGTGGCCCTCGGCTTCGACCCCGCCCGACCCGAACCGGTGTTCGAGGCGGGACTCGGGCGGTGGCGGCATGGCCCGCGGGCGGACGGCGCCGAGGCGGAGCTGCTCGTCGTCGAGGGGCTGGGTCATGTCTGGCCCGGCGGCGCCCGGTTCCTGCCCGCGAAGCTGGTCGGCAGGACGAGCAACCGGCTGGCCGGGACCGAGGCCGCCTGGGCCTTCCTCGCCCGGCACGGGCGGAGCTGAAGCCGATTACATTCCGGACCCGATGCCCACGCCCTTCCGAGCCACCGCCGCGCTCCTGACGCTCGCGCTGCCCGCGTGCGCCGGCGAGCCATTGCCCGCCGGGGGTGGGGTCGAGCTGCCGGCGGCGCTCCCCAAGCATGACTTCACCCTGACCGCCACCGACGGCCGGCCCTGGAAGTTCCGGGAGGCCACGGCGGGCCGCCTCACCTTCCTCTTCTTCGGCTACACCTCCTGTCCCGACGTCTGTCCGGTGCAGATGGCCGGCCTGGCGGCTGCGGTGCGCGAGCTCGAGCCGGAGGACCAGCGGCGCGTCGCGGTGGTCTTCGTCACCACCGATCCAGCGCGGGACACCCCGGTCGTGCTGCGCGCATGGCTGGACCAGTTCAACCGCGATTTCGTCGGGCTCACGGGCACCGAGGCCGAGGTGGACTCGGTGCAGCGGCTCTTCGGACTCGCCCCGGCCGTCCGCGAGGCGCCGACACCCAACGGCGAGTACCTGGTGGGCCATGCCGCCCAGGTGATCGCGTTCGAGGTGGACGACACGGCCCGGACCGCCTACCCGTTCGGACAGCGACAGACCGACTGGGCGCCGGAACTGCGGCGGCTGCTGCGGGTACCGGAGCCGCCGGCGGCGGCCGTGCCGCTCGCGCCGGCCCGCGACGCCTTCCGGGACGGGTTCGCGGTGGCCCCCGCCGGCGGGCGCGCGGGCGCGGCGTACCCCGTGATCCGCAGCTCGCTGGCGCTGGTGGACACGCTGGTGCTCGCGACCTCCCCGGACGCCGACTCGGTGCGGGTCCACCTCACGACGCGGGAAGGCGGGCTGCTGGTGATGCGGCGGGCGGAATCGCTGCCCATCCCGCCCGGGACGCCGGTCCGGATGGAACCGGGCGGCACCCACCTCATGCTCGAGGGGCTCCGGCGGCCGCTCGGACCGGGCGACACGGTGGCGGTGCACCTGCAGTTCCGGCTGCAGGGCGCGCGCACGCTCCGACTTCCGGTCCGCGCCTACGCGGACGTCGCGGCGCCCTGATCGGGCCCCAGGCGAGCGGATGAGCTGGTGGTGCTCGGCGCGGGACGTTGCCTGGACCTGGACGTGGCAGGCGTATCCCGGCGTCTGGCTGTTCATCGTGGGGCTCCTCGGCGGGTACATGTGGGGCGTGCGGCGCCTCGCGCCGGCGCATGCCCCACCCGGCGCGCCCGCGGTGCGCCCGGCGCAGGTGGCCTGGTACGGCTACGGCGTGCTCGCGCTGTGGATCGCCTCGGACTGGCCGGTGGGTGCGCTCGGTTCGGGGTACCTGCTCAGCCTCCACACGGTCCAGTGGATCCTCTACGCCCTCGTGGCACCGCCGCTCCTCCTGCTCGGGGTGCCGGCGTGGCTCTGGCGCGCGCTCGCCGCGCGGCCCCGCTGGGGCGCCCTCCTGCGCTTCCTGGCGCGGCCGCTGCCCGGCCTCCTGCTCTTCTACGGCACGATGCTCGGCACTCACCTCCCGCGGGTGGTGGACACGCTGCGCCCCTGGCAGCTCGGCTCGTTCGCCATCGATATGGCCTGGCTCGCGGGAGGGCTCGCGCTCTGGTGGCCGGTGATCGCCCCACGGCCCGAGCTCGGCCGGCTGCGCGACCTGCCCGCGATCGGCTATCTCTTCGCGGCCACGATCGTCCCGACGATTCCCGCCGCATTCATGACGTTCTCCGGCGCGCCACTCTACGGCCTGTACGAGCTCGCCCCGCGGGTGGGCGGGATCCCGGCGCTGGAGGACCAGAGGACGGCCGGGTTGCTCATGAAGGCGGTCGGCGATCCGATCCTCTGGCTCGCCATGTCGGTGATCTTCTTCCGCTGGGCGCGCAGCGAACAGGCCGCCGACGCGCGGGAGCGGGAGGCGCGCCGGGCGGCGCGGGCCCGCTGAGCTTCCGCCTCGCCTGGGTCACCGACCCCCATTTCGACCACGCGACGGTCGGGGCGCTGACGGCCCACGTTGCCGCGCTCCATGCGGCCGCGCCGGACGCAGTGCTCGTCACCGGCGACTTCGCGACTGCCGCCTCGCTGCCGCGGTGGCTCCGCGCCTACAGCCGGATGGCGGACCGGCCGCTCTACTTCATCCTCGGCAATCACGATTTCTGGGGCGGCGCCGTGCGGGAGGTGCGCGAGGAGGTCCGGCGCCTCACCGCGGCGACGCCCGGGCTGGTGTACCTCACGGCGGCCGACCGGGTGACGCTCACGGGCGGGGTCGCGCTGGTGGGCCACGACGGCTGGTACGACGCCCGGGCGGGCCGGTGGGACGCCCCGCGCTTCCGGATGCAGGACTGGGACCAGGTGGCCGACTTTTCGGCGGCCGGCGGGCATGAGGCCATCGTCACCATCGCGCGCGCACTGGCCGACGCGGCCGAGGCGGACCTGGTTCCCAGGGTGGCGGCGGCGGCGCGGGATCACGCCATGGTCCTCGTGGCGACGCACGTGCCGCCCTGGCCACTCCCGCCGGGACGTCGCCGGCATCCCGAGGGCGAGTGGATCGCGCCGTGGTACGTGGCGGAGCGGCTGGGCGAAGCCCTCGAGCGGGTGGCCACGGCGAATCCCGGGGTGGAGTTCCGGGTGCTGGCGGGCCACGCCCACGCTCGCCGGGAAGGAATGCGGATCGCCCCGAACCTCACCTGCGACGTGGGCGGTGCGCGGTACGGGGAGCCTCGGTTGGAGCGGGTGCTGGAGCTCGGGGAGCGGTAGGGGGAGAGGCGAGAGGGGAGAGGGGCTGCCCTCTCCCTTCTCCCCTCTCCCCTCTCCCCCTAGAACCCCACCTCCACCCCCAGCCGCAACAGGCGCGGCGGGCCGTAGGCGAAGAGCGGCTGGTAGAAATCCCGCGCCGCCGAGAGGTACAGTGGATAGAGCTCGTCCCGCCCCTGGAT
Source organism: Gemmatimonadales bacterium (assembly GCA_035457305.1). Lineage (GTDB taxonomy): Bacteria > Gemmatimonadota > Gemmatimonadetes > Gemmatimonadales > GWC2-71-9 > JAICEH01. The sequence goes on from DATIBS010000010.1 coordinate 15,949, forward strand.
GACCCCGTCGCCGTTGCCGTCGGCCCAGGGCCGGTAGCGAGCCGACTCGTAGGGAATCGGTCCGGGGTTCTCCTGGTAGGCCAGCTCCGCCTCCTCCGCCAGCCGGTCCTCCGGCAGGTCGGGGGTTCCGGTGTCGCGCCGCACCGCCACGAGGTTCTGCCGGTTGAGCAGGTTCCGCACGTCCAGGTACACGCTCCCGCGGGCGCGTCCCAGCGCGAAGGGCCGGCGGAGCAGCGCGTCGATCGTGTACGTGGACGGCAGGCGCGAGTCGTTGGGCGGACCGATCAGCGAGTCGCCGGTGGCATCGGTGCGCGAGTAGGGGAGCCCGGAGCCGTAGCGGAGGATGGCCGCCGCCTCGAGCGCGGCGAACGGCCGGAGGCCCGCCACCGCCGGCCCGAAGGCCTCGGACGACTGGCCCTGGACGACCGCCACCAGCGTGTGGCGCTGGTCGAAGTCGAGCGGGAAGTCGACCTTCGGCGGGAAGACCGTGTCCCCGCTGATCGGGTCGATCTTCGGCAGCCGGGTGGTGACATACGCGCTCGAGCTCGAGGCCGTGGCGTACTGCAGCGTGTAGGCCACGCGCGCGCCGAATCCCTTCCGGAACTCCCGCTCGAAGATCACCTCGCCGCCCCGCACGTTGCCGTAGTCGCCGTTGCCGAAGATGGAGGAATCGGGATCCACGCCGAGCGGGGTCGAGGAGACCATGCCGTCGAGCCGCTTGAAGAAGGCGTTCACCCGGAGCGCGATGAAGGGCCGGGGCCGCATCCGCAGGCTGAACTCGAACTGGTGGGAGTCCTCGAACCCGAGATCGGGGTTGCCGCGGCGGTAGCGGCCGGTCCGGGAGGTGTCGTCGAAGGCGCCGTCGACCAGGAACTGGAAGTCCGGCGCCTGGCTGAAGCGGCCGTAGCTCGCCACGAAGGTGGCACCGCGGAGCACGGTCGAGACGCCGATGCGGGGGTTCAGGCGGCGCCGGGCACCGAGCTGGGCGCCGGGCAGGTCCGCGCCCGGATCGAACTGGTCGTAGCGCAGGCCGGCGGTGAGCGCGAGGTCGTGCACCCGGACCTGGGCCTCCGCGTAGGCGGCCACCGTGAGGGGGGAGAAGTCCGAGGCAGTGGCCGGAGGCACGGTGTCGCCCACCGGTGCCCAGCCCTGGATGCGGGAGAAGGTGCGGACCCGCTGGTCCACCACCTCGCCGCCGATGTACACGTCCGTGGTCCTGCCGGTGCCAAGGGCCACGTCGAGCTGCGTCCGGAGTTCGTTGAACCGGCTCCAGCCCAGGTCGCCTCGCGAACCGGTGCCAAGGAAGAAGGCGGGCACGCCCCACGTCGTCCGGTCGCTGAGGGACGGTGTCCGGTAGCCGGGCAGCGGGGCGGTCGCGGCGACGGTGTCCTGCCGCCGGGCGAGGTCCTCCCCGAGGAACTCGTAGGTCTCCCCGGAGAAGGCGCCGAAGCGACCGTCGGGAGTCTCCACCAGCTCGCCCCGAAGGAATTCCCGGTCGAACCAGCCCAGCCGCAGGTCCGCCACCACCGGCAGCCGCGCAGCGGCGGCCGCCGAGTACTGGTAGTGGCCCGAGAGCAGGGTGCCGGTGAGCCGCTGGGCGGGTGCGAGGTCGGTGTCGTACTTGAAGGTCTGGTCGAAGAGCAGCCGCTGGGCCACGGAGCGGAGGCCGAACAGGCGGATCGAGTGCCTGAGGCCCAGCGGTACCGTGAGCTTGCCGGTCAGGTCGTACTGTTCGCCGCCGTTGTGGGGGAGGATCCAGTCCTGCTCGGCCCGCGGATCGCGCGGGTCCGGCGGCGGCGGGGCGTTGACGGGATCGGCGTCGAGTCGGCCGGTGGCGTCCACCACGGCGACCGCCCGGATTCCGAAGGGGAGCGGGCCGTCGGCCATCAGCACCACGCGATCGAGGCCGAGGTCGCCGGCGCCGGAGAACGGACGGTCGGTCTCGTACTTCGCGCCGCCCGCCCAGCGCTCTCCGCCATCCCGGGTGACGACGTTGATCATCCCGGATACCGCCTGCCCGTAGCGGGCGGAGAATCCGTTGGTCACCAGCGACGCCTCGGTGAGGATGTCGGGGGGCAGGCGGAGCCCGAGCTCGCCGGTGGAGGCGTCGAGCTGGTTCTTGATCCCCAGGCCATCGAGGATGAACGATTCCTGGCCCAGCCGCCCGCCGCGGTAGCTTCCCTCGATCGCGCCGGCGGAGAGGGCGATCGCCTCCCCCACCGAACTGATGGGCAGGCGGCGGATCTCCTCGGCGGTATAGGTCTGCTCGGTCCGCGTGGCCAGGGGATCGAGGACGGGATCCACCCGCGCCTCGACGACCAGGGAGTCGAGCGTCACTGCCACCGGCGTGAGTGCGATGTCGAGCGTCGTGGTCTGGCCCGCGCTCACCATGACGCTCTCGGCGACGAACGGCCGGTAGCCGATGCGCTGGGCGCGGAGGTGGTGCCAGCCGCTCCGCACCTCGCGGGCCCGGTACCGTCCCGCGGTATCGCTGATGTCGCCGCGGATGCCGCGGTCGACGATGACGCTCACCTCGGCGACGGGAAGGCCGGTGGACCGGTCGGTGATCCGGCCGGCGATGGCGCCGGAGGTCTGCGCGGCGGCTGGCGCAGCGGCCACGGCAAGGGCGCCGGCCACTGCGCATCGGAGGAGGAGGCGCTCGACCTTCACCTGGCCCCCGCCTGCCGGAGCTCGGCGGATCGCTCGTAGCGCCACAGGTCGGGGACCCGCGAGACCAGGGAGTCGACCACGTTGCCCATATCGTCGCGGAGCAGCACCACCTCGTAGCCCTCCACGGCGATGCCCGGCCCGCCGGTGGGATCGGGCGCGGGACGGCGAAGCAGGCGGTCGCCGCCCATCGGGACCTCGGTGACCCCGCCGCCCGCGGCGTCGAGGTAGTACAGCCGCCCCCCCGCGTCGGCCTGCCACTCGCCGAGGATGGGATCGCTCGCGGGGAAGACCCTGCCGCCCACGATGACGTAGAGCCGTCCCGCGGCGACCGCCACGTCCCGGGCCACCCCGAGGCCGCCGAAGTCGTGCACCGCTTCGGGAATCCCGCCGGAGACCGGGAGCCGATAGATCCGGGTGTCCGACCGTCGCGTCAGGTAGAGCCAGTCGCTGCCCGGGGCGCCGGCCAATGATGTGGCATCCTCGGTGCCAGGGATGATCGCGAGCGTCGGCGTCGCACCGGCCAGGTCGACCAGGACGCCCTCGCGACCGACGGGGATGGTGTCGGGGATGCAGTTGGAGCAGGCGCGGGGATAGAGGAGGTCCTCCCCCAGGTAGACCGCGCGATCCTCGTCGAGCCAGTCCACCCGGGCGGCCCGGGCGTGCATCCGGCCTCCCGGCAGGGTGTTCGGCATGAGGAGGAGCTTGGTGAAATCCCCGGGCCGGGCGAGGGTCGAGAGCACCAGTGCGCTCGCGTTGGGGGAGGTCCGCGTGCCGGAGGTCTGGGACCACTGGAACATCAGCCGGCCGCCGGGGCTCGCCCCGGCGGCCTCGAGGGCATCGAGCGAGTCGGCAGCGCCGGGGCCCGTCCCGCAGAACTCCCGGGTCCGCGACCCGCCCCCCGGCGGCAGCAGGCCGAGGCAGCGGTCGAACTGGCCGCTCAGCGTCCGATCGAAGCTGTGGAGGATTCCGGTCCCGTCCGGCAGCCAGGCAGGCGTCAGGTCGTAGCCGGTGGCCCAGGTCAGGCGGACGGGGACGGCGGGGTCCCGCGGACCGGTGGCGCCTCCGCTCCCCGGCGCGATCGGATCCTCGTGGCCGCACGCAATGGCGGCGAGCAGGACCCACGGCACGGGGCGGAAGGCCGATCGCGCTCGGATCATCGAGGCTCGGTGGTTGTCAGGGGGGTGAGATTGGGGGTGGAGACGCCGTCGCGAGCGCCACGTTGCACACTTGACGGGCATGGCGGCAAGGGGCAATCTGCCGGAGGCCACAGCACGGACCCCCCGCCCGGACTGGAGAATCCTCCCGATGTTCAAGGAATTCAAGGAGTTCGCACTCAAGGGCAACATGATGGACATGGCCGTCGGCATCATCATCGGCGGCGCCTTCGGCACCATCATCAAGTCCCTGGTGGACGATGTGCTGATGCCCCCGCTCGGGATGCTCACGGGGGGGATGGACTTCACCAACAAGTTCGTGGTCCTGCGGGAGGGGGCCACGGCCACAGGCCCGTACGCCACGCTGGCTGCGGCGAAGGAGGCCGGCGCCACGGTGATGAGCTACGGCTCCTTCATCAGCAACCTGATCAGCTTCCTCATCCTCGCCTTCGCCGTATTCCTGATGGTGAAGGGGATGAACCGGCTCCGCAGTGAGGCCCCGCCTCCGCCGCCCTCGACGAAGCCATGCCCGCGGTGCCTCGGAACCGTCCCGCTCAAGGCCACGCGGTGCCAGTTCTGCACGTCGGAGCTCTAGCCTAGAGGGCGCACCCGGCGAGGTTGTACATCGCACGCCAGGCACGGAAGAGGGTCACGTAGTCGTCGTGGGTGCATGCGACCGTGCGGGGCCCTTGGCGCGTGCTCCCCGGCACCAGTTCCGCCATCTCGGCCTGGGTGGTGAAGCGGAACTCGACCTCGATCGTGGAGGGCGAGGGCACCCGCCACGGCGCATGCCGGGTGCGGAGGGCGGCCTCGGCGGCCTCCCGGATCCGCGCCCGCGCGGCCGCCGGTGCGAGGCTCCGGGCCGCCTGCCGGCCGACGGCCTGCTTGACCACGGCGGTACCGACGGCGTCCCCCAGCAGCGCCCTCGCCTCGGCGGCCACGGCCTGGTCGCCGGTGACCAGCGCCACCGGCACGCCGTGCGCCCCCGCCAGGGCGGCGTTGAGCCCGAGCTCCCCGATCGGCGCGCCGTTAAGCCGCGCGTGCGCCACCCGGTCGGTGTAGGTGTGGTCGAGCACCGCCCCGGCGGTGCCGGCCATGGCGTGGTATCCGACGAAGAACGCCGCGTCGAACCCGTCCGCGATGCCCTGCATCATGGAGAGGGGCTTGGGGTCGCCGCTGACCAGCTCCGCGGCCTCGTGCAGCTCCTCGGCGAGCAGGTTCCGCATGAACCAGTGCGCATCGTTCACCACGACGCGCGTGGCCCCCGCGGCGAGCGCGCCCTCGACGGCGGCGTTCGCCTCCAGGGTCATCAGCCGGCGGAACCGGGCGTACTCCGCCGCGCACCGCGGATCGACCGGGTTGGTCTGGTCCTCATGCACCACCCCCGCGATCCCCTCCATGTCCACCGAGATGTAGACCTGCATCGTGCCGCCGCTCCTCCCGTCAGTAGACCCGGCCGCCGAGCGGGACGTCCCGCTCGACGGTCAGCAGGACGACCCGACCCGCCGCATCCGGCAGGCCGAGCACCAGGACTTCCGAAGTGAACCCGGCCACGTTCCTCGTGCCGAGGTTCACGGCGGCCACCACGAGGCGGCCGGGCAGGTCCTCGGCCGGGTAGAGCTCGACCAGCTGGGCGCTCGACTGCTTCACGCCGAGCGGTCCGAAGTCGATCCAGAGCTTGTGGGACGGCTTCCGGGCCTTCTCATTGCGCTCGGCCCGGAGCACGCGGCCGACCCGCAGGTCCAGGACGCCGAAGGCCTCGACCGGCGGGGTCATGCCGGCGCGAGCTCGACGGCCAGCTCGCCGCGCCAGATCGTGACGGCACGGCCGGCCAGGTGCACCCGGTCGCCCTCGAGGCGCACGCGGACGACTCCGCCGCGCGCCGAGCGCTGGACGCCGGTGAGCTCGGCCCGCCCGAGGCGTGCGGCCCAGAAGGGCGCCAGGGCGCAGTGGGCCGATCCGGTCACCGGGTCCTCCGGGATGCCGACGCGGGGAACGAAGAACCGCGACGCGAAGTCCGCCGGGCCGGCCGACTGGGCGGTGACCATCACGCCCCGCGCGGGGAGGGCGGCGATGGCCGCGAAGTCCGGGGTGAGCCGATCGACCTCCGCCTCGCTCGCCAGCTCGACGAGGAGGTCCTCGTCCACGGCGTAGCAGCCCAGCGGCCAGGCCCCGATGGCGTCGGCCAGGCCGGCCGGCGGTTCGGTCGGGGTCACCGGGCGCATCGGAAAGTCGAGCTCGATCCAGTCCCCGTCGCGCCGGGCGCCGAGCCGGCCGCTCCGGGACGCGAAGGCGATCGGCACGTCCCGGGCCGCCAGCCCGGCCTCCGTCAGGAACCAGGCGCTGGCGATCGTGGCGTGGCCGCAGAGCCTGACTTCGGTGGCCGGCGTGAACCAGCGGAGCCGCCAGCCGTCCCCCTCGGGGAGCAGGAAGGCGGTCTCGGACAGCCCGAACTCCCGGGCGAGCGCCTGCATCGCGGGGTCGGCCGCCGGCCGGTCGAGCCGCACCACGGCGGCCGGGTTCCCCCCGTAGGGACGGTCGGTGAAGGCATCGATCCACGCGGCGGCAAGTCCCATCCTCGGCTCCAGTTGCGGTGCAGGCGCCCCACAGGCCGGGGCACGGTGTGGCGGGACCGATACTCCCCAGCGACCCCGGCGGCTCCCGGGCAGCCCCGGGACGGTGTCCCGTGTCGGGGCATCCCTCTTGCACCGGGGGCGGGCAGCGGCCCCGGCATCGCCCGATTCCAGAGGAGTCCGGCCCAGTGCGCATCCTGTTCGTCGAAGACGACACCGACCTCCGCGGCTCCCTCGGCGCCGCCCTCCGCCACCTCGGCTACGAGGTGGACACGGCGCAGGGCGGGCAGGAGGGGTGGGCGCTCTTCAACGAGCAGGACTATCCCGTCGTCGTGACCGACTGGCTGATGCCCGAGGGCGACGGGCTCGAGCTCTGCCGCCGGATCCGCTCGGCCGACCGGGAGCACTACACGTACCTCATCGTGCTTTCGGGACGGAGCGGAACCGAAAGCTACCTCCAGGGCATGAACGCCGGAGCGGACGACTTCGTCGTGAAGCCCTGCGACCCGCGGGAGCTCGATGCCCGGCTCCGGGTCGCCCGCCGGATCCTGGGGCTCCAGTCGCGCATCCACCAGCTCGAGGGCCTGCTCCCGATCTGCTCGTACTGCAAGCGGATCCGGGGCGACAACGACGTCTGGTTCTCGGTCGAGCAGTACCTCTCCGGTCGATCGAACGCCCACTTCACCCACGGCGTCTGCCCGGTCTGCTACGTGACCCACGTCCAGACCGACCTCGAGGCACTGCGGCGGAGCGGGCTGTAGGGAGACGGCGGGACGGCGGGTTGCGGGCTCGCGCAGCCCGCCGTCTCACCGCCCTGCTTTCTGGTCCTCCCCGCGCCCCTCTCCCCTCTCCCGCAGTCTCTCCTCCAGCCGCTTCCGCACCTCGGGCCACTCCTCCGCCAGGATGCCGAAGTAGACGGTGTCACGCACCCGCCCCGTCGCGGTCACGGTATGCCGCCGCAGGACGCCCTCCTCCAGTGCGCCCAGGGCGCGAAGGGCCGCCCGGGAGGCGGCGTTCAGCGCATCGGTCTTGAACTCCACGCGGGAGGCGCCCAGTTGATCGAACGCGTGCGCCAGGAGCAGCAGCTTCGCCTCCGCGTTGCGGCCCGAGCGCTGCCAGGAGCGGCCCAGCCAGGTCCAGCCGATCTCCAGCCGTCCATCGGGGACGGAGATGTTCCCGTACCGCGTGGACCCGATCACGAGTCCGGTCGCGCAGTCGAGGATGACGAAGGGCACGGCGCGCCCGGCGGCGGCCTCGGCCAGTGCTCCCTCGAGCCAGTCGGTCATCTCCCGCTCGTCGCGCACCCGGGAAACGGTCCACTGCCAGAGGTCGGGGTCGAGGCCGACGGCGGCGAGGGCCGGCAGGTGGTCCCGGGTCAGCGGCTCCAGCCGCACCAGGCGTCCCACCAGGGTGACCGGGGCCGGGGGCTTCACGAGGCGTGGTGACAGGCGGCCAGTACCGGGCCGACCGGTCTGAGCTGCGGGCGTTCCGTGACGCATCTCGCGTCGCGCGCCGGGTGGAAGCACCGCGGGTGAAACGGACAGCCGGGCGGAGGCGGGGAGAGACTCGGTGGCTCCCCGGTGAGGACGATGCGGCCGGGCCGGGAGGCGGGGTCCGCGACGGGCACGGCGCTCCGCAATGCCTGGGTGTATGGGTGGCGTGGTGTGGAGAGGACGTCCATGGAGGGGCCGAGCTCCACGACGCGGCCGGCGTACATCACCGCGATCCGCGCGGCCACCTGGCGCACCACCGCCAGGTCGTGCGCGATGAAGAGCAGCGCGAGGCCGCGCCGTTGGCGGAGCTCGCCCAGCATGCCGATGACCTGCGCCCGGACGGAGACGTCCAGCGCGCTCACCGGCTCGTCGCACACCAGGAACGCGGGGTCGACCGCGAGTGCCCGCGCGATGCCGATGCGCTGTCGCTGACCGCCGGAGAACTCGTGCGGGTGCCGGCCGGCCGCGGCGGCGTCGAGGCCCACCTCGGCGAGGAGCGCCGCCACCCGTCCCGGGATCCCGGCCGCCGGAACGTGGCGATGGACGATCATGCCCTCGGCAACGGCTTCGCCCGCGGTCATCCGCGGGTCGAGCGCGCCACCGGGATCCTGGAAGATCATCTGCATCCGTCGCCGGAGCGTCCGCAGCTCCGCGCGGGAAACCGCGAGCAGGTCCCGCCCCTCGAGGCGCACCTCGCCGGACGTCGCCGGCTGGAGCCGGAGGATCGTGCGGCCGAGGGTGCTCTTGCCGGAGCCCGACTCGCCGACCAGCCCGAGCGCCTCCCCCGGGGCGATGTCGAAGGAGACGCCGTCCACCGCACGCACCGGCGGCAACCGCCTTCCGAACGGTCCCCGCCTGGGGTAGTGCACGGCCAGCTCGCGGACGGCCAGCAGCGGCTCGCTCATCGCTTGCGCTCCGCAACCCAGCACGCTGCGCGGTGGAGCAGGGGGTCGCCGTCCGGCCCCCGCCCGAGGGGCGCGAGGACCGGCGGCTCCGCCCGGCAGCGCGCGAGGACGTCGGGGCAGCGCGGATGGAACCGACAGCCGTCCGGCCACGCCGCGGGGTCGGGAACCGAGCCCGGGATCGGGCGGGGCGGAGCCAGGGTCCCCTCGATGTGCGGCACCGCGGCGAGGAGGGCGCGGGTATAGGGGTGGGCCGGCCGGGCGAAGAGCCCCTCCACCCTCGCCTCCTCGACGATCCGCCCGGCGTACATCACCGCCACCCGGTCGGCGTACCCGGCGACCAGGCCGAGGTCGTGCGTGACCAGCAGCAGGCCCATGCCCCGGCTCCGCCGCAGCGCGCCGAGCAGTTCGAGGATCTGGGCCTGCACGGTGACGTCGAGGGCGGTGGTGGGCTCGTCCGCGATCAGCACCTCCGGCTCCCCGGCGAGCGCGAGCGCGATGAGCGCGCGCTGGCGCATGCCACCGCTGAGCTCGTGCGGGTACCGGCGGAGCATCGCCTCGGGTTCCGGCAGGCCGACCTCGGCAAGCAGCGCCGCCGCCCGGGCGCGGGCGCCGGATCCGCGCAGGGCGCGATGCACCGCCAGCGCCTCGGCCAGCTGGGTTCCGAGGGCCAGCACGGGGTCGAGGGCGCCGCCCGCCTCCTGCGGCACGTAGCCGATCCGGCCGCCGCGGAACGCGCGCCGCCCGCGTTCGGGCAGCGCGAGCAGGTCGGTGCCGCCCAGCAGCACCGCGCCGGCGGCGATCGTGCCGGGGGCCGGGGCCAGGCCGAGGAGGGCGAGAGCGGTGAGGCTCTTCCCGCAGCCCGACTCGCCGACCAGCGCCAGGGCTTCCCCCTCCCCGAGCGAGAGGGAGACGCCGTCCACCGGGCGGATGGCCGCCCCGCGCCGGCGGGGGAACTCCACCGCGAGACCGCGTGCCTCGAGCAGGCTCACCGGCCCGGCTCCGTCGCGCGCCGAAGCGCTTCGCCGACCAGGTTGACCGCCAGGACCGTGACCACGATCGCGGCCCCGGGCGCGAGCATCGTCCAGGGGGCGGCGTGCATCGTCTCCCGGGCATCGAAGATCATCCCGCCCCAGGACGGCAGCGGCGGCTGCACGCCGAGCCCGAGGAAGGAGAGCCCCGCCTCGAGCAGGATCACGTTGCCCACCCCCAGCGTGGCCGAGACGAGCACCGGCCCGAGGGCGTTCGGCAGGAGGTGGCGGAAGGCGATGCGTCCCGGGCCCGCCCCGAGCGCTGCCGCCCCGAGCACGAACGGCTCGGTGGCGAGCCGCCGTACCTCTGCCCGCACCACCCGGCTGGTGGCGAGCCAGCCGGTGGCCCCGATCATCACGACGAGGGCCCAGAGCGGGATCCGCTCCCAGGCGGCGAGCAGCAGCAGCAGGAGGAAGAGCCGCGGGATCGCGAGCGCCGCATCCACGAGGCGCATCAGGAGCGCGTCGGTCCACCCGCCGGCGTAGCCGGCCACGAGGCCCACCAGGGTGCCGATCGTCATGGCGAGCGCCACCGCGAGCAGGGCCACGGCAAGGGAGATCCGGGCGCCGGACACCAGGCGGGCGAGGACGTCGCGGCTCAGTTGGTCGGTGCCGAGCGGGTGTACCGCGCTGGGCGGCAGGTTGGCACCGGCCAGCACGTCGGGCTGCGCCGCCGGGTCGGGGAGCACGAACGGCCCCGCGATCGCGGCGAGAGCCAGGAGCAGGAGCAGCGCCAGCCCGGCCCGGGCGCCGGGGGTCCGCCAGGCGCGGGAGTACGGTCCGCTGCCGGTCACGGGCGGAGCCGGGGATCGGCGGCGGCGTGCAGCACGTCGGCCGCGACGTTGCCGGCCACCGTGGCGGCTGCCACCAGGAGGGTCACCCCCATCACGACGGGATAGTCCCGGGCGGCGACCGCCAGCGCGGCAAGCTGGCCGAGGCCGGGCCAGTCGAACACGTACTCGACGAAGACGGCGCCGGTGACGAGGAGCGGGAGCCAGAGGCCCAGCAGAGCCACGACCGGCCCGATCGCGTTGCGCCACGCGTGGCGCCAGATCACCGCGGGTCCCGGGAGGCCGCGGGCGCGGGCCGCGAGCACCGAGGGCTGGGCGAGCGCCGCGAGCATCGCGGCGCGCTGGTAGCGCATCACCGCGGCGATGCTCACGACCGTGAGCGTGAGGGCCGGGAGGACCAGATGCCGGAGGACATCGGCGGCGCGGACCGCCCACGGGGCCCCCGGGTCGAGCAGCGGATCGGTCATCCCCGCCGCGGGCAGGAGGCGCCATCGCACGGCGAAGGTGCCGGCCAGGACGAGGCCGAGCCAGAACGAGGGGACGGCCCAGGCGGCCAGGGACAGCCCGCCGAGCAGCCGGTCCGCCGCCGACCCCGGCCGCGTGGCCTGCAGGACGCCGAGCGGTATGCCCAACCCGAAGGTCAGCACCAGCACGACGCCGCCGAGGAGCAGGCTCGCGGGGAGGCGGTCCAGGAGGAGGCGCGTGACCGGCTGGCCAGTGGCAATCGAGACGCCCAGGTCGCCCCGCGCGACGCCGCCGGCCCACGAGGCGAACTGCGCCCCCAGCGGGCGATCCAGGCCGAAGCGCGCCTCGAGCTGTGCCCGGGCCTCCGCCGTGAGGGGCCGGTCGTCGCCCAGGACGGCGAGGGGATCGCCGGGGGCGAGCCGCATCAGCACGAACGCGAGCACGGCGGCGAGCGCCACCGTGAGGAGGCCCTGCAGCAGCCGACCGGCCACCCAACGGGTCACGTCAGCGGGTGACGCGGTCGCGCGGAAGCGCGCGGCCGGGGTCGACCGACCAGCGGCGGAGGTCTGCCCACGGCGAATCGGCGCGGAGCGTGGCGTCGCGATAGCGGGTGGAGACGGCGAACACGGTGGCGGGCGCGTAGAGGAAGATGGCCGGGGCGTCGGCCTGGATCCGGGCGAGGGCCTCGCGCCAGTACGGCGCCGGATCGCCGGAGGAAAACCGGGCGAGGGCCACGAGCGAGTCCACCGCGGGATCGCAGTACCGCCCCACGTTCGCGTCCGGCCGCCCCGCGTTGGCGCAGGACCAGCTGTTGACGATCCCGGACGGGCTCGGGTCCTGGACCGCCGCCCCGAAGTCGAGGTCGAAGTCACCGCGATTCCGGCGTTCCTGCCAGACCGAGCCCTCGAGCACCTGCACGTCCACCTGCACCCCGAGCGGACGGAGCTGTTCCTGCACCTGGAGCGCGATCAGGCGGCGCGGCGCGCTGGGGGCGGGTACGCCGAGTCGGAGTACCAGCGGACGGCCCGCGCGATCGAGCACGCCGTCCCCGTCGGTGTCGCGCCATCCCGCCTCGGCGAGGAGGCGCCGAGCCGCCGCGGTGTCCACCGGAGCCGCGGCCGGCGCCAGCGACCGGATCCACCAGAGCTGGCTGGTCGGCCCCTCCGGCACGGCGGCGTAGGGGCCGAAGACGGCGCGCACCATCCGCTCGCGGTCGAGCGCGCGCACCAGTGCCCGGCGGACCCGCACGTCCCCGAGGACCGGGTGCGGCCGCGCGCGGGCGCTGTCGGCGGGATCGGCGTGGTTGAAGAGGATGTAGCCCAGCATGCCACTCGCCACGGGCACCTCGCGCAGGTGCCCGGCGGCCCGGATGCGCTCGAGGTTCGCCACCGGGGGTGAGACCGCCTCCTGGGCGTCGCCGTCGCCGGAGAGGAGGAGATTAAGCCGGGCGTCTGCGTCGGGCACGACGCGGAAGACCAGGCGGAGGATGCCGGCCGTGCCGAGGAAGTGGCCGCGCACCGCCTCGAGCTCGACCAGCTGCCCGGGCACGCTCCGCACCCAGCGGTAGGGACCGTTGCCAACGGGTTCCCGGGCGAAGCGGGACGCAGCCAGGCTCTCCGCCGGGATCGGGGCGACGAGGTGCGCCGGCATCGGGGGGACGTGGAAGACCGCGTCGTAGAACTGCTCCGCATACCGGCGCCGGAAGGTGACGACCACCCGCCGGTTCCCCTCCGCACGCACGTCGGCGATCTCCGAGAGCAGGGACGCATACCGCCCGCCGGTGGCGGGGATCCTCGCGCGATCGAGCGTGGTCACGACGTCGTTCGCCACCACCGGCCGGCCGTCGTGCCACCGGGCCCGCGAGTCGAGGTCGAACACGAGCGTGACCGAATCACGGCGGGACCACCGGCGCGCGAGCTCGGGAGCGAAACCGGAGTCACCCCAGGTGCGGAGCCCGGGCCCGAGGCGGGCCAGCCGGAGGAAGAGCTGGTTGGACACGTCGAGGCTCGCCCCGAGCCGGGTGAGCGTCGGCACGGGCGTCACCGGGTCCTGGCCCACGATGATCACCGCGCTGCCGGGCACGGTCCGCTGCGCGGCCAGGCTCCCGGCGGGCAGGAGCGCGACGATGGCGGCCGGCAGCAGAAGGCGGCGGGCGCACGCGAGCGGCGCGCGGGTTCGGGACATGCGAACGGGGCTCCGGTGGCGGGGACGTCCCATATATAAGACGGGACGGGCGGAACGGCGAAGCCCTGCCCAGCGCCGGCTCACCGCCGCCAGGTCCACTCCGGGGAACGGAAGTGGGGCTCGTGCGCGGCGGCCGCCTCGAGGAAGGCCGCATGGGTCGCCTCGCTCCACGGCACCGCGGTCCCGCCGGCCCACTCGGCGAAGGCGTCGGCCGCGGCGGCCGCGACGTCGCGCCACGCCACCGGGCGGCCCAGCGCCTGCGCGAGCGGAGCCTCGCCGCCGGCCGCGGCCGGTTCCCGCGCGAGCGTGCCGACGAGCGACTGGTCGTCCTCGAGCAGGACGGAGCCGTGCTGGAGGAAGGCGTCGCCCAGGCGCACCTGCGCGCTGCCGACCACTTTCCGCCCGGCCACCAGCACCTCGCCACCCGCCGGGCGCGCGAAGCACGGTCCGGCGTCGAGGGGCGCGGCGCGCTCCGGCTCGGGCGCCAAGTCGGGGGCGGCGCCGAGCCGCCGGAGCGCCTCGGCGAGGATCCGGTGGAGCGTGACATAGGCCTCGCGAAGCGGGCCGAACACCGCCGCCGGCCCCACCACCGCGTAGGTGAGCTCCCGCGCATGCCACACCGCCCGCCCGCCCGTCGGGCGGCGGACGGTGTCGACGCCGAGCGCGACGATGCGGTCGCGATCGTACCGGCGCGCCGCCGGCTCGTGCGCGCCGAAGGAGAGGCAGAAGGGGTCCCAGCGGTAGAGCCGGAGGACGGTCACGCCCTCCCGGACGGCGAGGTCCAGGAGGGCGCGGTCGGCGGCCATCTGCCGCCATCCGGGGCGGCCGTCAGGCTCGCGGAGGAGGTGCCAGCGGACCGGGGCGTCAGGCCCCGACCGGCTCATACTCCTCCATCGGGGGACAGACGCAGACCAGGTTGCGGTCGCCGTAGGCGCCGTCGATGCGGCTCACGGTGGGCCAGACCTTGTACCGCCGCGTCTCGGGACTGGGGAACCCGGCCCGCTCCCGTGCGTAGGGACGTTCCCACCGGTCCCCGGCCACCTGCTGCAGGGTGTGCGGTGCATGCGTCAGGAGGTTGTCCCCGCGCTCGGCCACGCCGGTCTCCACCTCGCGGATCTCCTCGCGGATGGCGATCAGGGCGTCGCAGAACCGGTCCAGCTCCGCCTTGGGTTCGCTCTCGGTCGGCTCGACCATCAGCGTCCCGGCGACCGGGAAGGAGACCGTGGGCGGGTGGAAGCTGTAGTCGATGATCCGCTTCGCGATGTCCTCCACCTCGACGCCGGCCGACTGCTTGAAGGGCCGGGTGTCGAGGACGCACTCGTGGGCCACGAGTCCCCGGTGCCCGCTGTAGAGCAGGCCGTAGTGGCCCTCCAGCCGCTTCGCGACGTAGTTCGCGTTGAGGATCGCGACCTTCGTCGCCTCGGTGAGCCCCTCGGCCCCCATCATCGCGATGTACGCCCAGGAGATGGGGAGGATGGACGGGCTGCCCCAGGGGGCGGCGGAGACCGTTCCGCAGCTCTGCCCGTGGCCGAGGGGGACGACGGGATGGTCGGGCAGGTGCGGGGCCAGGTGCGGCGCCACGCAGATCGGCCCCATCCCGGGCCCGCCGCCGCCGTGCGGGATGCAGAAGGTCTTGTGGAGGTTCAGGTGGCAGACGTCGGCCCCGATGTCGCCCGGGCGGCACAGCCCCACCTGCGCGTTCATGTTGGCCCCGTCCATGTACACCTGCCCGCCGTGCTCGTGCACCGCCGTGCAGATCTCGCGGATGGCGTCCTCGAACACGCCGTGGGTGGAGGGGTACGTCACCATCAGGGCGGCGAGGCGGTCCCGGTGCTGCGCGGCCTTCGCGCGCAGGTCGGCGACATCGATGTTGCCCTGCGGGTCGGTCTTTACCGGCACCACCTGCAGGCCGGCCATCACCGCGCTGGCGGGGTTGGTGCCGTGGGCCGACATCGGGATCAGGCAGACATCCCGGTGGCCCTCGCCCCGCGCCCGGTGGTAGGCCCGGATCACGAGGAGGCCGGCGAACTCGCCCTGGCTGCCGGCGTTGGGCTGCAGGGACACCGCGGCGAAGCCGGTGATCTCCGCCAGCCAGGCCTCCAGCTCGGTGAAGAGCTCGGCATACCCCGCCGCCTGCGGGCGGGGAGCGAAGGGATGGATCGCGCCGAACTCGGCCCAGGTGACGCCCACCATCTCGCTGGTGGCGTTGAGCTTCATGGTGCACGAGCCGAGCGGGATCATCGCCGCGGTGAGCGAGAGGTCCCGCGCCTCCAGCATCTTGATGTACCGGAGCATCTCCGTCTCCGACCGGTGCCGGTGGAAGACGGGGTGCGCCAGGTACCCGCTCGTGCGGGCGGACGATTCGGGGACGGCCCGGCGGGCCTCGGCGAGGATCGTGGCCGCGTCGGGCGTCGCGACGGTGCCGCCGGCCGCGAAGACCGCGATGAGGTCGGCGAGGTCAGCCGGCGTCACGGTCTCGTCGAGCGCCGCGCCCAGCCGGGTGGGGGAGAGCTGGCGGAGGTTGATGCGGCGCCGCGCCGCCTCGGCGAGGATCGCGTCCCGCCGCGCGCCGACCTCCACCGCCACGGTGTCGAAGAAGGCGTCGTGGGCCACGGTGAGCCCGAGGCGCCGGCAGGCCTCGGCCAGTGCCGCCGCCAGGCGGTGCACCCGCTCCGCGATGCGCCGGATGCCGTCCGGCCCGTGATAGACCGCGTACATGGACGCCATCACCGCGAGGAGCACCTGCGCGGTGCAGACGTTGCTGGTGGCCTTCTCCCGGCGGATGTGCTGCTCCCGGGTCTGGAGCGCCATGCGGAGCGCGGGCCGGCCTTCCCGGTCCCGGGAGACGCCGATGATCCGGCCGGGAAGGTGGCGCTTGTACTCCTCGGTGGTGGCGAAGAAGGCGGCGTGCGGCCCGCCGTAGCCGAGCGGCACGCCGAACCGCTGGGAGTTGCCGACGCAGACGTCCGCGCCCCATTCCCCCGGCGGGACGAGCAGGGCGAGCGCGAGGAGGTCGGAGGCGACGGTGACCACCGCGCCGGCCGCATGCGCCGCGTCGCAGACGGCGCGGAAGTCGCGCACCCGCCCATCGGTGGCCGGATACTGGAGGAGCGCGCCGATCACACCGGGGCGGAAGCCGAACGCATCCGGCTCCGCCACCTCGACCGCGACGCCCCGCGCCTCGGCGCGGGTGCGCACCACGGCGACCGTCTGCGGATGGCAGCCCGCATCCACGAGGTAGACCGGGGCCGCGGCTTTCGGGGCCATGGCGAGGGTCATCGCCATCGCCTCGGCGGCGGCCGTGGCCTCGTCGAGCAGGGACGCGTTCGCCACCGGGAGCCCGGTCAGGTCGGCGACGACGGTCTGGAAGTTGAGCAGCGCCTCCAGCCGCCCCTGGGCGATCTCCGCCTGATACGGAGTGTAGGCGGTGTACCACCCGGGGTTCTCCAGCACGTTCCGCTGGATCACCGGGGGGGTGATGGTGTCGGCGTACCCCATCCCCAGGTAGGACCGCCATACCTGGTTCTTCCCGGCAATGGCGCGAAGCCGCGCCACCGCGTCCCGCTCGGTGAGCGGTGCGGGCAGGGCGAGGGGGCGGCGCAGCCGGATGCCGGCCGGGACGATGGCGTCCACCAGCGCGTCGAGCGAATCGAAGCCCAGCAGGCCGAGCATCTCCGCCTGCTCCGCCGGCCGGGGGCCGAGGTGGCGGGGGGCGAAGGGCTCGGGCGCGAGGGCGGGGTCGGGTCGGGTCATCGGGATGAAGCCTTCGTCACGAAGGGATGGGCCGGCCGTCCGGCCCGGCGGGAAGCCTAAACGACACCACGCCCCGGAGGGAGGGCTCCGGGGCGTGGGACGGTACCGCGACTGCCGGGGACGTCACTCGCCGATGTGGGACCGGTAGGAGTCCGCGGGGAGCAGGCTGTCGAGCTCGGAGGTGTCGCTCACCCGGAGCTTGATCATCCAGCCGTCGCCGTACGGGTCCCGGTTGACCACCCCGGAATCGGCCTCGAGTCCGGCGTTGATCTCCACGACCTTGCCGGACACCGGGGCGAAGAGCTCGGAGACGGCCTTCACCGCCTCGATCGTCCCGAAGACGGCGCCCTGGTCGAAGGTGTCGCCGACGGCGGGCAGGTCCACGTACACGACGTCGCCGAGCTCGCCCTGGGCGTAGTCGGTGATGCCGATGGTGACGACGCTCGAGTCGCTTTCCTTGAGCACGTATTCGTGCTCCTCGGAATAGAGCAGGTGCTCAGGCACGTTGGACACGGAGACTCCCGGGTGCAGGGGTGCGGGGGGAGAGGATAGGCACCGGCGCGGGGGAGGTCAAGCGGGGCGGGCGGGAGCACCGGGACGGGCCTCGGCCGCCGCCACCAGCGCCTCCCAGACCTCCCGCGCGCGGCGCTCGAGGTCGGCCCGGGAACCGTCGTTGTCGATGACCCAGGTGCTCCGCGCGCGCTTGGCCGCGCTCGGGAGCTGGGCGGCGAGGAGCCGGTCCACCTCGGCCGGGTCGAGGTCGCGATCGGTGAGGAGCCGGCGCCGGCGCTCCGGCTCGGGGGCGTCCACCAGCACCACGGCGTCGAACGCCACGGGGTCGAGGGCCTCGAAGAGGAGCGGGATGTCGCTCACCGCGACCCGCACGCCGCGGCGCCGGGCCTCCTCCAGCAGCTCCGCGCGGCGCCGCGCGACCGCGGGATGGACGATGGCCTCGAGGTCGCGCCGGGCGTCGGGGTCGGCCAGGACCCGCGCACGGAGCGTGGCGCGGTCGAGGAGGCCCCGGGCGCCGACGACCCGGGGGCCGAAGCGGCGCACGATGGCGTCGTAGACCCCCGTGCCGGGGCGCTGGAGCTCGTGCACGATGGCGTCGGCGTCGATCACCGCCGCGCCCCACTTCGCGAAGAGTGCGGCGACCGTGGACTTGCCGGAGGCGATGTTGCCGGTGAGGGCGGCGTTCAGCACCGACGAGGCCCCGGGCTCACAGCATCACCACCTGGTCCTCGTCCGCGCGCGGCACCTCGTGGCAGTGACGGCACCGCGCCTCGTAGCTCTCGCGGCCGCCCACCATGATGGTGGGCGAGTCGTAGCGCGCCGGGCGCCCGTCCACGAGGCGCTGGTTGCGACAGGCCAGGTCGCCGCACACCACGCAGATCGCACGGAGCTTGGTCACCTCCTCCGCGATGCACATCAGCGCGCCCATCGGCCCGAAGGGCTCGCCGCGGAAGTCGGTGTCGGTGCCGGCCAGGATCACGCGCGCGCCGCGGTCCGCGAGGTGGGTGACGACTTCCACGATGCCGTGATCCAGGAACTGCGCCTCGTCGATGGCCACGGTGGAGGTATCGGGCCGGACGAGCCGCAGGATCTCCGCCGCGGAATCCACCGGGGCGGCGTCCACCTCGCCGCCGTCGTGGCTGGTGACGGAGTAGAGGCCGGCGTACCGCGCGTCGAGGTGGGACTTGAAGACCTGCACCGTCCGGCGGGCGATGATGGCCCGGCGCACGCGGCGGATCAGCTCCTCGCTCTTGCCGCTGAACATCACGCCGACGACGACTTCGATCGAGCCCGCGCGGGGGCCGTGCAGCATCTCGGGGCCGAGGGTGGAGGGTCCGGGGGTCGGAAGCGGGGTGGCGAAGGGTATCCGGCGTACAGGGCGGGGTCAAGAAAAAGCCCGCCATCTTGCGGTTTTCCGGGCGACGGCCCCATATTCTGGCGCGCTCGTTCCGCGCGGACGCGCGCCGCCGTCGCGGTCATCGGGGCCGCCCGCGCACCCCCGCATCCCCAATTCAGGAGCAACAAATGAACAAGATGGACATGGTGGAGGCCGTCGCCAAGAAGCTCGACACCTCCAAGGCGCAGGCCGGCGAGATCGTGGACGCGTTCTTCGCGTCGAACGGCATCATCGCGGCCGAGCTCAAGAAGGGTGGGAAGGTCCAGATCGCCGGGTTCGGCAACTTCGAGACCCGCAAGCGCGCCGCCCGCCAGGGCCGCAACCCCCAGACCGGCAAGACCATCACGATCAAGGCCGCGGTCGTGCCCGCCTTCCGCGCCGGCAAGGGCCTGAAGGACCTCGTCAACAAGAAGAAGTAACCGCTTCCCCAGCGAAGCGAAGCGTACTACGGGCCGCCCCGCTGGGCGGCCCGTAACGCTTTCTTCACCCTCCGCGCTACGCACCGGGCCGGGACGGCCGGCCCGGCCCCCGTCGCGGCCCGCCCGCCCCCGCGGGGCGGGCCGCGGACCGATCCACCCGCGCGGCGATCCGCCGCCGGCGGATGCTCACCCCGTCCAGCGCCCGGGCGATCCGGTCCGCCTCCGCCGCCGGCACCTCGATCAGTGCGAACGACTCCCGGAGGTCGATTCGCCCGATCTGGGTCCGGTCCAGCCCGATCTCCTTGGTGAGGGCGGCGACGAAGTCCGCCGGCGTGGCGCCGTCCCGCTTGCCGGCGCCGGCCCAGATCCGGGCCGTTTCCGCCACGGGGGCGGCCCCGGCTGCGGGCGCGGGCGCGGCGGGGACGGCGGCGCGCCAGAGCTCGTAGAGCGCCCCCGCCACCGCGGCCGCGTCCCAGCGCTCGAGCAGCGGCGAGACCGCGAGGAGGCCCGCGCCGCCCGCGCCCGCCTCGAGCCGAGCGGCCACCGCGGCGCGGGCCTGGGCGGCGGCGTCGGCCGCGGCGTCGGCCGCGTCCGGCAGCCGCAGGGGGCGGATGGGCTGCGCCACCGAGGCGAGCCAGCCCTCGGCGATCGCCGGGACCAGGACCACCACTTCCTTGGCGAGGGCGGCGAGGGCGACGAGCGCATCCCGGTCGGGCAGGTCGTACGCGACGACGCAGGCGGCGGACTGGAGCTCCTGTCCGACGGTCACCGGCAGGTCGCGTCCGGCCAGGTGCTCCCGCACGCGGCCCGCCTCCGATCGATCGGCCACCCAGACCGCGAGGGACGCCGGATCGAGCACGTCGAGCACGGCGTCGAGCGCGGCCAGGCGGCGGCCCCGGGGGACGATGGCCGCCCGGACCGGCCCGACCGACGCCGCCACTCCCGACGCCACGCCGACGGTCAGCGCCTTCCGGGCCCAGCGCTCGGCGAGATCGGCCAGGCGCTCGGGCCGGCTGGTGAAGGCGAGGCGCTGGGCATCGCGGGGCAGATCGGGGAGGACGGCCTCGAGGGCCGCATCGGCCCCGGCCAGCTCCGGCCAGGCCAGCGCCACGAGCCGGAGCGCCTCGGTGGGGAGGAGCGAGCGATGGAGAAGGGCGAGGGCGGTGTCGGGCGTGGCGACCAGGACCTGCGCGGCGCCGGACTGGATCCTCGCCGTGGCGCGGCCGAGGGCGCCGGCCACGAGGACGCGGAGGCCGAGCGGGGCGGCGAGGCGGCCCGTCACCTCGCCCAGATCGGCGATGAGGGTGGAGGGGGCGAGGAGGAGGGCCTGGAGGCCGCCCTCCGGCGCCAGCCGGCTCAACCCGGCGGCGAGGGCGGGCGCGGCCCAGCGGCCGGCGGGCGGCACCAGCGCGGCCACCGGGTGGCCCCGCAGCGCCGTCGGCACCGCGTCCCGGACCGCCGCGTCCGCCGCCGTCCATCCCAACGCCTCGAGTGCCGCGCCCACCGGCGCGGCCAGCTGCAGCTCGTCGAATCCCGACACGGCACACCCTCGATTGTCAAAGCCCGCTTGCGGCCGCGGGGCGCGGCCGGGGCGGAAAGTACACCGCCGCGACCCGGCGCGTCCACCGGCGGTTGACTTCACGGGAAGGCCCGGGAAGCTTTCGCCGCCGATGCCCGATCCCCTCTCGCTCAACATCGCCTACCTGAAGGCGTCGGAGACCCTCGCGATCGGCGCCGAGGCGAAGCGGCGCCGTGCCGCCGGTCAGGAAGTCTTCGACCTCGGCGTGGGCGAACCCGACTTCGACACCCCGGCCCCGGCTGCCCAGGCCGGCATCCAGGCCATCCAGCGCGGGCTCACCCGCTACCCGCCGAACGCGGGCATCCCGGAACTTCGCGCAGCCATCGCGGGGAGCCTGTCGCGGCTCTCCGGTGGGCGGCCGGTGGATCCCGAGCGGGTGATCGTCAGCTCCGGCTCCAAGCAGTCGATCTTCAACGCCTCCTTCTGCCTCTGGGGCCCGAAGGACAAGGTCCTGATTCCCGCGCCGGCGTGGGTGTCCTACCCGCAGATCATCCACCTGACCCGGGCCGAGCCGGTCCTCGTGCCGGGCGACATCGAGTGGGGTCTCAAGGTCGGTGTGGCCGACCTCGAGGCCCGCTACGACCGGCTGGTGCGCGGGCTGATCCTCTGCTCGCCCTGCAACCCGACGGGGGCGGTGTACACCCTCGCGGAGCTCCGCGCGATCGCGGAGTGGGCGGTGAAGCGGGACGTCTGGGTCATCGCGGACGAGATCTACCGCCGAATCGCGTACGGCGGCGGGCCGGCGCCCTCCTTTCTCGACCTGCCCGACGAGCTGCTCGGCCGCGTGGTGGTAGTGTGCGGGGCCAGCAAGGCGTACGCGATGACGGGATGGCGGATCGGCGCCGCGCTGGCTCCCGCCCATCTCGTGAGCGCGATGGCGGCGTTCCAGTCGCACACCACCACGGGGGCGAACCATCCGGCGCAGTGGGCCGCGGTCACCGCGTACACCGACGAGCGGGTGGAGGCGGAAGTGGGGCGGATGGTGGCGGCGTTCCGGCGCCGGCGCGACCGGCTGGTGGAGCGCTTCCGCGCGGAGGCTCCCGGGGTCGAGTTCGTGGAGCCCCACGGCGCGTTCTACTTCTTCTTCCGTGTGGACGGCGTGCTCCCCGAGGGCGAGGGGAGCGCGGCCTTCTGCCATCGACTGATGCAGGAGGCGGGCGTGGCCCTGGTGCCGGGCGCCGCCTTCGGTGACGACCGCTGGGTGCGGCTGAGCTACGCCACCGACGACCAGACACTGGAGGACGGGCTGGACCGCCTCCTCGCCCATCTCGCGGCCACGCGGGCCGCGCGTGCGGGATGACCCTCGAGGTCCGCGTCCTTCCGGCCGACCCCGGCCCGCTGCCGGCGCTCAAGTGGACCTGGGAGCCGGAGACCGACATCCTCTCCGGCGCGTTCCCGGTGCCGCACACCACCGGCTTCACCGGGCCGGTGGAGCTGACCGACGACGACGGCTCGATCGTGATGGTGGACGTCGCGGGTGGGGTGGTCTGCGGTCTCGATGTGGCGGTCTGGCCCGAGGTGGAGACGGTGCCGGGCCTGGCGGCGCCGGAGGGCGCCCTGGCGGGCCAGGCGCTGGTGCCGAGCCGCCCCGCGCGGCCGGTGGCAGGCGCGCTCGAGGTGGACACCACGCTGTCGATGGCGGTGAGTCCCGACGGCCGGACCTACCACCTGCGGGTCGGGACGCGGCGGCCGGTGGACGTCGTCCGCATCGCCGACCACCTCGCGATCGAGGTGGATCGCCGGCACCGGCTCGCCGGGTTCTGGGCCACGCAGGTGCCGCCGCGGCCCGACCTCGACCTCAGTTGACCCCGAGCAGGACCCCGGCGCTGAGGGTCCGCTCGTCGCGGTACTCCACGCCCGGCGGCGGGATGTTGTCGCGGTCGAACTGGAAGGTCGTCTGCAGTGCCACCACCCGCGTCAGCCCGACCCGCACCGCCGTCCGCCAGAGGAAGAAGTAGTCCTCGAAGTCGTCGGTCGCCGGCTCCAGCAGCATCCGGTGCTCCAGGTTCACGCCCTCCCGAAGCGGCAGCTGCATGGTGAGGGAAGCGTTGAGCCGGTTGCGCGAGACCGTCTCCGGCTCCGGGCTGTCCGGCGGCAGGCTGCGCGACTCGAAGTCGCGCAACAGGGCCAGGCCGACCGCGACCCGGCGGTCCCTGGCGGCGCGGACCAGGTTGGCCTCCGCCCCCGCCTGGGCCGCGAACCGCGCGCGGATCCCGCGCACGACGTCGCGCTGCCATCCGGCCGAGACATAGGGGGAGACGGCGCCCGCCGGCTCGAAGCGGACCCGCGCGCTCCCGACGTAATTCTCCACCGTCGCATCGCCGGCGGCCTCGCCGTAGCGCACCAGGCCGCCGACCTCGAGCTCGTATCGGCTGTCCCGGACCCGCTTGAGGGTCAGCCCCGAGGCGAGGAGGGCCACGGAGGAGTTTCCCGACACGTCGGTATAGGAGAACTCGCCGGTGCCCGACCACCCCGGCGAAAGGGCCGGCGCGCTGGCGGCGGGCGGCGGCAGGACCGGAATGGCCCCGACCGCCGGGGGCGGGGCACTGTCGGCGACGATCGCCGCGGTGAGCGCGGCGCCAACCAGCTGCATCTGGCGCACTCCAGGAGAAGGCCATGCGGAGGCAAGTCTGTCCAACCTAACCAGCCCCGCCGCGGACGTCACCCGGTTGCGTCGCGCACTCGCCGCACGCGGCGTCCGGCCGGCCTCCGGCGAGGTCGAAGCCGGCGCCGGCCGCGCCGAGGCGGCCGAGGTGCGGCCGGGTCGGGTGGTCGAAGGCACCACGCTCGAGGCCCGGCCGGTGGGCCCGCCGGAACCGATGCCGGGGCCGGTGGCCTTCCTCGACGGGATCCAGCGCCAGGAGCTCCTTGGCTACGTCGGGACGATGCCGCTGGTGTGGGCCGAGGTGGCCGCGGGCGTTCGCGTCCGCGAGGGTCGTCGCTTCTCCTCCGCCTCCGTGGTGCGCGCTCGGCTGCTCGTGGGGCGCCCGGAGGCGCTTGCGGCCGCCGGAGCGGCCGAGGGACTCGAGCCGGTGCCGTTGCCCGACGACGGCCCGCTCCATCCGGTGCGCGACCTCCAGCTCGCCCGCGCGGCGGTCGACGCCCGGCGCGGCGCGCTCGAGCGGATGGCGGGCGAGGGCTTCCGCGCCGGCTCCGACGCGTGGCTCGTGGTGGACGGGTCGCTGGCCGAGAGCCCGGCGTGGGCGCGTGACCCCCGGATGCTGGGGGTGGTGAAGAGCCACGCCTCGCTGCCCTTCGACGGCGCCGACCAGCTGACTTACCTCGGGCTCCCGTTCGCGCACCGGACCTCGGTGTTCGCGCCCGCCTCCCGGGCGGTGGCGCCGGTCTGGTCCTGGGCACTCCGGCTCTGGCCCAGCGAGGGGCGGGACCTCCTCCACGGCCTGGTCCGGGTGGAGGCCTGCCCGGGAGCCGGCACCCTCGCCGCCGCCGACCGGGTGTCGCGCTGGCTCCTCGCGGAGCGCACGCCGATCGCCGGGACGGATCGTCGCTGGGACCGGCTGCTCTACGGCATTCACGAGGTCGAGCGCGCCCTCCGCGCCGGCCGCTGATCCGGTAGATTCCTCCCGATGCCCGCCTCCGCCGTGCTCGGCCGCGTGGTGGCCACGGAGCTTCGTCCGGCCACCCCCCACCAATTCCACTTCTGGACCCCACTCGACGCGCCGGTCGGCATCGGTGCCATCGTACGCGTGGACGCGCCCGGGCGCACGGTCTACGGGGTGGTGGTGGACGGGGCGGCGTGGTCCGACCTCGCCACACCGCTCCACGCCGTGCTGGCCGCGGACGGGAATCCCGCCGCGGAGGCGGACGATCCCTCGGCCCGCACCGAGGTGCGCCTCTACACCGCGGCGGTGCTGCGCCAGGTGCCGGAGGAGCCGCTGCAGCCGGTGCCGCTCGGCACGGTGCGGCTGGCGGGGGATGCCGACGTCGCCGCCGCGCTCCGGATGGATGCCTTCGCCGGGGAGGGGGGGACGGGAATCCCGGTCGGGATCTACGGGGCAGGGGAGGGCGGGTCGCCGGTGTACCTGGACGCCGACTTCCTGCTCGGGCCTGAAGCCGCGCACTGCACCATCACCGGGGTGTCCGGCCTCGCGACCAAGACCAGCGCGGTGCTCTTCCTCCTGGCGTCGATCTTCCAGCGGTTCCCTGCGCGGAAGGGCTCCATCGCGGCGGTGTGCTTCAACGTGAAGGGCCCGGACCTCTGCTTCCTCGATCGGCCCGGCACCCTCACCGACGAGGACCGCGCGCGCTGGGCGCGGCTCGGGCTCGAGCCCACGCCATTCGAGCGGGTCCGCTACTTCGCCCCGTTCAAGCCGGACGGCGTGAACCTGAACACCCTGCGCTCGAACGCGGCCCTCGCGGCCAACACCGAGCCGCTGGTCTGGGGCCTCCGCGAAGTCCTCGACTATGCCGAGGTGCTGCTCAACCGCGAGGACGTGGACGCGAAGACCGACGCGTTCATCGACTTCCTGGCCGAGCGGGTGGTGGGGCGGGAGTTCCACGACATCACGCTGGGCGCGGACCCGTTCACCGTCCAGAGCTTCGCGGACCTGGAGCAGCTCTTCCAGGCGATCTTCGCGTTCCTCGAGGTGCAGAGCCGCGGCGCGGAAGTCTGGCGCACCCATCACGTCGCCACGATCCGGAAGGTGCGGAACCGGCTCGGCAACATCAGCACGCGGTCGAAGGGGCTGGTGACCGACGACGGCGGCGCGAACGACCTGCCGTGGGGCCGGTTCGACGACCGGGGGGTGTACGTGGTGGACGTGGCCGGCCTCGACCCGCTGGCGCAGGACCTGGTCTTCGCCCGGGTCGTGTCGAAGCTCCGCGAGCATCTCGAGCGCCGGGACCTCGGCGTGGACCACGTGGTGGTCTTCGTGGACGAGCTGAACAAGTACGCCCCGGCGGACGGCCCCGACACCTACGTCCGGAAGATGCTGCTCGACCTCTCCGAGCGGGGGCGCTACCTGGGGCTGGTGCTCTTCGCCGCGCAGCAGTTCCGCTCCCAGGTGCAGCGGCGGGTCGTCGGCAACGCCGGCACATCCATCTACGGCCGGATGGATCCGGACGAACTGGCGACGCCGGGCTACGGCACGATCTCCCCCGCCACCCGGGCCAAGCTCGCGGCCCTGCCCAAGGGGGAGCTCATGCTCCGCCACCCGCACTTCACCCAGCCGGTCTTCGTGCGCTTCCCGCGTCCGGCCGTCCTGGCGGGCCGGGAGGGGGTGGAGCGCTTTCCCCCCGAGCCCGACCTCCCCTTCCCCGCGGCGGTGGCGCGGCAGCTCCGGACCCTCGGCGCAGCGGTGACCGCGGACCGGGTGGCGGCGCTCATCGACGGGCGCCGGGAAGAGGACGTGCGCCGGGCCCTCGCCGCCACCCGTCGGGGGCGTCCCGACGATGCGGTGGCGTTCTTCCTGGCCGCGCTCGGCCGCCGGGTGGGGGGCGAAACGCCGGCGCGGCGCGCCATTCCGCCGGTCCGGACCCCGCGCGACCCGTACGGGTGATCCGCGCCGCGGGGCGGTGCCCGGCGCGCGCGCGGCGCTTGCCGGGCCCGCCTGCCCCCTCCATTCTCCACCCGTGCTGATCGCCCATCTCGCCGACGCCCATCTGGGCTTCCGCCAGTACCACCGCCAGACCGCCGGCGGCATCAACCAGCGCGAAGCCGACGTCGCCGCGGCCTTCCGGGTCGCCGTGGACGGCATCATCGCCGCCCGGCCTGACGCCGTGCTGGTCGCGGGCGACCTCTTCCACGCCGTCCGGCCGACCAACACCGCGATCGTCTTCGCGTTCCGCCAGTTCCAGCGGCTGCGCGAGGCCTTGCCCGACGCCCCCGTGGTCCTCATCGCCGGCAACCACGACACCCCGCGCTCCACCGAAACCGGCTCGATCCTGGCCCTGCTCGAGGACCTCGGCGTGGACGTGGCGGCGACGGAAGCGCGCCGGCTCGAGTACCCCGCGCTCGACCTGAGCGTGCTCGCGGTGCCGCACGCAGCACTCTTCGCCGAGGAGCGCCCGGCCCTCGAGCCGGCCGGCGCCGCGCGGCGCCAGGTGCTGATGCTCCATGGTGAGGTGGAGGGGTTGTTCCCGTCGGACCGCACCGCGGTCGAATACGGCGGCGCGCTGCTCGACCGCGCCGCGCTCGCGCGGGGTGGATGGAGTTACGTGGCCCTCGGGCATTACCACGTCCAGACCGAGGTGGCGCCCCGGGTGTGGTACAGCGGGGCGCTCGACTACGTGAGCCCGAACCCCTGGGGCGAGCTGCGCGAGGAAGCGGGGGCGGGGCGGCCCGGCAAGGGATGGCTCCTGGTGGACCCCGACACCGGCGCGGTGGAGCGCCGCGCGGTCGCCGGGGCGCGCGCGGTGCTCGACCTCCCGCCGGTGGACGCGGCGGGCAACGAGGCCGAAGCGCTCCAGGCGCGGTTGGCGGACCGGGTGGCGCGGGTCGAGGGTGGGATCGCCGACCGCGTGGTGCGCCTCGTCGTCCGGAACGTCCCGCGCACGGTGGCGCGCGGGCTGGACCACGAGGTGATCCGCGGGTGGAAGGCGGAGGCGCTCCATTTCCAGCTCGACATCCAGCCGCCGCGCGCCTCGCGCACCGAGACCTCGGGCGCGGCGGGCCGCCGCCAGACCCTGCCTGAGCTCGTCGCCGACTACCTCGGCCGTCGCCCGCTCCCCGCGGAGGTGCCGCGGGAGCGCTTCGTGCGGCGCGGCGCCGACCTCGTGGCGGCCGTGGAGCGCGAGGAGCTCGAGGCCTGATGCGGCTCCTCCGGCTCCGGCTCCTCAACTTCCGCCAGCACGCCGACACCGAGATCGAGCTCGGGGAGGGACTCACGGGCATCGTGGGCCCGAACGGGGCCGGCAAGTCCACCCTGCTCGAGGCGATCGCGTACGCCCTCTACGGCGTGCCTGCCGCGCGGGGCACGCGCGAGACCATCCGCCGCCGCGGCGCGCCGCCGCGCGCCCCGGTGCGGGTGGAGCTCGACTTCGTGCTGGGAGCGCACGAGTACCGGATCATCCGCTCGCTGAGCAACGCGGAGCTGTACCAGGACCGGGGCGCCGCCCCGGTGGCGAACAGCATCCAGGCGGTGGGCGAGCGGGTGGCCCGGCTGCTCGGGATGACCCGCGAGGAATTCTTCAACACCTACTTCACCGGGCAGAAGGACCTCGCCGTGATGGCGGCGATGTCGGGGCCGGAGCGGGCGCAGTTCCTCTCCCGGGTGCTGGGCTACGAGCGGCTCCGCACGGCGCAGGACCGGCTCCGCGAGTCCCAGCGCCTGCTGCGCGCGCGACTGTCGGGACTCGAGTCGGGCCTGCCCGACCTGGCCGCGCTGGAGGCCGAGGAGCGCGCCGCGGCGGAGCGTGGCGCGGAGGCACGGGCGGGGGAGGCGGCCGCGGCCGAGGCCCTCGCCGCCGCCGAGCTGCGGGTGCGGGAGGCGCAGCCGGCGTGGGAGTACCAGCAGCGCCTGCGGGAGGAGGTGCGATCGCTGATGGGCGACCTGCGCGTGGCGGAGCACCAGGTCGCCGCGGCCCGCGACCGCTTCCAGGACCTGGACCGGCAGCTCACCCAGGCCCTGGCGGCGCACGCCCAGCTCGGGGACCTCGAACCGAAGGTCGCCCCGCTGCCCGGCCTGCGGGAAGAGCGCGCGCGGCTGGCCGAGCTCGGGCGGGTGGCGGCCCGGCGGCAGGAGGCGATGGCCCGGCTGGCCGCCACCCGCTCCGAGCTGGCGAGCCTGGCGTCGCGCCTCGCCGAGCTGCCGCACCCCGAGGCGGTGGCCGCCGCGCGCGAGGCGCTGGCCGTGGAACGCCAGGCGCTCGAGGAGGCGCACCGCCGGGCGACCGAGCACCGCACCGCCTGGGTCCGCGATCAGCAGGACGCCGCCACGAAGCGCCAGGCCCTCCGGGAGCAGTATGCCGAGCTCCGGGCCCAGCGCGACGCCCTGCGCGAGGCGGGCGCCGCGGGCAGCTGCCCGACGTGCGGGCGACCGCTGGGCGGCGACCTGGACGGGGTCCTCGGGCTGCTCGAGCGGCAACTCGAGGACATCCAGTTCAACGGCAACTTCTACCGGCAGCGGATCGAGCAGCTCGAATCTATGCCCGCCGACCTGGAGCAGGCGGAACGGGAGCGCGCCGCGCTCGAGGCGGCCGCGGAGGCGCGTTCGGCGGAGGTGGGCGGGCTGGAGCGCGGGGTCCGGGAGCGGCCCGGCCTCGAGCGCCAGCTGGCCGCGCTGCGGGCCCGTCTGGCCCAGGACGAGGCAGCGCTGGCCACCGAGCCGATCGCCTACGACGCCGACCGGCACGCGACGGTGGAGCGGCTGATCGCCGACCTGGAGCCGGCCGCGCTCCAGGTGGAGCGCCTCCGGCTGCTGGCGGAGCGGGCGGCGACGCTGGGCGGGGAGTGCGAGGCCGCGGACCGGATCGCGAGCGAGCGCGCGGCGGAGGCGGAGGCACTGCGGACACGCCTGGCCGGGCTGGGATTCACCGACGAGGCCCACGAGGCCGCGCGGCAGGGGTGGGAGGCGGCGGAACGCGGCCGGCGGGAGGCGGAGGTCGGTGCGGTGCGGGCGCGCGCGGCGCGGGACGCGGCGGAACGCCTGGCCGCTGAAGCCGCCCGGCGGCGGGAGGAGCGCGAGGCGCGCACCCGGGAGATCGCCGCCGTGCGCGGCGACCTGCTGCTGGAGCAGGAGCTCGACCGCGCCCTGGCCGACCTCCGCACCGACCTGAACCAGGCGCTCCGCCCCGACCTCGCCGAGCTCGCGAGCGGCTTCCTCGCCGAGCTCACGGGGGGGCGCTACTCCGACTTCGAGCTCGACGAGAGTTACGTCCCGCTGGTGCTCGAGGACGGCGAGCCCAAGCCGGTGATCTCGGGCGGCGAGGAGGATGTGGCGAACCTGGCGCTCCGGCTCGCCATCAGCCAGATGATCGCCGAGCGCGCAGGACAGCCGCTCTCGCTGCTGGTGCTCGACGAGATCTTCGGCTCGCTGGACGAGGAGCGGCGCCAGTCGGTGCTCGACCTGCTCCGCGCGCTGGCCGACCGGTTCCCGCAGGTCATCCTCATCACCCACATCGAGTCGGTCCGCGACGGGTTCGACCGGGTGCTGCGGGTCGAATTCGACCGCGGCGCGGGGATGGCGCGGGTGAAGGAGGATCCCGGGGGGGCGCAGGATGTGGCAGCCTGAGGCGGAGCTCACCGGCCCGGTCCGTCCCGGGGAGGCCGACCTGCCCTCCCTCAACCAGGTCTTCAGCGAGGCCTTCACCGACCGCTACCGCCGTGACGGCCTGCCCGGCGTGCGGGTGCCCCACCTGGACCCCGCCATCTGGCGCTTCGCCATCGCGGACGCCGGGGACGGGGCCATGGTCTGGCGCGACCAGCAGGGCCGGGTGGCCGCATTCAACCTGGCCCACCGGTCCGGCACCGAGGGGTGGATGGGACCGCTGGCGGTGCGGCCGGAGCTGCAGGGCCGCGGGCTCGGCACCGCCATGGTCCGCGCCGCCATCGACTGGCTGCGCCGCGCCGGGGCCGGCACCATCGGCCTCGAGACCATGCCGCGCACCGTGGAGAACATCGGGTTCTACGGCCGGCTTGGCTTCGAGCCCGGCGCACTCACGATCACGCTCGCCCAGGACGTGCCCCGGCGCGCGGCGCGGAGCGCGGAGCGGCTCGGCGCACTGGCCCGGCCGGGGCCCGTCGCAGCCGAGTGCCAGGCGCTCCTCGCCGCGCTCGCCCCCGGCCTCGACTTCTCCCGCGAGATCCGGCTCACGCGCGAGCACGGGCTCGGGGACGTGTCGCTGGTGCGGCGCGGCCGGCGCCTGGTGGGGTGGGCCCTCTGGCACTCGGCGCCGCTGGCCGAGGGCCGGCTGGGGGACGAGACCCGGGTGCTCAAGGTGGTGGCGGAGGACGATGCGGCCTTCGAGGCGGTCTCGGCGGCGCTGCTCGCCCACGCGGTCGAGGCGGGCCGCCGGCGCGTGGGCCTGCGGGTGCAGACGGCGGTACCCGGCCTCTTCAACCGCGCCCTCGACCTCGGCTGGCGGGTGCACTGGACCGATCTGCGGATGACCCTGGCGGGACACCCCGAGCGCCCGCCTGCCGCCGGCGTGGTGCTCTCCAACTGGGAAGTGTGAAGCTCAGTTCCTCCGGGCCCACCCCACCACGAGGAGCGTCGCCCCCACGCCGAGCAGCAGGTGGAAGAGCGGCAGGCCGATGGGCAGGAGCAGCGTGCCGGCCAGCCAGACCGCGAGGCAGAGCAGGCCGACGAGGGGCAGCGCCACGGGGTGCCTTCCGATGTTGACGGGTCCCGGACCCGCTCCTAACTTAGTCGGGACCGGACGGCGGTGGGGAGACAAATTATTGAGCCAACAGGTCCGATTTTGGGTCCATATGCTCGGGCCGATGTCACGCCCCCCGGGGGAAGACAGACGCCAAAGCGAGGGCACCGTGCTTTCCATCGGGCTTCAATAATCCTCTCTGCCGTCTTCCGACCCCAGTGCGCCGATCGCCGTCCGGTCGGCGCCTTTTTTTGAGGTCCCCGCGCGACCCGACCGGATGGACCGATGCCGAGATGCGCCGTCACGCGCCGCGTGCACTTCAACGCCGCCCACCGCCTGCACAACCCCGCGCAGTCCGAGGCGTGGAATCGCGAGACGTTCGGGCCCTGCAACAACCCGAATTATCACGGACACAACTACGAGCTCGACGTCACGGTCGAGGGCCCGATCGACCCCGACACGGGGTACGTGATGGACCTGGGGCGGCTCGGGGCGCTGGTGGAGGAGCGGGTGCTGTCCCGGCTCGACCACCGGAACCTGAACCTCGACGTGCCCTGGTTTCGCGACCTGCTGCCCTCCGCCGAGAACATCGCCGCGGTCTGCTGGCGCGAGCTCGCGCCGCACCTGCCGCCGGGCCTCCGGCTCCGGCTCCGCCTCTGGGAGACGCCAAGGAACTATGTCGAGTACGAAGGCTGAGCCCGGGGCGCGCATCGCGCCCGAAGTCCACCGCATCCTGACCGCCCTGGGCGAGGATCCCGGGCGGCAGGGGCTGCTGCGCACGCCGGCGCGGGTCGAGGCGGCCCTCGGCTTCCTCACCCGCGGCTACCGCGTCACGGTGCAGGAGGCCGTGGGCGACGGGGTGTTCGAGGAAGCGCACGAGTCCATGATCATGGTCCGCGACATCGAGCTCTACTCCCTGTGCGAACACCACATGCTGCCGTTCTTCGGTCGGGCGCACGTGGCCTACGTCCCGGACGGCCGGATCCTGGGGCTCTCCAAGCTGCCGCGAATCGTGGATGTCTTCGCGCGCCGGCTGCAGGTGCAGGAGCGGATGACCGACCAGATCGCGGACGCGGTGATGGAGGTCCTGCGGCCCCGGGGGGCGGGGGTGGTGATCGAGGCGGCCCACCTCTGCATGATGATGCGCGGGGTCGAGAAGCAGAATTCCCGCACCGTGACGAGCGCGCTCCGCGGCATCTTCCGCGACGATCCCAAGACCCGCGACGAGTTTCTGCGCCTGGCCCACGCCGGGAGCGACCCGGCGTGAGCGCGCTGGCGGGCCGGGTCGCCGTCGTCTCCGGCGCGTCGCGCGGGATCGGGGCGGCGGCGGCCGAGGCCCTCGCGGGCGAGGGCGCGTTCGTGGTCCGGCTGGCGCGCACGCTCGTGCCGGCCCGCCACGCCGCCGGCGCCGACATTCGCTGCGACCTGGCCGACGCGGCCGCGGTCGCCGAGGCCGGCGCCGCCATCCTGTCCGCGCACGGCGCGCCCGAGGTGGTGGTGAGCAACGCCGGCGCGTTCCTCCTCCGGCCGTTCGAGGCGACCACCGTCGCCGACCTCGACGTCCAGCTCGGCGTCAACCTCCGGGGCGCCTTCGCCCTGGCCCGGGCCCTTCTGCCCGCGATGCGCGAGGCGGGGCGGGGGGTCTACCTGCACGTGGGCAGCGTCGCCGATCACCACGCCTTTGCGGGCAACGCCGCGTACGCCGCCTCCAAGTTCGCGCTCCGCGGCCTCCACGAGACCCTCCTCGCGGAATACCGGGGCACCGGGGTGCGCTGCACGCTGCTCTCCCCGGGACCGACCGACACCGCCGCGTGGGACCCGGTGGATCCCGAGGCGACCGCGGGCCTCACGCCCCGCGCCCGGATGCTCCGGGCGGCCGACGTGGCGGAAGCGGTGCGCTGGCTGGCCACCCGCCCGCCGCACGTGCAGGTGGACTGGCTGAGGATGGGGCCGGTGGGGTAGGGGAACGGGGAACGGGGAACGGGGAGCGGTAACAACCTTACAAGCGAGCATTCTGAATGCGTAGGACGACATTTCGGGCGGCGCTGGCCATTGCCGTCGCCACCCCCGCCCTGGCGCAGGAACCGCCGGCCATGCCGGGCGACCCGCAGGTGCTCGCGGTGGCGCGCGCGCCGGATGGCGCGGTCTGGGCCGGCACCTACGGCGCCGGGATCCTCGTCCTCCGGCCCGGCGCCACGGCGTGGGAGCGGATCGTCGCGGACACCACCGCCACGTCCATCGCGTGGGATTTCGTGCACGCGTTCGCGTTCGGCGCGCGGGGCGAGGTCTGGTACGGCACCGTGGGCAACGGCTGGGGCGTCTCCACCGACGGCGGGCGGACGTGGCGGAACTGGACCTTCCGCCAGCTCGGGCCGGAATGGCAGTACGTGGCGCCGGCCGGCATCGCCGCCCGCGGCGACACGGTCTGGGTCGCGACCGCCGACGGCCTCCAGGTCTCGCCCGACGCCGGCGCCACCTGGATCGCCTTCGGCGACTCCACCGGCCCGGCGGCCAAGGGGCCCGCGGTGCAGGCGCTGCCCCTCCTCCGCAACGAATACGTCCTCGCGATGGAGCTCGCCGGCCCGGCCGCCGTGGTCACCCACCTGCGCGGCACCGACATCGTGTGGCACGACGGTCGTCGGTGGCGCGCGGAGCCGTTCGGCGTGGCGGCGCGCGCGCGCCAGCTCGAGGTGATGGTGGACGGCGCGCGCTGGCAGGTGCGGGACGGCCGGCTGCTCGCGGCGGCGGCGCCGGCGCCCGGGGCGCGCGCGGCGGCGGCCGGCGGCCGGATCGAGGCCCCGAGGACCACCTGGTTCCAGCGGCCGATCGCCGAGGGCGACAACTGGCACGTCGACCAGACCTATCGCTATGGCTCGACCATGGGCGGCAACTTCCAGCAGCATCAGGGGGTCGAGTTCAACAACCCCGACGGCACCGCCGTCTTCGCGATCGACGGAGGCGAGGTGGCGTGGGCCGGGCCGGCCGAAGCGGGGGCGCTCACCGTGGCCATCCGGCACGACTCGACCATCACGGTGGCCGGCGCACCGCGCCACGTCTACTCGGTCTACTACCACAACTCGGCGCTGGAGGTGGCGGTCGGCCAGCGGGTGGCGCGGGGACAGCTGATCTCGCGGGTCGGGAACACCGGGCGCGCGACCAACGACCACCTGCACCTCGAGGTCCACGCCGTTCCCGAGTGGGCCGGGGTGGCGGTGGTGGTGGACTCGGCGCAGCGGTTCCCGCCGTACAGCACCAACCCGGAGCTCTGGATCACCCCGCTTCCCGGCACGGGGATCGTCGCCGGACGCGTGTTCGACGGCCGGGGCCGGCCGATCCCCCAGGCGCGGGTCTACGGGATCCGGAAGGCCCGCCCCCGGGAGACCCCCCTCGGCTTCGCCGAGACCTACGGCGACCGCGCGCATCCCCACCCGCTCTACGGCGAGCACTTCGCGCTCGGCGACGTGCCGCCGGGCCGCTATGTGCTGCACGCCGAGAAGGACGGCCGCCCGGTGGGGCGTCCTGTCGAGGTGACCGTCGAGGCGGGCGCGGTGACCTGGGTCGAGTTCCGCTGAGTGTTCATCGAGCTGACCGACCACCTCCGCTGCCCTGCCGCGCACCCGGAGTCCTACCTCGTGCTGCTGCCCGACGCCATGGCCGGGCGCGACGTGACGGCCGGCCGGCTCGGCTGTCCCACGTGCCACGCGGAGTACCCGGTCCGGGACGGGGTGGTACTGCTGGGGCCGCCGCCGGACATCCCGCAGGCGCCGGCCCGGCTCGACGGCCCCGGGCTCGTCGCACTGCTGGGGCTGGACGGTCCCGGTGGATTCGTCGCCCTCGTCGGGGGCGCCGCGGCCGACTGGAGGGGCGTGGCCGCCGCCCTCGAGGCCGTGCACCTCGTGGGCGTGAACCCGCCGGAGGGCATCGGCCCCGCGCCCGGCTTCAGTGTCGTGCTCGCACCGGCGCTCCCGTTCAAGTCGCGGTCGCTCCGGGGCGCCGCGCTGGGTCCCGGCTACGGCGACGATCCGGCGTGGGTGGCGGCGGCGGCGGCGGCGGTGCTGCCCGGCCTCCGGGTGGCGGGGGAGGGAAGCGGCGAGGGGCTCGAGCCGTCGCTCGAGCCCCTCGCGCGTGCCGGCGGGGCGTGGGTGGCGCGCCGCCGGCGCGCCTGACGACGTCCCGCCCCGCTCAATCCCCTCCCGGGAGGGCGTAGAGCGCGTCGATCCGGTCCTTGTA
The DNA here is from genome assembly GCA_035457305.1 of Gemmatimonadales bacterium. Lineage (GTDB taxonomy): Bacteria > Gemmatimonadota > Gemmatimonadetes > Gemmatimonadales > GWC2-71-9 > JAICEH01. Next base: position 51,380 of record DATIBS010000010.1, read on the forward strand.
GCGCTGCTCCACCACGCGCCGCTTGACCTTGAGCGTCGGGGTGAGCTCGCCGCTCTCGATCGTGAAGTCCGCGGTGAGGAGCAGGATCCGCTTCGGGACCTCGAACTGCGCCAGGTCCTTCAGCATCCCCTTGATCTCGTCCTCGATCTTCCGCTCCACCCCGTGGCGGCTGGCCAGCTCCGCGTCGGTGCCGCCGGGCATGCCGGTCGCGGCCAGCCATTCGCGGACCTTGTCGTAGTTCGGAACGACCAGCATGATGGGGAACTTCCGCTTGTCGCCCAGCATCACCGCGTTGAGGATGAACGGATTGGTCTTCGTCCGGTTCTCGATCGGCTGCGGCGCGATGTTCTTGCCGCCCGCGGTGACGATGATGTCCTTCTTCCGGTCGGTGATCTTGAGGAACCCGTCGGCGTCGATCAGGCCGATGTCGCCGGTGTGGAACCACCCGTCGGCGTCGATCGCCTCCGCGGTGGCCTCCGGCTTGTTGTAGTACCCCTTCATCACGTGGGGGCCGCGGGTGAGGATCTCGCCGTCGGCGGCGATCCGCACCTCGACCCCCGGGATCGGCTTCCCGACGGTCCCGAGCCGGATGTTCTCGAAGGTGTTCACCGCGATGATCGGGGAGGTCTCCGTGAGCCCGTAGCCCTCGAGGACCGGAAGCCCGGCCGCGTAGAAGAATCGCGCGATGTCGGCCGAGAGGGGCGCGCCACCGGAGGCGAAGAGCCGCACCCGGCCGCCCGTCCGGGCCTGCAGCTTGGAGAAGACCAGCTTGTCGGCCAGCCGCTTCTGGAACGCCAGGCCGCCGGGGATCGGCCGCTTCGCGATGTGGAGCTCCGCCCACCGCTCCGCCGTGCGCTTCGCCCAGAAGAAGATCCGCTGGCGGAGCGGCGGGCCCGCCATCACCCCCTCCAGCACCTTGGCGTAGATCTTCTCGTAGAGCCGGGGCACGGACGCCATCACCGTCGGCCGGCGGTCGATCATGTCGGCCGGGACCGTGTCGATGCCCTGCGCGTAGTTGATCGTGGTCCCCGCCCACATCATCACGTAGTGCCCGACCATCCGCTCGAAGATGTGGGAGAGCGGCAGGAAGGAGAGGCACTCGTCGGTGTCGTCGATATGGATGATGGACAGCGCCGCCACGACGTTCGACGTGATGTTCCCGTGGGTGAGCATCACCCCCTTGGGGTCGCCGGTCGTGCCCGAGGTGTAGATGAGGGTCGCGAGGTCGTCCGGCGTCGCGTGCAGCGCCTCCTCCCGCCAGCCGGGGTACTTCGCGGCCGCCGTGCGGCCGGTGGCCATCACGCTCTCGAGGCTCAGCACGCCGTCGCCCGCGAGGGCGGGGTCGAACGCGATCACGTGGCGGAGCGCCGGCAGGTCGGCGCGCACCGCCAGGACCTTCTCCAGCTGGCCCGCGTTGGAGACGCAGACCGCGACCGCCCCCGAATCGCGGAGGATGTAGGCGGCCTGGTTCGCCGGCAGGGTCGGGTAGATCGGGACGTCGGCACATCCCGCCGCGAGGCAGGCGTAGTCCGTCGTCGCCCATTCCGGCGAGTTCTCCGCGAGGATGCCCACCCGGTCCCCCCGCTGGACGCCCAGCTCGCGCAGGCCGAAGCTGAGGGACTGCACCCGGTCGAGCAGTTCCCGGTAGCTCAGGTCCACCCAGGCACCGCCGCGCTTCGCGCGCATGACGACCGGTGCGTCGAGGAACCGGTCGGTGGCGAGGAAGAAGATCTCGTTGAGCGTCCGGGGCGTGGTCACTCGAACCTCCTCCGGGGCCCGGTGGCCGCCGGGTCAAGGCTGGGGGGTGAACCTGATGATCGTCCGTTGTCCCGATCCGGGCACCGGTTCGGCGCCGCGGAACCGGGAACTCCGGAATTCCACCACCGCACTGTCCGGCGCCGGCTGCCCCTCGGCCACGCGGAGCTCGACCGGGCTCGCCGGGCCGCCGGTGCTCCCGGTCGTGAGGGTGTCGAGCAGCGCGCCGGTGGACAGCTCGACGGTGCGCAGGTCGGGATCGGCGAACACCGGCTCCACGATCTCGAACACCAGGCTCCGACCCGAGAGCGGGCCCGGCGGGTCGAACGACTCGAGCCGGACCGCGAGGGGACCCGAGGCGGTGACGCCGACCGGCAGGGTGGTGTCCGCGGGGTACTCCCGGATCAGGGTATCGGCCCGGGCCAGGAAGTTGAACGTCGTCAGGCCCGAGATGAGCGACCCGCTCCGGGCGAGCACCCGTCCGGAGAGCCCGGCGCGAAGCGGCACGACCCACCCCGAGGCGCTGTCGACGCGCACCGTCGTGTCCGGGGTGGTCCACCAGATCTCCGCCTCGGGCAACTCCTCGCCCTCGGCGTCCAGCGCCCGGGCGAGCATCTGCAGCGAGTCGCCGACCTCGAGCTGGGTCACCGCGGGACGGACCACCTCCAGCGCCACGACGCCCCCCTCGGACGAGGAGAGGTCGCTGCAGGCCGCGAGCAGCGCGGCCGCGAGGCAGGCCGGCACGGCGCGACTCAGGCGTCCTCCGCAGCGGCCGCGGACCCGGGCGAGTCGGCGCCCGACTCGAGCGCCTTGAGGGTGCGCTCCGCGTGCTCCACGAACCGGGCCAGGTCGGGGTTCTGCGGTGCACCGGCCAGGAAGGCGCGCAGGTGCTCGGCCGCCCGGGCCGTCTCGCCGCGATGGCGGAGCAGGAACGCGACGCCGTAGTGTGCCCCGGGGAGGTTGGGATCGATGGCCAGGGCCTGCCGGTAGTAGCGGAGCGCCTCCTCGGGACGCTGCTGCTTGCTGCAGACGATGGCCATGTTCTGCAGCGCCTTGACGTTGCGGGGGTCGTCCCGGAGCGCGAGCCGGTAGGAGGTCAGGGCGGCATCGAGGTCGCCCTGCCGTTCCAGCGCAAGGGCCTCGTTGAAGTAGTCGAGGCGGGAGGGTCCCGGTGCCTCGGAGCCCCCGCCGAAGATCCGGCGCCAGAAGGTCATTACCGGGTGGTCGTCCTCGGTCGGCGGTCGGGGCAGGGAGGACAAGTCGAACGGACGCCCAAAGATAGCCCGCGTGTCGAGGCCAGCGCAACGCGCCGTTGCCGGGGACCGCGGGGCCGGATACGTTCCCCCGCGTCCCCTTCCGAGAGGCTTCCGATGCCACGCACGCCGCCGCCCGCTCCCCGCGGGGTGATGGAAGTGGACTGGCCCTTCTTCGGCGAGATCTGCCGGGCGCTCGCCCTCAAGGTCGCACGCGAGTACGAGCCGGAGGTGGTGCTGGGGATCGCCAAGGCGGGGGTGATCCCGGGCGCGGTGGTCGCGTCCATCCTCGGGGTGGACTTCGCCTCGATGGTGGTCACCCGGAAGAAGGGCGACGCCGAGCCGGTGCTGGTCTCAGGGCCGCCGGCCTCGATCGGCGGCCGCCGGGTGCTGCTCGTGGACGAGACCTGCGACTCCGGGCACACCATGCGCCTCGCCCTCAACGAGGTGCGCCAGCGCTTCCCGGCGGACGTGCGGACCGCGGTCTCGTTCCGCACCGGTGCCTACCAGCCGGACTTCTGGGCCTTCGAGACGGAGCAGGAGATCGTGCTCCCGTGGGACCGGGAGCTGGTGGTGAACGGCGAGCTGGTGCGGCGGCAGCGCTAGCGGAGGGGCCGGCGGCGGTTCAGCCCACGCCGCCGGCGGTGAGGGCCTGCTGGTAGCCCAGGCCCCGCGACAGCAGGTCGTACAGCGTGCCGAGGGTCTCGGGGCTGCCCACCAGCCAGCGGCACCGCGCCTCGCCCCGGGTGCGGCATTCCACCTCCATCGCCGCGGCGGGGGTCCCGGCGAGCTGGCTGACGAAGGCCGCGAGCATGCCACTCGTCACGTGGCAGGACGGATACTGACCCTCCCCGCCTGGCTGCGCCTCCGCCCACTCCCCCGCATCGAAGGCCAGGACGCTCGGGGCGAGCCGGGTGACCGACAGCCCACCCCAGCCCAGTCCCTCGAAGAACCGCGACGCCACCTCGCCGAAGCGGGCCTGGTCGAGGGCGTCGGGACTCGCCACGCCGTAGGCCGTGGCGGTCCACCGGGCGAAGGCCTGGTAGAGATCGTCGCCGGCGGCGAATCCCGCCTCCTGGAGCCAGGTGGCCGCCTGCAGGCCGTTCTCCCGCTCGAGGGTGGCGCGGAGCTGGTGCAGCGCCCGCCGGCCGAGCGCGAGGCACTGGGAGGCGGCGAGGTCCGGCGGCACGGGACTGGTCATCGGGGTCTCCTCCGGTTCGGCGCGAATGCTAGGGTGCGCGGCCGACGCGGCGCAAGAGCTCGGCCTCGTCGATCACCTCGACGCCGAGCGCCACCGCCTTCTCGAGCTTGGCGCCCGCCTCGGTGCCCGCCACCACCGCGGTGGTCCGCTTGCTCACGCTTCCGCTCACGTGCCCGCCCGCTTCCTCGATCAGCGCCGTGGCCTCCCCGCGCGAGAGCGTGGGCAGCGTCCCGGTGAGCACGTAGGTGGCTCCGGCCAGGGGGCCGTCGGCGGCGGCGGCTCGGGGCTCGACCGTGGTGAGCCCGGCCTGCGTCAGCCGCTCGAGCAGGCGGCGGTTCCGCGGCTCGGCGAAGAACTCGACCACCGCGCCGGCGATCGTCGGGCCGATGCCCGGGACCGCACCGATGGCCTCCTCGTCCGCGCCGGCGAGCGCGCTCAGCGTGCCGAACCGGCGGGCGAGCAGCACCGCGCTGTTCTTGCCCACGTGCCGGATGCCGAGGGCGAAGAGCAGGGTGGAGAGCGGGCGCTCGCGGCTCGCGGCGATCGCTTTCACCAGTTGGGCGGCGGACTGCTCCGCGAAGCGGTCGAGCTCCGCGAGGCGGCCGGGCTCCAGGCGGTAGAGGTCCGCGACGTCCTGGATGAGCCCGGCGTCCAGCAGCTGCTGGGTGCGCTCGTAGCCGAGGCCCCGGATGTCCATCGCATCGCGGGAGGCGAAGTGCACGATCCCCTCGAGCACGCGGCCGGGGCAGGAGACGTTCGGGCAGTGGCGCAGCGCCTCGTCGGGGATCCGCCGGACCGGGGTGCCGCAGGCCGGGCAGGCGTCCGGCATCGCGAAGGGGCGCTCGGCCCCCGTGCGCCGGTCGCGGAGCGGACCGATCACCTGCGGGATCACCTCGCCCGCGCGCACCACTTCCACCCAGTCGCCGAGGCGGATGTCCTTCTGCGCGATCAGTTCCTCGTTGTGGAGGGTGGCGCTCGACACCGTGACCCCGCCGATCTCCACCGGCTCCAGCACGGCCCAGGGGTTGAGTGCCCCGGTGCGGCCCACGTTCACCTTGATGTCGACCAGCCGGGTGATCCCGACCTCGGGCTCGAACTTGCGGGCCACCGCCCAGCGCGGCTCCCGCCCCCCGACGATCCCGAGGTCCTCGTGCAGCGCCAGCCGGTCGACCTTCACCACCACGCCGTCGGCGCCGAAGGGGAGGGTGGGGAGCAGCCGCTCGTACTCGGCGACCTTCGCCTGGACGGCCGCGAGATCCGCATGGCGCGCCCGGTGCGGCTCGACCGGGAACCCCCACGCCGCGAGCCGCTCGAGCACCTCCCATTGCGAGGCGCAGCCGGTGGTCCCCGCGATCGCCTCGAGGTGGAAGGCGAAGAAGCGGAGCCGCCGCCGCCGCGTCATCTCGGGGTCGAGCTGGCGGAGCGCGCCGGCGGCGGCGTTCCGCGGGTTGGCGAAGAGCGGCTCGCCCGCGCGCTCGCGCTCCGCATTCACCTTCCGGAAGGCGGTCACGGGGAGGTAGACCTCGCCCCGCACCTCCATCACCGCCGGCCAGCCCCTGCCGGCGAGCGCCAGCGGGATGTCGCCCACCGTTCGCAGGTTGGCCGTCACGTCCTCGCCGACGACGCCGTTGCCGCGGGTGGCGCCGGTGACGAGGCGCCCCTCCTCGTAGGTCAGGCTCACGGCGGCGCCGTCGATCTTGACCTCGGTGGTGTAGCCGGCGGAGCGCACCTCGGGGGCGAGCTTCGCGTTCCGCTCCTCCCAGGCCGCCAGCTCCTCCGGGGAGAAGGCATTGGCGAGGGAGAACATCGGGCGGCGGTGGGGGCGCTTGGCGAAGGCCTCGGCGGGGGCGGCCCCGATCCGCCGCGTGGGGCTGTCCGGGGTGCGGAGCGCCGGGTGCGTCTCCTCCAGCGCCTGCAGCTCGCGGAAGAGGCGGTCGAACTCCGCGTCGCTGAGGAGGGGCGCGTCCTCGACGTAGTACGCGCGGTTGGCGAGGTCGATCTGCTCCCGGAGCTCGGCGGCGCGGCGGGCGGGGTCGGCGGCGCCGCCCCCCCGGGGTGTCATCGGGCGCTCGCCTCCTGCGCGATGACGGTCATCGCCACGCCCACGAGCCGGTCGAGTTCCTCCGCGTCGGCCTTGCCCAGCGCCTCCTCGCCCCACGGACCCTCGCGGTCGGCGGCGGCGAACAGGAGCCGGCGAAGGAAGCCGAGCAGGGCCACGCGCTCGCGGTCGAGGGCGCGGAGCGCCGGGTCCTCGCCGCGGGCGGCGCGGAGGCGCTCGAAGCGGTGCGCGTTCCGGAGCGCCTTCGCGGTCAGGCTCGCCACCACCTCGCAGAACCGCACGTCCTCGTCGGAGAAGCTCGGGCCGTCCCGGAAGGTGCGGAGGAAGATCGCGCCGATGGCGCGGCCCCGCCACGTGATCGGGACCACCGTGATGGACTTGACCCGCCGGGTCGCGAGGTTGCCGCGCACCTGTCGGAGGGCAGGGTCACTCGCGACGTCGGGGATGAACACGGTGCGCCCCGACTGGATGGCCCGCTTGAGCTCGGGGTAGCGCTCGACGTCCACCACGTAGTTCCGGATGCTCGGGTCCTCGTAGGTGGCCACGAGGCGGACCACCTCGCCGCCCCGCTCGACCAGGAACACCGAGGAGCGGTCGAGGCCGAAGGCCTCGCCCAGCTTCCGCGACACCGCCTGCACCACGTCGGAGAACTGGAGCGATCCCGCCACCTCCTGCAGGATCTCGATGACGGTCAGCAGGTGGGTGCGCTCCCGCTCCAGCGTACGGACCCGCTGGCGGAGCGTCTCGATCTCGGGCTGGGGCGACGAGGCGTGCATCGGGGTCACCGGATCCGGGAGGGGGCTCACTTGGCGCCCGCCGCAGGGAGCCGTGCGAGGAGCGCGGCGGCGTCCCGCTTGTACTGGGGGTCCATCACGTCGGAGAGCGGCAGGTCGGCGATGGCGCGCAGCTGGGACTCCGCCTGGGTATGCTTCCGCTGGTCGACGTACACCTCGGCCAGGTCGAGCCGGTGGTAGATGTACGCCGGCCGGTACTCCACTGCCCGGCCGAGCGCGCGCTCGGCCTCCGCCCACGACGCCTTGTTGAACACCGTGCCGCCGAGGAAGTTCTTGGCGAAGAACCGCTCGATGCCGGACAGGCGCATGATCTCGGCGTGCCACCGGCCCATCACGTGCCAGGCGCCGTCGTGCCGCGGGTCGATCTCGAGCGCCTTGAGCGCCTCGATGCGGATCTCGCCGGCACGCTGCACCCGTTCCTTCGCCGACTTGGTGAGCGATGCCCGGCCGATGGCGGCCGCGAGCGCGAAGTGCCCGTCGGCGCCCATCAGGCGCGCCTTGACGGCGCGGTGCGCGTAGCGCTCCGCCAGCGCGTAGAGCCGGTCGCGCTCGGGGCTCCGGACCGAGTCGGGCGTCTGCTTGCCGATGTCGATGGCCGCGATGGCCGCCCGCCAGTTCGCCTCGTAGTCGGTGGAGTCGGCGGCGAGGGCGGCCTCGAAGTGCCGCAGGGCGCCCGCCGGGTCCCGCGCGTCGGCAGCGGCCCGGCCGAGGGCGACGTGACCCGCCGCCTCCTGGCCGGCCGCGGGCACCGCGGCGACGGCGAGGATGCAGAGGAGGCCCGCGGCGCGCATATTGGCCATGCCGAACCCCGTGGGGTGGAGACCGCTGAATGGTGATTCCGAGCCTCATCGAACGCAAGCGCGACGGTGGCGCCCTCACCGGGGGCGAATGGCGGGCCCTGGTGGAGGCATACACCGCCGACCAGGTGCCCGACTACCAGATGGCCGCACTGCTCATGGCGGTGGTCTTCCGCGGCCTGGAGGCGCCCGAGCTCGACGCGCTCACCGACGCGATGCTGGCCTCGGGCGAGCAGCTCCGGTTCGAGGGATGGCCCACCCCGCGCGTGGACAAGCACGCGACCGGCGGCGTGGGCGACAAGACCTCGCTCATCCTCGCGCCGCTGCTTGCGGCCTGCGGCGTCGCCGTCCCGATGATGTCCGGGCGTGGCCTGGGACACACCGGCGGCACGCTCGACAAGCTCGAGGCGATTCCCGGCTTCCGCACCGACCTCACCCTCCGCGAGACGGAGGCCCAGGTGCGCGCCATCGGCTGCGCGATGATGGGCCAGTCGGAGGAGATCGCGCCCGCCGACCGCAAGTTGTACGCCCTGCGGGACGTCACCGGCACCGTCGAGTCGGTGCCGCTGATCAGCGCGAGCATCATGTCGAAGAAGCTCGCCGAGGGGCTCACCGGGCTGGTGCTCGACGTGAAGACCGGCAGCGGCGCCTTCCTCCCCGAGCCGGGACAGGCCCTGGCGCTCGCCCGGACCATGATCGGCCTCGGGGCCGCGCGCGGCTGCCCGACGGTGGCGCTCCTCACCGCGATGGACCGGCCCCTCGGCCACGCCTGCGGCAACGCGCTGGAGGTGGAGGAGGCGCTGTTGACGCTGCACGGGGAGGGCCCGGCCGACCTCCGGGAGCTCTGCCTCGTGCTGGGCGTCGAGATGCTGCGGCTGGCGGAGCCGGGGACGTCCGCGATGGACGCGCGCCGCCGGCTGGAGGCGGCGCTCGCATCCGGCCAGGGGCTGGAGCGCTTCGCCCGGCTGGTCGAGGCCCAGGGGGGCAACCCCGCGATCGCGGAGGATCCCGGGTCGCTGCCCCAGGCGGCGGTAGTGGAACTCTACGAATCGCCGGCCGACGGGTTCGTGCAGCGGGTCGAGCCGCGCGGGGTCGGGCGGGCGATCATCGAGCTCGGCGGCGGGCGCACCCGGGTCGGGGACGCGGTGGACCCGACGGTGGGATTCGTGATCACGGCGAAGCCGGGTCACGAGGTGCGCCGGGGGGAGCCGCTGGCCTCGGTGTTCGCGCGGGACGCGGCCGGAGCCGCCCTCGGGCTGGCGGCGCTGGACCAGGCCATCGTGATCGGCGAGGCGCGCCCCGCGGTGCCCCCGCTCGTCTCCCACCGCGTGACGACGGACGGCGTGGAGCCGCTCGCATGAGTCCCGACCCGCTCGATCCCGACTCGGTCCAGGCCCGCATCCAGCGCGCCATCGGCCCGGGTTACGAGCTCCTCCGGGTGCTCGGGTACGGCGGGATGGGCCAGGTGTGGCTCGCCCGGGAGACCGCGCTCCGGCGGCTGGTGGCGGTGAAGGCGCTGCACCCGGTGCTGAGCGCGAGCGAGGAGGCCCGCCGCCGCTTCCGCCGGGAATGCGAGACGGCCGCGCAGCTGGACCACCCGGGCGTGGTCCCGGTCCACCAGATTGGCGAGGGGGGCGACATCGCGTGGTTCACGATGGCGTACGTCGAGGGGGAGACCCTCGCCGACCGGCTGGCGCGGGAGGGACGCCTCCCGCTCGCCGAGGCGCTCCGCGTGGCGCGGCAGGTGGCCGACGCCCTGGCCGCGGCGCACCGACGAGGCTTCGTCCACCGCGACGTGAAGCCCCAGAACCTCCTCCTCGAGCGCGGCTCCGGGCGGGTCCTGGTGAGCGACTTCGGCATCGCCCGTGCCCTGCGTCCCATGCCGGAGGATGGCGACACGCTCACCCTCGCCGGCTCGGTGATCGGCACGCCCCGGTACATGAGCCCGGAGCAGGCCCTCGGCCGCAGCGACGTGGGCGCTCCCTCCGACCTGTACTCGCTCGGCATCATCCTCTACGAGATGATCGCCGGGGCCTATCCCTATGACGTGGTCGACGGGAGCACCGCGGCCTCGATCCACCTCACCAGCGAGGTGGTGTGGCTGGCGGCGCGGGAGCCCAGCATCCCGGGCCTCGTGGACGACCTGGTGCGCCGGATGCTGGACAAGGACCCGGCCGCGCGGCCGACGGCGGCCGAGCTCGTCGCGGCGCTGGACGCGCTCGGCGTGGGGCAGGGGGGCGAGACCCCCGTCGCGGGCGCCGCGGCGCTGGTGGCGGCGCGGCGGCGGTGGATCCTGCTGGCGGTGGTGGGCGCCGGACTGGTGCTGGCGGTGGGCATGGTGGTCCGGGCGCAGCGCGGCGCCGTCCCGGCCTCCCCGGCGCTCCCCGGCCGGGTGCGGGTCAACTTCGTGGTGAAGGACCCGGCCACCGGCCGCGCGCTCTGGGCCGACTCGGTCGACGCTCACCCCGATTCGGTGCCGGCGGCCATCGACCGGCTGCGCGGCCGGCTGCCCGAGGGCCTCGCCCGCTAGACGTCGAGGTTCGACACGTACCGCGCGTTCTGCTCGATGAACTCGCGCCGCGGTTCCACCTCGTCGCCCATCAGCTTCTCGAACAGCGCCGACGCCTCCACGGCGTCCTCCATCGTCACCCGGAGCACCGTGCGGGTGGCCGGGTCCATCGTGGTCCGCCAGAGCTGGTCCGGGTTCATCTCGCCGAGGCCCTTGTAGCGCTGGACGTGCACCTGGCCCTTGCCGTCGCCGTTGCCCAGCCGCTTGGCATACTCGTCCCGCTCCGGCTCGTTGTAGGCGTAGTACTCCTCCTTCCCCTTCGCCACCCGGAAGAGCGGGGGCTGGGCGATGTAGATGTACCCCGCCTCGATCAGCTCGTGCATCTGGCGGAAGAAGAACGTGAGCAGCAGCGTGCGGATGTGCGCGCCGTCCACGTCGGCATCGGTCATCAGGATGATCTTGTGGTACCGGGCGTCCTCCAGCTTGAAGTCGTCGCGGACGCCGGCCCCGATGGCCGTGATGATGGCGCGGATCTCGTCGTTGCCCAGGATCTTGTCGATCCGGGCGCGCTCCACGTTGAGGATCTTCCCCTTGATGGGCAGGATGGCCTGGAATGACCGGTCCCGGCCCTGCTTGGCGGAGCCGCCGGCCGAGTCGCCCTCGACGATGTAGATCTCGCACAGCGCCGGGTCGGACAGGGAGCAGTCGGCCAGCTTCCCGGGCAGCACCCCGCTCTCGAGGCCGGACTTCTTCCGCACCAGCTCGCGGGCCTTCCGGGCGGCCTCGCGGGCCCGCGCCGCGGAGACGGCCTTCTCCACGATGGCACGGGTGACCCCGGGGTGCTCCTCCAGGAACGTGCCGAGGTGCTCGTTGATGACCTGCCGGACGATCCCCTCGACCTCCGAATTGCCCAGCTTGGTCTTCGTCTGGCCCTCGAACTGCGGCTCCCGCACCTTCACGTGGAGCACGCAGGTCAGGCCCTCCCGCACGTCCTCGCCGGAGAGGGTGAAGTCGGCCTTCTTGAGGGCGTTCGTGGCCTTCGCCGCCTCGTTCACCGTCCGGGTGAGCGCGGCCTTGAACCCGGTCAGGTGGGTGCCGCCCTCGTGGGTGTTGATGTTGTTGACGAAGGTGAAGGTGTTCTCGTTGTAGCCGTCCTCGTACTGCAGGGCGCAATCCACCTCCACGTCGTCCTTCACCGCCCGGAACGCCACCGGCTTCGGGTGGAGCGGCTTCTTGTTCCGGTTGAGCCAGCTGACGAACTCCGCCAGTCCACCCTTGTAGTGGAAGGTCTCGCTGCGGGCGGGGTCGGCGCGCTCGTCGGTGAGCGTGATCCGCACCCCCGCGTTCAGGAACGCGAGCTGGCGGAGCCGGTCGGCCAGGGTGGAGTAGTTGTACTCCAGGACCGTGAAGATCTCGGGGTCGGGCTTGAACCGCACCGTGGTGCCGGTGCCCTTGGCGGGGCCGAGCACCGAGAGCGGCTTGGTGGTGCGGCCGCGCACGAAGGCCATGTGGTGCCGCTTCCCGGCCCGGTCCACCACCACCTCGAGCCGCTCGGAGAGGGCGTTCACCACCGACACGCCGACGCCGTGGAGCCCACCGGACACCTTGTAGGTGTTCTTGTCGAACTTGCCGCCCGCGTGGAGCACCGTGAGCGCGAGCTCGACCCCGGGGAGCTTCTCCGTCGGGTGGAGGTCCACCGGGATGCCGCGCCCGTTGTCGGTGACGGTGATCGAGTTGTCCTTGTGGACCGTCACCCCGATGGTGTCGCAGTACCCGGCGAGCGCCTCGTCGATGGAGTTGTCCACCACCTCGTAGACCAGGTGGTGCAGGCCGTTCTCGCTGGTGGACCCGATGTACATCCCGGGCCGCTTGCGCACGGCCTCCAGGCCCTTGAGCACCTGGATCGACTGGGCGTCGTACAGCTTCTCGGTGGCGTTCGCCATTGCTCCCGGCAGGGTTGGGGTCAGGGCCGGCCCGTCCGGCCGGCGATCCATCGGATCTCCGTGATCCGCGCCCGGCGGCCCGCGTTGAGCCGGGCCAGGATGCGGGGCGTCATCAGGCCGAGCTCGGCCGCCCACGGCGCCGTGGCCACGCGGACGCGCAGCACCCCGTCCGGCGTCACCGACTCCGGCTCGGTCACCGCCGCGATCTGCGGCCCGACCAGCGCGGGCCAGTCGGCCACGACCTGCGCCTGCTCCAGCCGGCGGGTGAGGCCGGACCGGGCGAGCCAGCCGGCCAGCGCGTCGCCGATGGAGGCCATCGGGCGGGACCGTTCGTTCACTCGGCCTCCTTCAGCCGGCGGGACGCGCGACCCCGGCCCGCACCTCCCACACCGGGAGGTGCACGTTCGCGGGCGCCTCGTCCCGTCGTGGCGCCGTCAGGAACACCTGCCGTGGCACCGCCGCGAGGCGCTCGGCGAGCCGTTCCTGGCGGCGGCCGTCCAGCTCGGCGTACACGTCGTCGAGCAGCAGCACCGGCTCGGTCCCGCGTGCAGCGCGCACCGTCTCCAGTTCCAGCAGCCGGAGCGCGACCGCCCCGCTCCGCTGCTGCCCGGACGAACCGAAGGTGCGGAGCAGCCGACCGGCCACGGTGAGCCGGAGGTCGTCCCGGTGCGGACCGAGTGTGGTCATGCCGCGGGCGGCGTCCCGTGACTCCGCGGCCGCCAGCGCGGCCGGCCACGTGCCCGGATCGGCCAGCGCCGCCTGCCCGAGGTACTCGAGGGTGGCCGGCGCCGGCTCGCCGAGCGCCGCGAGCTCGGCCCCGAATCGGCTCCCCGCCCACTCCGCCCACGCGAATCGGCGACGCACCAGCGCGGCCCCGGCCTCGGCCAGCGGCGGGTCGAATGCCCGCGCCAGGTCGGGTCGGCCCTGGCGGAGCGCGGCGTTGCGCTGGGCCAGCGCCGCCCGGTAGGCGATGAGCGAGCCGAGATAGGTCCGCTCGGCCACCGAGAGCATCCGATCGAGGAAGCGGCGCCGCTCACTTGCCGGACCCGCCGCGAGCGCCACGTCGGCGGGAAGGAACGCCACGGCCAGCCAGCGTCCCACGGCGTCGGCCAGCCGCGCGGGCGGCGCCCCGTCCACCAGGACCTGCTTCCGCCGGGGCGAACCATGCCACGCCGCCTCGAGCCGCACCGTCGGGGGGGCGTCCGCCTCGACAACCACCCGGAAGCCGGGGCCGCCGAAGGTCGCGAGCTCGGCGTCCGGCGCGCCGCGCAGCGAGCGGAACAGGGCGGGGTAGGCCATCGCCTCGAGCAGGCCGGTCTTCCCTTCGCCATTCGCGCCGAGGAAGAGGGCACCCTCCGGGGCCCACTCCAGCTCGCCGTCCCGCAGGTTCCGGAACCCGCGGACCTCCAGCCGGCCGAGCCGCACTACTCGACAGTGATGGTGCGGCGGGCGGGTGCGCCCCGGTTGCCGGCCTGGTCCACGCCCGAGACGTCCACGATGATGGTCTCGCCCGCCTGTCCGCTCGTCGAGATGGGGATGGCGAAGCTCATGAGCGAGGTGCCGTTGTGGTTGTACGGCGGGATCCGGGTGATGCCCCCCTGGATGTCGAAGTACACGCTGTCCACTCCGTCGGGATCGGTCACCCTCCCCGCGACGAACAGGCCCGGGCCGGCCTGGACCGTGGTGTCCTCGGCCGGCACCTCGATGACCGTCGTCGGCCCGACGCCGGGGCCGCCCCCACCGCCACCCCCGCCGTTGTCGGGCTCGATCCCGATCCGCTCCCGGTCGTTGCATCCCGTGAGGGCCGCCGCCAGGGCCGCCGCGAGGAGCAGCGGGGCCCGGTGGCATCGAGTCCACGGCCACCTGCGCATCCCTGAAAAATAGCCGCTCCGCCCCTTCCGGGGCAGGGCGGCGACCCCCAGTGGAGGCGGGGCGTCAGCGGCCGCGGAACTCGGCCGGACGCTTGTCGAGGAAGGCCGCCATCCCCTCCCGCACGTCCTCCGTGCCGGCCAGGAGGCCGAACCGGACGGCCTCCCCGTCGAGCGCGTCGTCGATGCTCGAGGCGAGGCCGGCGTCCACGGCCTCGATCACCTGCCGGACAGCGAGCGGCCCCATCGCCAGGATCGCGCGCAGCAGGGCCTCCGCCTCCGCCAGGACGGCCTCGGGCTCCACGACGCGGTCACAGAGCCCGATCCGGAGTGCCTCCTCCGCGTCGACCATCCGCGCGGTGAGGAGGAGGTCGAGCGCGCGTCCCCGGCCGACCAGGCGCGGAAGGCGGACCGTCCCGCCGTAGCCCGGGGCGATTCCCAGCTTGACTTCCGGCTGCCCGAACCGGGCAGTGCGGGAGGCGACGCGGAGGTGGCAGGCCATCGCCAGCTCGCAGCCGCCGCCGAGGGCGAACCCGTTCACCGCCGCCACCACCGGCTTGCCGCAGCGCTCCAGGCGCCGGAAGACCCGCTGGCCGCGGCGCGCGCGCGCCTCGGCGCCGACCGGCGTCTGGCTGGCCATCTCGGCGATGTCCGCGCCGGCGACGAAGGCCTTGGCGCCGGCGCCCGTCACGATGGCCCCGCGGATGGAGGGATCGGTCTCGATGCGCGCCACCGCCTCAGCGAGCGCCTCGAAGACCTCGGTGTTGAGCGCGTTCAGCTTGTCGGGGCGATTCACGGTCACGACGGCGACGCCGTCGCGGACCTCGAGGAGCAGGACGTCCTGGGCGGTCATCTGGGGGTCCGGGTGGGGTGATCGGGGCGCGACGGGAGGCAACCTAGCCCGGGTCGGGCGGGGCGCGCCACCTCGCTATCTTCCGCCGATGCCCGCCGCCGCCCAGCGCCACGGCTCCGCCCGCGCCGACCTGGCCATGCTCCTGGTCGTGGTCATCTGGGGCGGGAACATCCCGGTCATCAAGTCGGCCCTGGCGCAGATCCCGACGCTCGCCTTCGCCGGCATCCGTTTCGCCCTCGCGAGCGTCGCGTTCGTCCTCCTGCTCCGGGGACGCGAGGGTTCGGTGCGACCGCCCGCGGGCACCGGCTGGGCGATGCTCTGGCTCGGCCTGCTGGGCAACACCGCGTACCAGCTCCTCTTCATGACCGGGCTCTCCCACACGAGCGTGGCCAATACCGCCCTCATCCTGGCGAGCACACCGGTGCTGGTCGCGGTCTTCGGTGCGGCCAGCGGCATCGAGCGGCTCACCCCGGCCGTCGCCGGCGGGGTGGCCCTCGCGGTGGTCGGTGTGGCGCTCGTCCTCGGGCAGGACGGGGCGCGGATCACGGCCCGCACCCTGGCGGGCGACCTCCCGGTGCTGGGCGCGGCCGCCTGCTGGGCGGTCTACACCCTGGGCGTCCGGCGCTACGCGCCGACGATGAGCCCGCTCCGCCTGACGACGCTCACCATGCTCACCGGCACGCCCATCCTCGTGCTCGCCGGCCTCCCCGACATCCTGCGGACGGACTGGGCCACGGTGTCGCCCGGCGCATGGGGCGGAGTGGCGTACTCCGCGTTCCTCGCCCTCCTCGTCGCCTACACGCTGTGGAACACCAGCGTGGCCGAGGTCGGGCCGTCGCGCACCGCCGTCTACAACTGCCTGGTGCCGGTCGTGGCCCTCGCGCTCGGATGGCTCACGCTGGGTGAACGTCCGGGTGCCTTCCAGCTCGCCGGGGCCGTGCTGATCGTCAGCGGGGTGCTCGTGGCCCGGAACCTCCCGCGGGAGGGAGCGGCATGACCGCCATCCTCGCCATCGACCAGGGGACCACCGGGACCACCGCGCTCGTCCTCGGTCCCGACGGCGCGCTGCTCGGGCGCGGCTACGTGCCCATCCGGCAGCAGTTCCCGGAGCCCGGCTGGGTGGAGCACGATCCCGAGGAGCTGTTCCGGAGCACGGTGGAGGCCGGGCGGGCGGCGCTGGAGCGGGCCGGCGTGCGCCCCGCCGCGCTCGGACTCACGAACCAGCGGGAGACGGTGGTCCTCTGGGATCGCCGCACCCTGGCGCCGGTGGCGCCGGCCATCGTCTGGCAGGACCGCCGGACCGCCGCGCGATGTCGCGAGCTCCGCGATGCCGGCCATGAGGCCGCCGTGCGCGCCCGCACGGGCATCGTGCTCGATCCTTACTTCAGTGCCACCAAGATCGAGTGGCTGCTTCGGGACCCGGAGCTCCGCCGCCGGGCCGGCCGGGGCGAGCTGGCCGCCGGCACCGTGGACGCGTGGCTGGTGGCTCGGCTGACCGAAGGACGGGTGCACGCCACCGACCCGACGAATGCGTCCAGGACGCTCCTCTACGACCTGGATGCCCGCGACTGGTCGGACGACTTGCTCCGGCTCTTCGGCATCCCCCGCGAGCTCCTGCCGGCCCTGGTGCCTTCCTGCGGCGTGCTGGGTGAGGCGGGGCGGGCGCACTTCGGCGTGGCCCTGCCGGTCGCCGGCCTGGCCGGCGACCAGCAGGCCGCGCTGTTCGGCCAGGCGTGCACCGAGCCGGGGCAAAGCAAGAACACCTATGGCACCGGGGCCTTCCTGCTGGTGCAGGCGGGAGGCACGCGCCCCGCGGCCGCCCCGGGCGTGCTGGTGACGGCGGCCTGCGGGCCGGGGGGCGGCCCGTCCTACGCGCTCGAGGGCAGCGTGTTCATCGCCGGCGCCGCCGTGCAGTGGCTGCGCGACGGGCTCGGCCTCGTCGCGTCGGCCGAGGAGACGGAGGCGCTGGCGCGGGGCGTCCCCGACACCGGCGGGGTGCATTTCGTCCCCGCCTTCGTGGGCCTCGGGACACCGCACTGGGAGCCGGAGGCGAGGGGCACGATCACCGGGCTCACGCGTGGCACCACCCGGGCGCACCTGGTGCGCGCCGCACTCGAGGCGATGGCCTTCTCGACCGCCGACCTGCTCGGTGCGATGGCGGCCGGCGCCGGCCTGGACGTCCCGGCGCTGAGGGTGGACGGGGGCGCGGCGGCCAACGACTGGATGATGCAGTTCCAGGCCGACGTCCTGGGCGTTCCCATCGAGCGGCCGGCGCTGGTCGAGACGACGGCCCTGGGCGCGGGGTTCCTGGCGGGGATCGGCGTGGGGTTGTGGCGGGAGCCCGCCGAGGTGCTGGGGCGGGTCGGCGGCGTCCGCTTCGAGCCCCGGATCGGGGCGGAGGAGCGTGCCCGCCTCCGCGCCGGGTGGGAGCGGGCGGTGGCGGCGGCGCTGCACTGGGCCCGGGACGCCGGCTGAGCGCCGGCCCGGGCACCCGCGGTCAGTCGCGCGGGATGGTGGCCCCGTGACAGACCGTGCACATCGTCGGGTTCTTCTTCCGGAGCCGCTCGGCGTCGAATCCGGGGCCGTGCGGGCGGAAGCCCCGCCCCGCCACCGCCGAGTGGCACGTCAGGCAGTCCCGCTCCACATGACACGAGGTACAGCTCTCCAGGCTCTGGCGGGCCGCCTGGCCGTGTCCGACGAGAAAGAACTGGTTGGTGTCGTGGAAGCCGGCGGTGAGCGGCCCCGCGGCCCGCAATCCGGCCTGGGCGTGGCAGGTCTGGCAGAACGTGGACGGGTTGTGGCAGTCCGCGCACTCCGTCTCCTGGGCGTACGCCGAGGCCGGGTGCTGCGTGAGGAACGCCGGCGGGTGGTAGCCCCGGCCGCTCGCGCCCTGTGGCCCGCTCGCCGTGGACTGGCCGTCAGCCGGGTTTGGCCGGTGGCAATCGAGGCAGGACGTGACGAGGTGGCAGGTGGCGCAGCTCTGCGGCGCGCTCCGCGCGGGCTCCGCGTGCGTCCGGCTGAAGTCGAGCGCGTGGGATGCAGGGCGCCGCCGCACGGTCCCGGCTCCCTCGCCGCGGCCCGGGCCTGCGGCGAAGAGCTGCCGCGCCACCTTCGGCTGACCCACGTGGCACGCGAGGCAGCTCTCCTGCGTGTGACAGGTCTGGCAGGCGGCGGCGTCCCGCCGCAGGTCGCGCTTGTGGGTCTCGAGGAAGTCCGCCCGCTCGTGGCTGGGCGGCTCCTCGAGTGCGGCCGGGTGCACCAGCGAGCGCGGGTCGGCCCCCAACGCCTGGATGGCGCGGGTCTCCGGCGCGTTCACATGACAGGTGGTGCAGAACTCCCGCGCGTGGCAGGTGGCACAGCTCGCCGCGACGGCTCCGTCGCCGGCCTCGGCGAGCCGTCCGTGGCCCTCCAGGCCGAAGCCGGCCGCTTCGTGCGAGGGCGGTGTCTCGAAGGCCCGGATCCGGTCGATCGGGAGCGCCGTGGCCTGCGCCAGCGGGACGTGACACTGCGCGCAGGCGCTGTCCGGCGCCTCGAGGTGCGCGACCTGGATCTCATGGCACGCGAAGCACCGGCGTCCCGACGCGCGCCTCACGGCCATCCATGCCTCGCCCTGCCGGATGTGGCAGGAGGCGCACGCCAGCACCGAGTCGGCGCCCGTCTTGTGCGCCACCTCGAGACCGTGCTCGGGGTGCGTGAACCGGAGGTTGTTGCCGCCCGGACGCGAGGGGGGGACCCACGTGACCCGCTCCTCGATGGTGCCGTCGTGGCAGGTGGCGCAGCTCTCCGCCGGAGGGAACGACGTGGCGAAGTCGCCCGCGCTGACACCGGCGTGGCAGCCCTCGCAGGTCGGGAAGAGCTTGGCGTGCTTCCCGTGGTCGAACCGGTCCTCCACGATGCCCGCCACCAGGGCGCCGGCGCCGAGGGCCAGCGCCAGCGCCGCGCTCAGGCCCGCCAGCCCGCGTCGCGTCGTCGGCGTCATGGCGCGCCTCCCCCCGCGGGCATCGCGCCGGGCGGCAGGCGCCAGCGATCGGCCCCCGAATCCAGGAGCCAGGAGACCCGGAAGGTGAGCCGCGTCTGGCTCCAGTCGAGCGCGCCGGCATCCGGACGGGCGCGATCCTCGTCATACCGCGTCACTCCCACGCCAAACTGCAGGTCGCGCCACGCCTCCCACGAGGCGTCCGCGCCATACCACCACGCTTCCGCCTCGTTCCACCGGTACTCGAGCGGCCGGAGGGTATTCGCGGCATAGCCGGTCAGGGAGAACCGCTCGCCGGGCCGCCACGACGCGCTGGCCGACCAGCCGCGGCTCGACGCTCCCGGTCCCTTCTCGGCGTGGTAGTCCCCGTCGAGGCTCAGGTCGGCGCGGGGCAGCAGGGTGGCCCCCCAGGAGAAGCGCCACCCATCGTCCTCGCCGGCGGCGAGCGGGTTCTCCGCCTCGGCGTCCTCGTACACGTAACGCTCGCCGCGCACCCGGAGCCGCAGCAGCCGGCTGGGCGCCACCTGCACCGTGCCCCAGCCGCTGTGGTAGGCCACGGGGCTGAAGGCGGCCCAGATGGTCCAGAGCGGAAAGAAGGGCCGGTAGCGCTTCCCGCCCACCGTCACGTCCACCATCCGGGTCGCGTACCGGAGCGTGGCATCCGCGCTGCCCCAGATGCCCTCGGCGAGGTTGTACTCTCCGCCGCCCGACAGGCTCAGCCGCGCTGCCGGCCGGAGTGCCGCTCCGAAGGCCACCCGCTCGGCGGTGAGCTTCTTCAGGTCGGGATCCACCTCGCGCTGATATTCGGCGCGAACCTCGGCGAAGCGGGATCGCCACGCGGCCGACCCGCCGGCGGCCACGAGCCGGTCCGCCGGGCGGTAGTCGCCCAGGGGGTTCGCGGCCGGGCTGGACCACGGCACGCTCGTACCCCGCGCCAGGCTCCAGCCGCCATAGCCGCTCACCTCGAGTCCGGCGGACGCGGCGCGCAGCGTGGCGCGTCCACCGTCGAAGCCGAGATATCCGAGGCGGCCGGTGACGAGCTGGCGGCCGGCCCGCGCGGTGACCGCGCCGCGGGCGTACTCGAGGTAGCCCTCGAGGAGTTGCACCGGCGGGTCGGTGCCGGCGTAGGGGGCGCCGCCGGCGATGTCCAGCGCGGCGAGCGCCTGACCGCGGGCGCTCAGCCCGTCCACCCCGAACCCCCACGCGGAGAAGTCGGCCGAGGTGACCCAGGGCGCGGCTTCCTGCTCGGCGCCGGCGCGCCAGAAGTAGCACCACTCGCCGAAGCAGCGGACGGCGTGACCGTCGGGCGAGAGCAGGGAACCGTCGGGCTCGGTCACGACGGCCGAAGCGGCCACGCTGTCGGCCTCGGCGCCGCGGAAGCTGAGGGTCTGCAGCCGGCTCTCGAGCCGCACCCGGTAGCCCTGGGCGACCGCCGGATGGGCCAGCGGCAGCGCCGCCGCGGCGAGGAGGGTCCCGAGGGCGGCCGGTCTCATCTCGAGGCCCCGCGCAGCCCGAGCGACGGGCGGAGTGCCTCGGGGCTCGCCTGGAAGTGGCACTCGGTGCACTCCCGGGGCGGATAGTGGTCGGTGTCCGCCTCGTGGCAGGCCAGGCAGAAGGCCCGGGTCGGCACCAGGCGTGCCACCGTGGCTTCGGCGTGGCATTCGCTGCACGCCCGGTGCGCCGCGGGCGGCGCACCGGGCAGGTTGGCGGCCTCGTGCGCGGTGCGGGTGGCCTCCAGGCGATGGCACGCGGCGCAGTCGCTCCCGACCGCGTGATGCTGTTCGTGGCAATCGGTGCAGGCCCGGACCCCGGACGTCACGCTCAGGGAGACGGGGGCCGCGTGGCAGGCCACGCACCGCTCCTTCGTGTGGGCCGCGTGGGAGAAGCTCACCAGGCGCTCCCGGGGCGGGCGATCCTTGACCCGGACGACGGGATGCGCGTCCAGCGCGGCGCGAAGCTCGCCGGGCTCGTGGCACCTCGTGCAGTCGGAGCTGGCCGGGGCCTCGTGGTGGCAGACCTGGCAGCCCCGCGGCTGCTCGAACCGGACGATCCTGTTGGAGCGCACGTCATGGCAGGCCACGCAGGCCAGCGCCTTGTGCCGCTCGTGCGAGAAGGTATCGGCCGGCGCCGGGGCGGGCCCCGAGACGAACACCGCCGGAGGGGGCTCCTCCGGCGGCGTATCACCCTTCCCACGGGGCTCCGGCGGAGCTGGAGCGAGCGAACTCTGCTGCAGGGCCTTCGTGGTGTCGAAGGCCGGCGTCGGGAGCCGAGGTCGCAGCCGCTCCCACCGGGGCCCGGTGGCACGGCCGCGGACTTCCTGGTGGCAGCTCTCGCAGGCGCTCGCGTCCACGCCGGCGGCGTGCGCGGAGTGGCAGAGCTCGCACTCCTGGGCCACGCGGCGGTGCGCCGCACCGGTGTGGAACTCGTTCGACCGCCAGGTCACGTGGCAGGCGGCGTCGGTGCAGGTCTTGAGCGCCTCCTTCGGCTCCACCTGGGTGTGCGGGTTGTGGCACATGCCGCACTGCCCGGAGTGGGGGTCGCGCGCCGGATCGAACCCGACCAGCCGCTCCTGCATCTCGTGGCAGTCGAGGCACTGCCCCTGCGCCGGGCGCATCGAGCCCCGGGCGGAGTCGAGGCCGGCCAGCGCGGGCACCTCCCGGGTGAACTGGTGGCATGCCAGGCAGTGCATCCCGACGGATTCGCTCATCTTGCCGAGGCGGATCTCGATCTCGTCGGTGAGGTGGCAGCCGTCCTGGGAGCAGGTCGAGTCGGCCGGCACGAACGCGTGCGCGGTCTGGGCATGGCAGGTCAGGCACTCGGCGCCCTGCACCAGCTTGCCGGCCGCCGAATCCGACTCGAGGTGGACCCGGTGCCCCGCGGTGGCCGCGATGGCCTGCCAGGTCTCCTGCGCGGCGCCCTGCTGGTGGCAGTTCTCGCAGGTCTCCCGGGGCACGGCCCCGTGCCGCGGCCCCACCTTCGCCTCGCCGTCGGTGACGTGCTGGTAGCGCACCCCCGACATCCAGAGCACCATCTTCGTCGCTTCACCGAAGAGGTGGAAGGTGTGGCAGGTGTGGCAGTTGATGGTGTCGTGCTTGCCGCGGAGCGAGGCGAGGATGGTGAAGTCGCCGGTGTCCGCGACCTGCACCACCTGGCCCGAGGGGACGAAGATGTGGCACCCGGTGCAGAACCGGGAGTCGTTCATCATGTAGTCGTATCCCTTGTAGCCCAGTCCCGCCGCCACCAGGAACACGAGCCCGATCGCCCCGAAGAACGCCGCCTTGGCGCCCCCCGGCCACCGCCTGAACCAGCGCCAGACGGCGGGCAGGCGGGGCCAGAGCCACCAGAGGATCGCGACCGCCGCCACCAGGGCGATCGCGACCCCGGTCCACATGAGCCAGGGGGGCTGCTGGAAGATGAACTGGACGATCGGCGCCGGCGCGAAGCGCTCGGCCAGCACCGTGTCCGCCGGATGCACCCCGGCGGGGAGGCGCCCCAGGACGGTGTCCTGAAACGCCGCGGCCGCGGCGGGGACCGCCGCGGCCGGGGTGAACAGAAGGGGAGGAATCACGCCGCGGGCCTCCCCGACCGGTTCAGCGGCTGGCTACGCGGTTCGAGCGCCGGACGTAGGTGACGCCCGGGCGGCTCAGCGCCTTGTCGATCAGCTGGCGGATGGCCGGCTCGGTCCGGATCTGGAGGAACCCGTAGGTATCCTCCAGCTCGGCGATCGTGGCCGCGAGCAGCGCCTCGTAGTAGAACGGGTTGTGGATGCCCTTCGACCCGTCCTGGTGGTCGTAGAGCACCTCGGCGAGCATCTGGGCATTGAAGATCGCGCCCTCGGCCGGGGTCAGGACGTACGGGTCCGGCTCGGTGCCAGCTTCCTTGGTGAACTGCGTCGGGTCCGTGGCGAAGATCTCGCCCAGGTAGCCACCGTCTCCCGCGCTCACCATCGGCCGGCTGCCGCCCGGGGCGTTGACGTCGTTGTTGATCCAGATGATGTCGATCAGGTTCTGGACCACCTGGCGCTGGTTGTTGAAGGCGGTGGAGGCCACGACGTTATCGCCATGGCACCCGGCCGCCGTGCAGGCCGCCCAGCTCCGCTCGGTCGGGCCGTAGCCGCACTCCTGGTCGTCGGTGATGTCGCCGTTGGCGTCAATGCACGGGATCGGGAGGAACTCGTGGCCGCTGTACTCGACCTCCGCGGTGCCCTCGAAGGCGTTCACATGGCAGCCGGCGCAGAGCCGGGGGTTGGCCCCGGAGGCGTGCGTCCCGTAGGCCTGCACCGTGTCGAAGGCGAACCCGGCCGGGATGTACCCGGCGCCCATCCCGACGAGGATCGGGCCCTGGGAGGCATGGGCGCCGCGATCCCCGTTGCTGAAGCTGGCCGCCGGCGCGGTGCCGCGGTTGTGGCAGCTCATGCAGAGGTTCGTCTGCAGGTCGGGCGACTCGATCGGGGCCCGCAACATCGCCGAGTTCGGACTTCCGTGCGGGTCATGGCACGAGGTGCAGGTGATCGAGAGGTACTGGTACTGGCCGGTGAGCG
Organism: Gemmatimonadales bacterium; assembly: GCA_035457305.1. Lineage (GTDB taxonomy): Bacteria > Gemmatimonadota > Gemmatimonadetes > Gemmatimonadales > GWC2-71-9 > JAICEH01. The sequence goes on from DATIBS010000010.1 coordinate 74,928, forward strand.
AGTCCCGCTCGATGTAGTTCGACGTCTGGCCCTGGAAGCGCAGCATCACGGCCCGGCCCTCGTGGCACCCGCGGCAGGACGGGTTGCTCGCCGGCGAGGTGTTGAGGGCGGCGTGACCCGAGATCAGCCAGTCGCCCGCGAGCGACCGCGGCCCGTGGGAGACGCCATGGCACGAGGCGCAGCTGGCGTCGATGTCGAGCACGCGACCGGTGCCCGGGTCCACGGTCACGTCGGCCCGCGCGAGGGGCAAGTTCGCCGGGTTGTCCGGCTCCTGCACGTGGTCGAAGCCCGGGCCGTGGCAGCTCTCGCACTGCACGTCGTAGTAGGCGGCGTCGTTCACCGCGAGGATGCCGACGTCGCCGGTGGTCGCGTTGCCGTTCCCGGACACGGCGTGGCACACCTGACAGTCCGGGTTGCCCTCCTGCCCGGCCTGGACGAGTGCCGCCCACGCCCCGGTGTGGCCCGAGGTCAGCCACTGGGAATGGGTCCCCACGTGGCAGTTGCCGCAGGTGGTCTGCTGCTCGTCGGCGGTGTAGTAGCCCAGGAACCCGCTGGCCTCGTCGGGCGGCGGGTTGAAGGGCTGGTTGACGTTCCGGTAGACGATCTCTTCGTCCGTACACGCGCCGAGGAACCCGACGGCGGCGACCAGGCCGAGGACGGACAGCGAAAGGAGCCGACGAATCACGGACATAATGCCCTCGCGGGGGCGAAAGGGGACGATGACGTCACCCTATGTACCGAATCCGGGTTCCTCCGGCAAGAGCCCTCCGGGTCACTACGGGGGCTTCGTTACAGAATTTGCCGAGGTCTCACCCAAGCCTTAGAGATAATTCAAGTTCGGTCCTCCGGGTCCTCCGTGTTTCACCGGACCTTCAAGCCCCCTTCACCGGCCCCGTCACAGCTTGGCGCATCCGCTTGCGCGGGTGGTCGTCGGGGCCCACTGTAGGGCCATCGCCCGGCCGTCCGGCTCCTCCACCGCGGGTCCCTCAGGGAGGTGCACCGATGTTCTCCCCCACGAGTCATCCCTGGGTCGAAGGCCAGACCCTCGGCGAACACCTCGAGTCCCGCGGCGTCGGTCGCCGGGAGTTCCTGGCGTACTGCCGGGATCTCTCGATCGTGCTGGGGCTCGGCACCGCGATGACGCCGCGGGTGGCGCACGCGCTCCAGACGATGAAGCGTCCGAGCGTGATCTGGCTCGAGCTGCAGGAGTGCACCGGCTGCGTCGAGTCCGTGCTGCGGTCGGGGTCGCCCACGGTCGGCGACCTGGTGCTCGACATGATCTCGCTCGACTACAGCGAGGCCCTGATGGCCGGGGCGGGGGAGGCGGTGGAGCGGGCCAAGCACGACGTGATGGAGCAGAACCGGGGCGAGTACCTTCTGGTGGTGACCGGGTCGGTGCCGTTGGCGGAGGACGGGATCTACCTGACGATCGCGGGGCGCACGGCCAAGGAGGTACTGGAGGAGGCGGCAGCCGGCGCGAAGGCGGTGATCGCCCTCGGCGCCTGCGCCCACTGGGGGAGCGTCCAGGCGGCCCGCCCCAATCCCACCGGGGCGGTGGGCATCCCGTCGCTGGTCAAGGACAAGCCGCTCGCGGTCATCGCCGGCTGCCCGCCGATCGCCGACGTGGTCACCGCCACGATCGTGCACTTCCTCACCTTCGGGCGCCTCCCGGCGGTGGACTCGCAGCTCCGGCCCACCTTCGCCTACGGCGCCCGGATCCACGACCAGTGCCCCAAGCGGGCCAACTTCGACGCCGGCCAGTACGTCGAGGCCTTCGACGACGAGGCGGCGAAGAAGGGCTGGTGCCTCTACAAGGTCGGCTGCAAGGGCCCGGCGACCTTCTCGCCCTGCCCGATCTTCATGTGGAACGGTGCCACCAGCTGGCCGATCGGGGCGGGGCATCCCTGCATCGGGTGCACCGAGCCGAACTTCTGGGACACCATGACCCCGTTCTACGGGCGGCTCCCGGACGTGGCGGGCTTCGGCGTCGAGTCGAAGGTCGACCTGATCGGCGCCGCCCTGGCGGTGGGCGCGCTCGGCGGGGTGGCGGCGCACGCCACCGCCACCAGCGTCCACCTGGCCCGGCAGCGCCGGCGCGAGCTCCCGGTGGTCGAGTCCAGCGCGGAAACGAAGGGAGGAGACCGTGGCCAGAACTAAGGTCGTCGTCGACCCGATCACCCGCATCGAGGGGCACCTCCGCATCGAGGCCCAGGCCGAGAACGGGCGGATCGCGGACGCCTGGGCCGTCACGACGATGTTCCGCGGCCTCGAGACCATCATGCAGGGCCGCGACCCGCGGGACGCCTGGGCCTTCACCCAGCGGATCTGCGGCGTCTGCACGGTGGTGCACGCTGTGGCCTCCTGCCGTGCGGTCGAGGACGCGCTCGACATCACCGTCCCGCCCAACGCCAACATCATCCGCAACCTGGTCCACGGGATGCAGTTCATCCAGGACCACGTGATCCACTTCTACCACCTCCACGCCCTCGACTGGGTGGACGTGGTGAGCGCCCTCAAGGCCGACCCGGCGGGGACGGCGCGCATCGCGCGGTCCATCAGTCCCTGGCCCAACAACTCCGAGACCCACTTCAAGGCGGTGCAGGACCGGCTGAAGGGGTTCGTGGCCGGCGGCCAGCTCGGGATCTTCAGCAACGGCTACTGGGGCCACCCGGCGTATAAGCTCCCGGCCGAGGTGAACCTCCTCGCGGTGGCGCACTACCTCGAGGCGCTCGACTGGCAGCGGGACGTCATCCGGCTCCACACCATCTTCGGCGGCAAGAACCCGCACCCGAACTTCCTCGTGGGCGGCATGGCGAGTGCGATCAACCTCGAGAGCACCGCCACCATCAACGCCGAGCGGATCACCGACATCCAGGGGATGATCCAGCGCGCGCGGACCTTCGTGGAGCAGGTGTACTGGC
>DATIBS010000011.1:0-6819 GCA_035457305.1 Gemmatimonadales bacterium
GAAGCACGCCCACCACCCGGTGCAGCCCGACCGCGAGGGCACCGACTCCTGGCGCCACTTCAACGAGGGACGGGCGGAACGCACCCTGCTGGTGGCGCCCGACACCCGGATGCTGCTGGAGCGCGCGCCGGACGACACCGATCCGGCCGAGCTCGCCCGGCAGTACCTCGGCGGGGCGGAGATCGTGCTGGTCGAGGGCTTCCGCAAGGCGGCGCTCCCCAAGATCGAGGTCTTCCGCCAGTCGGTGGCCGCCGCGCCCATCTGGGAGCCGGGACTCCCCGACGCCGACGACTGGATCGCGATCGTCACCGACGGCCCCCGACCCGACGCCCGCTGTCCCGTGCTCCGCTTCCAGGACACGATGTGGCTCCAGTTCCTGGCGAACCTCGCCTGGGACGGCGCCAAGGTGGTGGCGGGGTGACACCGCGGGGAGCGGGGAGCGGGGAGCGGGGAGAGGGGAGGACGGGGCTGTCGGCGAGGGAGGCGGCGCTGGAGATCCTCGGGGCAGTCCGGGTCCAGCCGCCGCTCCGGGTCCCGCTCGACGACGCGCTCGGCGGCGTCCTCGCCGAGGACGTCGCGAGCCCGGTGGACATCCCCGCCCGCACCAATTCCGCCATGGACGGCTACGCCTGTCGCAGCGCCGACGTGCGCGGCGCGAGCCGCGAGCGGCCGGTGCGCCTCCGGGTCGTGGAGGAGATCCCGGCGGGCGCGGTGCCCCGCCGCGCCATCGGCCCGGGCGAATGCGCCCGGATCTTCACCGGCGGCCCGCTGCCGGAGGGCGCGGACGGGGTGGTGAGGCAGGAGGACACCGACGGACAGTCGGACAGTCGGACGGTCGGACAGTCGGACGGTCCGGCTGCCCGACCGTCCGACCGTCCGACTGGCGGAGACTGGGTGGCGGTGCTCAACGACCGCGACGCCGGCATCAACTTCCGCCTGGCGGGCGAGGACATCCGGAGGGGGAGCGTCCCGCTCCCCGCCGGCACGGCGCTCGGGCCCGCGGCGCTCGGCGTGCTCGCCTCGCTCGGCGTGGCGCACCCGGTGGTGGTGCGGCGGCCGCGGGTGGGGATCCTCGCGAGCGGCGACGAGATCGTGGACGTGGACCGCGCGGACGAGATCCGCGCCGGCACCAAGACCGGGAGTTCCAACACCCACACGCTCGCTGCACTTGTGCGGCTCGCGGGAGCCGAGCCGGAGCACCTCGGCATCGCGCGGGACGACCCGGACGATCTCCGCTCCCGGCTCGAGCGCGCGGCCGAGGTGGATCTGCTGGTGACCACCGCGGGCATCAGCGTCGGCGCGCACGACCACCTGCGGCCGGTGCTCGCCGGGATGGGCCTGGAGGAGCGGTTCTGGCGGCTCCGGATGCGGCCGGGGGCGCCGGTGGGCTTCGGCATCCTGGGCGGCGTGCCCTGGATCGGGCTCCCGGGGAACCCGGTGAGCACGATGGTCTGCTTCGAGCTCTTCGTGCGGCCGGCCATCCGGCGGATGAGCGGGCAGGCGCTCCCGTTCCGGCGCGGGGTCACGGTGCGGGCGGCGGAGCCGATCGCGCTCAAGCCGAAGCTGCAGCACTTCCTCAGGGCGGTGGTGTCGGAGGGTCCGCACGGGCTCGAGGCGCGGCTCACCGGCCCGCAGGGGAGCGGGATCCTCACCTCGATGGTCGCCGCGAATGCGCTGCTGGTGGTGCCGGAGGGCCAGCACGAGACCCCGGCGGGGGCCGAGCTCACGGCGATCGTGCTCGACGATCCGCGGCACGTCGCGGAGCCGCCGTTCTAGTCGCGAGTCGCGAGCTGCTGGCCGCGTCAAGCCGCCGAGCCGCCCTACTGTCCGACCGCCCGACTGTCCGACTATATTCCCCCCCCAGAAGGGGAGTAGCTCGCCGCCCCACTCCGGGCGGGCGCCGGATCGTCAAGACTGTCCCGAAGGGGGCACGGTCCGGCGGGATGAGGACTTCTGAGCGAGACCTTCGCCTGTCGCCCGGCACCCCGGGCGGGCGAAGGCTCGCTCTTTCCTTTGGGAGGATACCGGATGTACCAGGCAAAGACGCTCGCCCTGCTCGCCGGCCTGATGGCCCTCTTCCTCGGCCTCGGGAACCTGCTCGGCGGCCAGCAGGGGCTCCTGATGGCGCTGGTCTTCGGCAGCGGGTTCAACTTCGTGATGTACTTCTTCTCGGACAAGATCGTCCTCAGGATGTACGGCGCGAAGATCGTCACCCCCGAGGAGGCGCCGCAGCTCCACGCGATGGTGGACCGGCTCCGCCAGCGGGCCGGGCTCCCCATGCCGGTGCTCGCCATCACCCCGGCGGAGCAGCCCAACGCCTTCGCCACCGGCCGGAGCCCGGAGCACGCGGTCGTGGCCGTCACCACCGGCATCCTCAAGTACATGCCGCAGGACGAGCTCGAGGGGGTGATCGCCCATGAGCTCGCCCACATCAAGAATCGCGACATGCTGATCACCACGGTCGCGGCGGGCATCGCGGGCGCCATCGGCTACCTGCCCTACCTGGTGATGTTCGGCGGCGGGCGGGACCGCGAGGGCGGCCACCCCATCGTGGCGCTCATCGTCCTGCTCCTCGGCCCGATCGCCGCGATGATCATCCAGATGGCGGTCTCGCGCCAGCGCGAGTTCCAGGCCGACCTCGTCGGGGCCCAGATCCTCGGCCGGCCCGAGCCGCTCGCCAATGCGCTCCGGCGGCTCGACACGATGGCCCAGCGGATCCCGATGGACGTGGCCCCGGCCGTGGCGCCGCTCGCCCAGGTGAATCCGCTCGCCGCGCACGGCGGCGGCATCGCCGGGCTCTTCAGCACCCACCCGCCCATCGAGGAGCGGATCGCGCGGCTGCTCGAGATCCGGGCCGCCTGAGTGGAACTCGGCGGGCACGCCCTCACCGTCTGGCTCGCCTTCTCCGGGCTCGTCGCGGTCCTGCTCTGGCTGGACCTCGGCGTGCTCAACCGGAAGGCGCACGTCCTCACCCTCCGGGAGGCCACCCTCGCGAGCGGCGGCTGGGTGGCGCTGGCGCTCGCGTTCGGCGGCTTCCTCTGGATCCGCGAGGGCGCCACGCACGCCCTCGAGTACTACGCCGGCTACCTGATCGAGCTCTCGCTCAGCGTCGACAACCTCTTCGTCTTCATCCTGGTCTTCCAGTACTTCGGCGTGCCCGCGGCGCTGCAGCCGCGGGTGCTCAAGTGGGGCATCCTCGGCGCGATCATCATGCGCGCCGTGATGATCGGGCTCGGCGCCCTGCTCCTGGCCCGGTTCACCTGGATCCCGTTCGTCTTCGGCGCCATCCTGATCTTCACCGGCGTCCGGATGCTCACCCAGGACGAGGTGCGGGTGGACCCGGCGAAGAACCCGCTGCTCCGGCTGATGCGGCGGGTGCTCCCGATCTCCAAGTCCTACCACGGCCAGCAGTTCCTCGTGCGCACCCGCACCCGCTGGCTCCTCTCGCCGCTGGTGCTGGTGCTGGCGTTCGTGGAGTGGACCGACCTGGTCTTCGCGATCGACAGCATCCCCGCCGTCTTCGCGGTCACCAACGACCCGTTCATCGTCTACAGCTCGAACGTCTTCGCCATCCTCGGGCTCCGCTCGCTCTTCTTCGTGCTGGCCGGCGCCATGGACCGGTTCACCTACTTCCAGCCCGGCGTGTCGGCGATCCTGATCTTCGTGGGCGCCAAGATGATCCTGGCCCCGTGGGTGCACCTGCCGATCCTGGTGTCGCTCGGGGTGATCGTCGGCATCCTCGCCCTCGCGATCGTCGCGAGCTGGCTCAAGAACCGGCGGGAGGAGCGGGAGCGGCTCAAGGACCTGGTACCGGAATAGACGGGTAGACGGATCGACGGGTGGACGGATAGCCGGACGGGTGAACCGACGCGGAGGGGGAGGACCATCCGACTACCCGTCTACCCGTCTATCCGACTGCTGTATCTTCCCCCCAATGTCCTCCCCCTTCCCCGGCACCACGGCCTTCGTCACCGGTGCCTCGCGCGGCATCGGCGCCGCACTCGCCGCCGGGCTCGCCGCGCGCGGGGCCCGGCTCGTCCTCTCGGCCCGGCGCCTCGGCCCGCTCGAGGCGGTGGCGGCACCGCTGATGGAGCAGGGCGCCGCCATCGAGCTCCTCCCCGCCGACCTCACCCTCCGCGACGCTCCCGCCCGCATCGTGGACGAGCTCGAGACCCGCGGCATCGTGGTGGACCACCTGGTGAACAACGCCGGCTGGTCCGGCCACGGTCGGACCTGGGAGGTGCCGCCGGCGGTGCTCGCCGGGGTGCAGCAGGTGAACGGCACGGCGCCGATGGAGCTCGCCGCGCGGCTCCTGCCGGGGATGCTGCTCCGGCGCCGGGGGGGGATCCTGAACATCGGCTCGACCGCGGCCTTCCAGGGGATGCCGTGGACGCCGGCCTACGGCGCGAGCAAGGCGTTCCTGGTCTCGTGGAGCGAGGCGCTGCACGTGGAGCTCCACGGCACCGGGGTCCGCTGCACCGCGGTCTGCCCCGGGCCGGTCGCCACGCCGTTCTTCGCCGCCAATCACTTCCCCGGCGAGCCGCCGCGCTGGATGATGGTGAGCGCGGAGTCGGTGGCCGAGTTCGCGCTCCGGGCCTATGAGCGGAACCGGAGCGTGGCCGTCACCGGCCTCCTCGCGCGGCTGGTGGCCTGGGCCACCCGGCTCTCGCCCCGGGCCCTCAACGCGCGTGTCGCCGAGGGCTACGCCCGGCCCGGCGGCCTCGGCCGGACCCCGACCGGCCCGCCGCCCCCGGGCGTGCCGTGAGCCGCCCGCTCCTCGAGCGCCTCGCGCTCGACACGCCCGCGCGCCGAGCGTGGGCGACGTACGACTGGGCCAACAGCGCGATGTACACGACCATCGTGACCGCGCTCTTCCCGATCTACTACGCCTCGGTGGCGGCCGCGGGCGTCCCCCGCCCCCGGGCGACCTTCCTCTTCGGCATCACCACCACGGCCGGGCTCGTCATCATCGCGGTGCTGGCCCCGCTCCTCGGCGCCATCGCCGACTACCGGGCGAACAAGAAGCGCCAGCTCGCCGGCTTCCTGGCACTCGGCGCCGCCGCGGTGGCCGCGATGGCCCTGGTGCGGGAGGGCGACCTCCTCCTCGCGTCGGGGCTCTTCATCCTGGCCAACATCGGGGTGAACGGGAGCTTCGTCTTCTATGACGCGCTCCTGCCCCACGTGGGCGGGCGCGACGTGGACCGGCTCTCCACCACCGGCTACGCCCTGGGCTACCTGGGCGGCGGGATCTTCCTGCTGCTCTGCCTCCTGCCCCAGCTCGCCCCCGGCGCCTTCGGGCTCGTCGGGCCCGACGGGAAGCTCCCCGCCGCGACCAGCGCCGCGCTCACCCGGGGGGCGTTCGTCGCCACCGCGCTCTGGTGGATCGGCTTCTCGATCCCGCTCTTCCGCCGGGTCCCCGAGCCCCCGGCCGCCCTCCGGCCGGGTGAAGCGGCGGGCGGCTCCGCGCTCCGGGCCGGGCTGGCGCGCCTCCGAGAGCTCGCCGCCGAGCTCCGGCGGTACCCGCAGGCGCTCGCGATGCTCATCGCCTTCGTGATCTACAATGACGGGGTGGTCACCATCATCCGGCTCGCCACCATCTACGGCGAGGAGATCGGCATCGACCGCACCGGGATGATCACCGCGGTGCTGCTGGTGCAGTTCGTAGGCGTGCCGTTCGCCTTCCTCTACGGCGCGCTCGCCGGGCGGCTGGGGACCAAGCGCGCGATCCTCCTCGGCGTCCTGGTCTACGTCGGGATCACCATCCTCGGCTGGCGGATGGACTCGGCGCGCGAGTTCTTCGCGCTTGCGATGCTGGTGGGCATGGTCCAGGGCGGGGTGCAGGCGCTCTCCCGCTCGCTCTTCGCCTCGCTCATCCCGAAGGACCGGAGCGGGGAGTTCTTCGGCCTCTTCGCCGTCTTCGAGAAGTTCGCCGGCATCCTCGGCCCCGCGGTCTTCAGCGCGGTGGCCTGGGCCCTGGGCTCGAGCCGGGGGGCCATCCTGGCGCTGGCCGCGTTCTTTGTCATCGGCGGCCTGCTCCTCACCCGGGTGGACGTGGAGGCGGGGAGGCGGGCGGCGGGGTAGACGGAGAGACGGATAGACGGATGGACGGGTAGTTGCGGCGACGGCGCCTCTCGCCAACTATCCGTCCGTCCGTCCACCCGTCCCCTAGTCCCCCCGACTCCCATGCCAAGCCACACCCACTACCTCTGGTTCGAGACCAAGCGCCGCCAGGAGATCATCGACATCACCGGCGAGGTGGAGGCCCAGCTCGAGGCGAGTGGCATCCGCGAAGGGTTCGCGCTGGTCTCGGCGATGCACATCTCGGCCTCGGTCTTCGTGAACGACCACGAGTCCGGCCTCTGGCACGACATCCTGCACTGGCTGGAGCACACCGTGGCACCGTGGGATCCGGAGCGCTACCGGCACAATGACACCGGCGAGGACAACGCCGCCGCCCACCTCCGGAGCCTCACCGTCGGGCACGAGGTCATCCTCCCCGTGACGTCGGGGAAGCTCGACCTGGGCCCCTGGCAGCGTGTGTTCTATGGGGAGTGGGACGGGCAGCGCAGGAAGCGGGTGGTCATCAAGATCATGGGGGAGCGGTAGCCGGAGAGCGGGAGCTACACCGCAACCCCCGCTCCCTGCTCCCCGCTCCCCGCTCCCCGCGCGTACCACGCTCGGGTGCCCACGCAGAGCCGGCACACCGACAGCATCACCGGCACCTCCACCAGCACCCCGACCACCGTCGCCAGCGCGGCCGCCGAGGTGGGCCCGAAGAGCGTGATCGCCACCGCCACCGCCAGCTCGAAGAAGTTGCTC
>DATIBS010000012.1:0-9473 GCA_035457305.1 Gemmatimonadales bacterium
CACCCTCCTGCATCCGCGCCCCGCCGGAGGTGCACACCAGCACCATCGGCCAGTGCCGCTCCGTGGAGCGGTTCGCGAGCCGCGTGATCTTCTCGCCCACCACCGACCCCATGGACCCGCCCATGAAGGCGAAGTTCATGACCCCCAGGTGGTACGGCGTCCCGTCGAGCCGCGCCTGCCCGGTCAGGATGGCGTCGCTGGTGCCCGCCTTCTTGATGGCCGCGGCGGTTCGCTGGGCGTAGTGCTCGAACTCGAGCGGATCCACCGAGCGGAGGTTGTCCCACAGCTCCCGCCAGCTGCCCTCGTCGGCGAGGAGCTCGATATAGCCGTCAGCGGTGAACCGGGCGTGGAAGCCGCACTCCGGGCACACCCGGAGCGAGCGCTCGAACTTCTCCCGGAGCATGAGGTGGTCGCAACGGTCGCACTTGATCCAGGCATCGGCCGGGATCTCGCGCCGTTCGCGGACGGGCGTGCGGGGTTTTCGTTCCTTCTTGAACCAGGCCATACCGCTCCGGGGAGGGGCCGCCCGGGGGTGCGGCCAATCAACAAATGTGGGGCCGGCCCCGTCGCGGCGCCAGTCCCGAAAGCGTAAGTCGTTGTGGTTATTCGGAGTAGCCGGCCAATCGGCTGTCCCGGGCCACCCGGATGGCCAGGCCCACCGCCAGGCAGCACGAAAGCAGGAAGGACCCCCCATAGGAGAAGAACGGGAGGGGGATGCCGGTGATCGGCATGACGTTCACCGTCATCCCCACGTTCTCGAAGACGTGGGTGAAGAGAAGCCCGAGCACGCCGAACGCGAGGAGGCTGCTGAAGGGGTCGGTGGCCCGCCGCGCCACCCGCACGAGGGTCAGGAAGAGCGCCAGGAAGAGGCCCAGGGCGATCGTGACGCCGAGGAACCCGAGCTCCTCCCCCACCACCGAGAAGATGAAGTCGGTGTACTGCTCCGGGAGGAAGGCGAGCCGCTTCTGCGGCCCCTCGGTGAACCCGTGGCCGAGCCATCCCCCGGAGCCGATGGCGTTCTTGCTCTGGATGGCCTGGTACCCGGCGTTCTGCGGGTCCACCTCGGGGTTCAGGAACGTCAGCAGCCGGTTCTGCTGGTACGGCGCGAGCCGCTTCCACAACGGGATGGCCACCGCCCCCATGGCGGAGTTCACGATGTAGACCGTCACCGCCTCGATGGCGTACGGCCGCCAGACGAGGAGGAGGATCAGCAGGGCCACCATCCAGGCGCCCCAGATCGTGGTGTTGAACGCCAGCAGGAGGCTCACGACGGGCGACAGGGTGAGGAACAGGAGCCGGCCCGGGGTCCCGGCCCAGAACAGCATCGCGAAGAAGATCCCGACGAAGACGATGGCGCTGCCGAGGTCGGGCTGGGCCATCACCAGGAGGAACGGGATCCCGGCGAGCAGGCCGGGCGGGATGAGCTCACGGAGCGTCTGCGGGGCGCTCCGGCGGCTGGAGAGGTAGCGCGCCAGGATCAGGATGAGCGCGAGCTTGGCCAGCTCCGACGGCTGGCCGAGGCGGTACCCGCCGATGGCGATCCAGCTCTTGGTGCCCGCCGCCGTGCCGGTGCCGGTGCCGATGACCAGGGTGAGCGCGAGCAGCACCAGGGAGAAGACGTACAGCGCCGGCGCGCCCCACTCGAGGAGGCGCGGCGACGTGCGGGAGGCGACGAAGAGGATCACCAGGCCCCCGCCGATCCAGACGAGCTGGCGCTTCCAGGCGCCGGTGGCGGCGGTCGGGACGTCGGTCTGCCCGGCGGAGTAGAGGACCAGCAGCCCGAAGAGCAGCAGCAGGCCGACGATCACCAGCAGCGGGCGGTCGAGTCCGCGCCTCATGGGACCGGGGGCTCGAGCGCCGGGGTGAGGACCGACTCCCGGGCCGGGGCCTCCACCGGGCGCGGCGTGGGCCCCAGCTCGAGCACGCGCGGCGCCGAGTCCACCACGATCCCCGGGAGCTGGATCGGCACCGCCTCCTCGGCGGGCTCCGGGCCGACGAGGTAGCGGCGGACCACCTTTGCCACGTACGGCGCCACCGACGAGCCGTGCTCGGCGAACTCCATGATGGCGCCCACGATGATCTTCGGCTCGTCCGCGGGACCGAACCCGAGGAACCAGCCGTGGTCCTTGCCGAAGGGGTTCTGCGCCGTGCCGGTCTTGCCGGCGAGCTGGAACTGCTGCTGCGCGCTGGCCCGGGCCGTCCCCCGCTGGACCACCTGCACCATCGCGAGCCGGAGGCCCTCGAGCTGCTCGTCGGAGAGGCCGAGGTCGCGAACGTGACCCTCCCGCGGCCGCACGAGGTAGGGCGGACCGACCTTGCCGCCCGAGGACATCGCCTGGTAGAACGCCACCATGTTGATGAGCGACTGGGTGTTCTCGCCCTGGCCGATGGAGAAGTTGAGCTCCACCGACCGGGCGGACCAGCCGCGCGGCGTGTAGCGCCGATCGAAGTAGGCGGTGGTGGTCGGGTAGATCGGCTGGATCTCGTTCTCGAGATCCACCCCGCTCCGCTCGGCGAATCCCATCGCCGCGCCTTCCTCGAGGATGGCGTTCACCCCGAGCCGCATGCCGAGCTGGTAGAAGTAGACGTTGCAGCTCTGGGCCACCGCGCCCTCGAGGTCGAGGCTGCCGTGGCCCTCGCGCTTCCAGCAGCGGAAGTACCGGTTCCCCACCTGGATGCCGCCGGTGCACGTGATCGGCATCCGGCTCCGCAGGTTCACCAGCCCGCGCTTCATCCCCATCGCGGCGATGGCCAGCTTGAACGGTGACGCCGGGTTGTACATCGCCTGGATGGCGCGGTTCATCATCGGCCGGGCGGAGTCGGTGGTGAGCCGCCGCCAGTCGTCGCCGGAGATGCCCCCGATGAACAGGTTCGGGTCGTAGCTCGGCGCCGAATAGAGCGCGAGGATCTCCCCCTTCGGCGTGAGCGCCAGGAGCGCCCCCCGCACCCCGGGGAGATCGGCGGTCCAGAGGCTGTCCACATAGCGCTGGAGCGCGAGGTCCACCGTCGTGGTGAGCGGCCGCCCCGCCTCGGGGGCGAGCGACGGCGCCCCGTCCTCCCGCACCAGCCGCCCCCGCGCGTTGATCTCGACGTACCGTACTCCGGCGCGGCCCCGGAGCGACGAGTCGTACTCCTGCTCCAGCCCGAGGCGACCCACGATCGTGCCCAGCCGGGCGCCCGGGTACCGCTGCTCGTCGAGCTCCCGCTCGGTCACCTCCCCCACGTACCCCACCAGATGGGCCACCGCCTTGCCGTCGGGGTAGTGCCGCTTCGGCTCGGCCTGGATCACCAGCCCCGTCAGCGCGGGCCGGTGCTCCTCCAGGCGGGAGACGGTCTCGAACGAGGCATCAGGGAAGACGATGGCAGGCTGGTAGGGCGTCCGCCGGAAGCGCTCGAGCGCCCGGGCACGCACGGCGGAATCCACCGGCACGAGCGTCGCCATCCGGTCGAGCACTGCCTGGAGCGAGTCGGCGGAGACTGCGAGCACCCGGACGGTGTAGCCGGGAATGTTGTCGGCGATGACCTGGCCGTGCCGGTCGAGGAGGGCGCCGCGGGGGGCGGCCAAGGGGATCTCCCGCAGCCGGTTCGATTCCGCCCGGAGGCGGAAGCGCTCGTGCTCCACCACCTGGGCCCGGAAGAAGGCGCCGAGGAGCACGGTGAAGGCCAGCGCGAGGCCGACGCGCGCCTGCGTGGCGCGCCGCTCGAGCCGGTGGCTGTGGAACTCCGACACTATTCCTCGAGCCGGATGGCGAGCCAGTCCCGGAAGATCATCATCAGGAGCACCCCGGCGACAGCCGTGGACAGGGCCTGGAGCGGCGACCAGACCGCCATCTCGAAGAGCAGGCTCCCGCCGGCGCCCGCGGTCACGAGCAGGATCAGGTTACGGAGCCAGACGCCGAGCGCGATGACGCCCGCGGTCACCAGGATGTTGTCGGCGAAGAACACCGCCCGGCCCCAGGCGGCGAGGTAGCCGACCACGGTGTGCGCCAGCGCGCCCGCCCCGAAGCGCGCGGGGGTGAGGGCGTCCGAGGTCAGCCCGATGAGGAAGCCCAGGATCGCGGCGTCGCCCGGCCGGCTCCGGATGGCGAAGAAGATGAGCCCCAGCATCAGGAAATCGGGCGCCATCCGCGCATCGAAGAGCCGCGGGCGCACGTAGAACTGCAGCCCGAGGAGGAGCAGGAAGACGAGGGTGAAGCGGAGCCGTGCGCCGCGGGCGTAGGTCACGACGGCCCTCCCGTGTCGGGCCGGGCCGCGGCGGACGAGGTGGCCGGGGCCGCGGGAGCGGGCGCCGGCGCGGTGTCGGTGCGGGCCGGCGGCCGCGCCGGCGCGGAGTCCACGGCGGCCGGCCGGCGCACCGGGCGGCGCCGAAGCGTGTCCCGCCGCGCCGGTGGCACCGCCGGCGGCTGCACGACGGTCCGGGGCTGGGTGTCGGCGATGGCGGTGTCGACCAGGAACGCGGGGGCCACCGTGCTCGCCCGGGTCCCGGTCACCACCATCACGTGGACCGCGCTCGAGGGGCTGGCCGACGGCCGCAGGAGGTAGACCCGCTCCCATCCCTCCTGCACCCGCACCTGCGCCAGCACGGTGCCGACGGGGATGCCGCGGGGATAGACCCCACCCAGCCCGGAGGTGACGACCACCGTGCCCACCGCCACCGAGTCCCGGAACGGCACCCCGCGGAGCTCGAGCAGTGCGAGCGACGGCGACTCGGCGGCGGTCGCCGCCACGATGCCGCTCACGGCCCCGTCGGCGGTGACCGCGCTGGCGCGAAACTCCGGGTCCGCCCAGGTCATGGCGACCGCATGCCCCTCGTCCACGCTGCGCACCACGCCGAGCAGTCCCTCCGGCGCGACGACCGGCTGGAACGGCTCCACCCCCTGCCGCGCGCCGGCGCCCAGGAGCAGGCTCCGGCCGTCGGTGGGCTGGGGCTGGTGCAGGATCTCGGCGGGCACGAAGCGGAACTCGGGACGCCGCCGGAGGCCGAGCAGCAACCGGAGCGCGGCATTCTCCCCCTGGAGCTGCTCGAGCCCCTGGGCGCGGAGGACGGCGGTGTCGCGCTGGGCCTCGGCGGCATCGAATCGGCCCCGGCTGGTCCGCCCCTCGACGGCGCGCTGCTGCAGCCAGACCAGCGGCGCGAGCACGGTGCGCCGTACGGCGGCGGCGACGTGGTCGGAGGTGCGGGGCGGCAGGAAGAGCCCCGCCACGGACAGGGCGAGGCAGAGGAGGAAGGACGCGGTGTCGCGGCGGCTCCGGTCGAGCGCGGGCACGGTCAGGTGGAGAGCACGCTCCGGTACTTCTCGAAGTCATCGAGGATGCGGCCGGTGCCGCGCACGACGCAGGTGAGCGGGTCCTCGTCCACGTGGATCGGGAGCCCGGTCTCCTGCGCCAGGAGGGCGTCGAGGCCGCGGATGAGGGCCCCCCCGCCGGTCATGATGATGCCGCGGTCCACGATGTCGCTGGCCAGCTCGGGCGGCGTGATCTCGAGCGCGCGGCGGACGGCGTCCACGATCTGCTGGATCGGCTCCTGCACCGCCTCGCGGATCTCGCTCGAGTGCACCCGCACCGTCTTGGGGATGCCGGAGACCAGGTCGCGGCCCTTGACCTCCATCTCCCGCTCCTCGCCCACCGGGGCGGCGGAGCCGATCTTGATCTTGATCGCCTCGGCGGTCGGCTCGCCGACCAGCAGGTTGTAGTTCTTCCGCATGAACTGGACGATCGCCTGGTCGAGCTCGTCCCCGCCGATCCGGATCGACGTGTCGGACACGATGCCGGAGAGTGCGATCACGGCGATCTCGGTGGTGCCGCCGCCGATGTCGATGACCATGTTGCCGGTGGGCGTCTCGACCGGCAGGCCCACCCCGATCGCGGCCGCCATCGGCTCGGCCACCATCCAGACCTGCTTCGCGCCGGCGGTCTCGGCGGAGTCGCGCACCGCGCGGCGCTCCACCTCGGTGATGCCCGACGGAACGCAGACGATCACCTTCGGCTTCACCCGGAAGACGTGCTTCTCGATGATCGTCTTGAGGAAGTAGCGGAGCATCTTCTCGGTGACGTCGAAGTCGGCGATCACGCCGTCCTTCAGCGGCCGCACCGCGACGATGCCGTCCGGCGTCCGCCCGAGCATCCGCTTCGCCTCGAGACCGATCCCCTTGATCTTGCCCGTCGCCTTCTCGATGGCCACCACCGAGGGTTCGTTGAGCACGATCCCCTCGCCCTTCACGTAGATGAGGGTGTTGGCCGTGCCGAGGTCCACCGCGATCTCGGTCGCGGGGAGGAAGCTCCCGAGGCTGAACCGGGACATTTTCATCGAGGAACCGGGGTCGGTCGAGGGGGACGTCCTAACGTAACGACCCCCGGAAAGCGGGACAAGGACGGAAGTTAGCCGTCCGGGCTGAGAAGCCGGTTTAGCGTCCGGTGCTGCCGAAGCCACCCCCGCCCCGGTGCGAGGGCGGGAGCACCTTCACGCTGATCAGCGCGGGCGCCTCGACCCGGGCGAAGACCATCTGAGCAATGCGCATGCCGCGCTCCACCCGGTACGGCTCGGCGCCGAGGTTCACCAGCGCCACCTTGAGCTCGCCGCGGTAGTCGCTGTCGATCGTGGCCGGCGTGTTGGGCAGGGTGATGCCGTGCCGGAGGGCCAGTCCCGAGCGGGGCCGGAGCTGGCATTCCCACCCCTCGGGCAGCGCGATGGCGAATCCGGTGGCGAAGAGCCGCCGCTCCAGGGGCTGGAGCTCGCCCTCCTCCGCGCTCGCGAGGTCGTAGCCGGCGGCCCCCGGCGTCTGCCGCGCGGGAAGGGGAAGCCCCTCCCCGTGCGGCAACCGGGTGATCAGGACCTGGGACACGCGCTCAGAGGACCGCCTGCACGTCCACGAGCGGCAGCCCGAAGGCCTCCGCCACCCCCGGGTAGACCACCTTGCCGTCCACGACGTTGAGCCCCAGCGCCAGGGCGGGGTCGCGGCGGCAGGCCTGCTTCCACCCCAGCCGGGCCAGGGTCATCCCGTAGGGGAGGGTGGCGTTGGTGAGCGCCAGCGTGCTGGTCCGCGGCACGCCGCCCGGCATATTCGCCACGGCGTAGTGCAGAATGCCATCCACGAAGTAGGTCGGGTTCTCGTGGGTGGTCGGCTTGATGGTCTCGACGCACCCGCCCTGGTCCACCGCCACGTCCACGATCACCGAGCCCGGCTTCATCCGCTTGAGGTCGGCCCGCTTGACGAGGTGGGGCGCCTTGGCGCCCGGCAGGAGGACCGCCCCGACGACGAGGTCGGCCGTGCTGATCTGGTCGAGGATGTTGTACCGGTTGGAGTAGGCGGTGTCCACGTTCGCCGGCATCACGTCGTCGAGGTAGCGGAGCCGCTCCAGCGAGATGTCGAGGATGGTGACGTGCGCCCCGAGTCCGGCGGCCATCTTCGCCGCGTTGGTGCCCACGACGCCGCCCCCGATGATCACGACCCGCCCCGGCGCCACGCCCGGGACGCCGCCGAGGAGGATGCCGCTCCCCCCGTGGTGCTTCTCCAGGTACTTGGCGCCCTCCTGCACCGCCATCCGGCCCGCCACCTCCGACATCGGGGTGAGGAGCGGCAGCTCGCCCGACGGGAGCTGCACGGTCTCGTAGGCCACCGCGACGGCGCCGCTCGCGATCACGGCCCGGGTGAGCGCCTCGTCCGCGGCGAAGTGGAAGTAGGTGTAGATCAGCTGGCCCTGCCGCATCCGGGGCCACTCGACGGCGATCGGCTCCTTGACCTTGAAGATCATCTCCGCCCGGGCCCAGACGTCGTCGGCCGTCGGGAGGATGGTCGCGCCGGCGGCGACGTACGCCGAGTCGGGAAAGCCGCTTCCCTCCCCCGCCCCCTGCTCCACGTGCACGGTGTGCCCCGCCCCGACGAGCGCCTCGGCCCCGGCGGGCACCAGGGCGACCCGGTTCTCGTTCGTCTTGATCTCCTTCGGAACGCCGATGATCATCGTGCAAACCCCGGTGAGGGTGAGTGGTATCGTGTGACGGGGAACGGGGAACAGGGAGCGGGGAACGGGTGACACGCCGGCAGCCGCACCCCGTTCCCCGTTCCCAGTTTCCCGTTCACCGTTCGGGTCCCAGCCTGAGCACCGTCTGTCGCGCCGGGTCGAGGAACTCCGCCGCCACCGCCGCGACCAGGTCGGCGGGCACCTCGTCGATCTCGCGCAGGAGGTCGTCGACCGCCCGCCACGGCTCCCCGTGCAGCGCGAACGCCGCCAGCCGGTGCATCCGGCTGGCCGGGCTCTCCAGCGCCAGGACCAGCTGGCCCTGAAGCTGCCGCTTTGCGTCCTCCAGCTCGGCGGGGGCGAGGCCCTCGCGCGCGAGGCGGTCGAACTCCTCCAGGATGGCCGCCTCGGCGCGGTCGGCCGCGGCCGGCGCGGTGCCGACATAGACCCCGAGCTGGCCCGCCGAGACGAAGTACTGCTGCCAGGCGTACACCGAGTAGGCCAGCCCCAGCTCCTCCCGCACCCGCTGAAAGAGCCGGCTCGACATGCCGCCCCCGAACGCGTTGACCACGAGCGAGAGCGCCAGCCGCCGGGGATCCCGGTGGGGGAAGGTATCGGTGCCGATCACGAGGTGGGCCTGCTGTCCGTCCCGCACCTCGTGGTGCCGGAGCCCGCGGTGCGCGGGGGCGGGGGCGGCGGGCGGCAGGGGGGCACCGGCGGGACCGTCGAACCAGCCCTCGGCGGCCAGCGCCTCGAGCAGGCGGTCGTGCTCCAGCGCGCCGGCGGCCGCGATGACGCAGTTGCCCGGGTAGTAGCCGCGCGCGTGCGCGGCGCGGAGCTCCGCCGAACCGAGGGCCGCCACGGTCTCGGGCGTGCCCAGAATCGGGAAGCCGTAGGGATGGCCGCCCCAGAGGAGGGCGGAGTGGAGGTCGAAGACCAGGTCCTCGGGGGCGTCGTGCACGCCGTTGATCTCCTCGAGGACCACGTTCCGCTCGAGGTCGAGGTCCGCCGGGCGCAGCAGCGGCCGCCGCACCAGGTCGGTGACCAGGTCGGCCGCGACGGCGAGGTCCCGGTCGAGCGCGTGGGCCTGGAAGGACGTGTGGTCCCGGCCGGTCCAGGCGTCGAGGCTCCCGCCGCGGGTCTCGAGGCCGAGCGCGATCTCCCGGGCGCTGCGCCGCTCGGTGCCCTTGAAGACCATGTGCTCGAGGAGGTGGGAGACCCCCATCTGGGGGCGCGCCTCGTGGGCGCTGGCGGCCCGCACCCAACAGCCGAGGGCCACCGAGCGGACGCCCGGCAGCCCTTCGGAGAGGATGGTCAGCCCGCTGGACGCGACGGTGCGGTGGACCCGGTCGTCAAGCCGGAGGGACTCCACCGGACCGTCACTCCTTCGGAATGAGGGCCTTGCGGGAGAGCTTCATCCGGCCGCGCTCGTCCACCTCGAGGAGCTTGACCTTGACGATGTCGCCCTTCTTCACGACGTCCTCGGTCTTCTCGACCCGGCCGTGCTGGAGCTCGCT
>DATIBS010000013.1:0-5257 GCA_035457305.1 Gemmatimonadales bacterium
CCACCATCGGGGACCGGTTCACCTTCGACGCCGGCGGCGGCTCGGTGGGCCGCGGCATCCCCGGCCGGCTCCCCAGCTTCCAGCTTCCCTGGGCGCTCGGCGGCCCGGATGGCCAACCGCTCGTGCTGAGCCTGGGGCTCATCCGCGACCTGGTGCCGCCGGCGTTCGCCATCGCGATGCTCGGCGCGATCGAGTCGCTGCTCTCCGCGGTAGTCTCGGACGGCATGGCCGGCACCCGCCACGACCCCGACGCCGAACTCGTGGGCCAGGGGATCGGGAACCTGGTGGCGCCGTGGTTCGGCGGGTTCGCCGCCACGGGTGCGATCGCCCGGACGGCGACGAACGTCCGCGCCGGGGGGCGGACCCCCATCGCCGCGACGGCACACGCGGTGTTCGTGCTGCTGGCGATGCTGGCCCTGGCGCCGCTGCTGGCCCACCTGCCGATGGCCGCGCTGGCGGCGCTGCTGCTGATGGTGGCCTGGAACATGGCCGAGATCGACCACGTCACGCAGATCTTCCGCGTGGCGCCGCGGAGCGACGCGCTGGTGCTGGCCACCTGCATGCTGCTCACCGTCCTGTTCGACATGGTGGTGGCGGTGACGGCGGGCGTGCTGCTCGCCGCGCTGCTCTTCATGCGCCGGATGGCGGAGATCAGCGGCACGCGGCTGGTGGCGGAGGGCGCGCCGACGCCGCACGGCGCGGTGCCGCCCGGTGTGGTGCTGTACGAGATCGCCGGGCCGCTCTTCTTCGGTGCGGCGCAGAAGGCGATGCGCTCGCTGCACGACATCGCCGGCACGGCGAAGGTGGTGGTGCTCGACCTGGCCGCGGTGCCGGCGATGGATGCCACCGGCCTCGTGGGCCTGGAGTCGGCCGTGGAGCGGCTGCAGCACGACCGCTGCCAGGTGATCCTTGCCCGGGTGCAGCCGCAGCCGCTCGAGGTGCTCGCCCGGGCCGACCTTGACGAGAAGCACACCGGAGTGCATTTCGCACCCACGCTCGACGGAGCGCTCGAGCTGGCCGCCCGCCTGGCCGGCTGAGCGCCCGCGGCCCCATCCCGGAGGTACCGGTGCGTCGCGTTGCTGTCGTCTCCCTGCTGTTCGCCGTCCTCGCGGCTCCCGCCGCGGCCCAGGCCCCTGCGGAGTATCCCGGCCTCGAGACCGGCAAGATGTGGACGTTCGACGTGCCGCCCCTCGAGTACTGGAAGGCCCGCTACAACTTCACCCCCGACCAGGCCTGGCTGGCGCATGCCCGGCTCTCGGCTGTCCGCTACGGCGGCGGCTGCTCCGCGTCGTTCGTGAGCCCCGAGGGGCTGGTGATGACCAACCATCACTGCGCCCGCGGCTGCATCGAGTCGGCCACCCGCCCCGGGGAGGACTTCCTGAGCAACGGGTTCCTCGCGCCCACCCGGGCCGAGGAGCGGCCCTGCCAGGGGCTGGTCCTGGACCAGCTCCAGGAGATCACCGACGTGACGCCGCGGGTGTCCGCGGCGGTGCCGGCCCGCGCCACCGACGCCCAGGCGGCGGAGGCCCGGCGCGGGGCCATCCGGGACATCGAGCGGGAATGCGGCGGCGGCGCAGCGGACCGCTTCTGCCAGGTGGTCACCATGTACCGGGGCGGCCAGTACAAGCTCTACCGCTTCCGGCGGTTCAACGACGTCCGCCTGGTGTTCGCCCCCGAGGCCCAGATCGCCTTCTTCGGCGGCGACCCCGACAACTTCACCTACCCGCGGCACGACCTCGATGTGAGTTTCGTGCGCGCCTACGTGGACGGGGAGCCCGCGCGCACCGAGCACTTCCGCTGGAGCGCCGCGGGGAGCCGCGAGGGCGAGCTGGTGTTCGTCATCGGGAACCCGGGCTCGACCGGCCGGCTCAACACGATGGCGCAGCTCGAGTTCCTGCGCGACGTGCAGTATCCCGCGACCCTCGCCGCCTTCGCCCGCATGATCCCGGCGTACCAGGAGGTGGGCCGGCAGGACTCGGCCAAGGCGCTGGCCCACCGCAACACCATCTTCGGGCTGCAGAACTCGCAGAAGGCCATCACGGGCTACCGGAGCGGGCTGCTCGACTCCGCGATGATGGCGCGGAAGGCCGCCTGGGAGCGGGAGTTCCGGGCGAAGGTGCAGGCCGAACCGGCGCTCCGCCAGCAGTACGGTGACGCCTGGGGCGTGATCGAGGGCACCCGTCGCGAGGCCGCGCGCCTCGCGCCCGCGCAGCGCTACCACACCTACAACGCCTACGGCTCCCGCCTCCTCTCCCTGGCGGGGCTCACGACCCGCTACCCGGCCGAGCGCGCGCTGCCCGACAGCACGCGGCGGCCGCAGTTCCGCGATGCCAACAAGGCCGCGCTCGAGCGCTCCCTCTTCTCCGGCACCGCGCCCGACCCGGCGCTCGAGACCCTGCTGCTGGCCGGCTGGCTCGAGGGCATGGCGGCAGAGCTGCCCCCGGCCGACCCGGTGCGCACCGCCGCGCTGGGGAACCGCACGCCGATGGATGCCGCGCGGGCGCTGGTCGCGGGGACGAAGGTCGGCGACCCGGCGTTCCGGCGGCAGCTGGCCGAGGCCGGGGTGGCCGCGGTCCAGGCCTCCGACGACCCGTTGATCGCCCTCGCGCGCGCCATCGAGCCGCACGAGGCGCGGGTGCAGCAGGACGTGGCGGCGCTCAACGACCGGGAGGCGGAGGCCGACACCCGGATCGCGCGCGCACTGCTGGCGGTGTACGGCAGCTCGGTGGCGCCCGACGCGACCTTCTCGCTCCGGATCACCGACGGCGAGGTGAAGTCGTACCCGGCCAACGGGACCCAGATCCAGCCGTACACCACCTTCCACGGGCTGTACGACCGCTCCGCCGGCTGGGGCGGGAAGGATCCGTGGCACCTCCCGGCCCGCTGGGTGGAGCGGCGCACCGCCCTCGACCTGGCCACCCCGCTCAACGGGGTCTCCACCAACGACATCATCGGGGGCAACTCGGGCAGTCCGGTGATCAACCGGAATCACGAGATCGTGGGGCTCATCTTCGACGGCAACATCGAGATGCTCCCGGGCCGCTTCCTCTTCACCGAGGCCGTGCCGCGCTCGGTGTGGGTGGACAGCCGCGGCCTCCTCGAGGCGCTGCGGAAGGTGTACCAGGCGGACGCGCTCGCGGCGGAGCTGGCGCCGGCGCGCTGACCGGCGCCGGTGTCCTGGATCACGGGCCCGGGCCCAGGGTGACGGTATCCTGGGCCCGGGCACCTCTGCGGGAGGAAGAACCGATGCATCTGCGTCCCCCGGCCCGGCGCGCCGTGGCGGTCTCCCTGGCCAGCGCGGGCCTCGTCATCCTCGGCTGTGCCACCAATCCCGCGACCGGGTCGCGGGAGCTCATGCTCGTCTCCGAGTCCCAGGAGATCGAGCTCGGCCGGCAGACCTACCAGGCCTCCGTCGCCACCTACGGCCTGGTGCCCGACTCGGCGCTGCAGGCCTGGGTGGCCGGCATCGGCCTGCGCATGGCCGCCGTGTCGGAGCGGCCCCACCTGCCCTGGGCCTTCGGCGTGCTGGACGATCCCGTCATCAACGCCTTCGCGGCGCCGGGCGGATTCGTGATGGTGACGCGCGGGCTCCTCACCCACATCAACAGCGAGGCCGAGCTGGCCAGCGTGCTCGGCCACGAGATCGGCCACGTCACCGCGCGCCACTCGGCGCAGGCGATCACCCGGCAGCAGCTCGCCACGGTGGGGCTGGTCGGCGCGGCCATCGTGAAGCCCGAGCTCGGCGGGGTGCTGCAGGCGGCGCAGCAGGGCCTCGGCCTCCTGTTCCTCAAGTTCGGGCGCGACCAGGAGTCGCAGTCCGACATGCTCGGCTTCCGGTACATGATGCGGACCCGGTACGACCCGCGCGAAGCCGACGACGTCTTCGAGACCCTCGCCCGGGTGCAGGCCGCCTCCGGCGGCTCCCGCCTCCCGGCCTGGGCGTCGACCCACCCCGCCCCGGAGGACCGGGTGGCGCAGGCCCGCGCCCGGCTCGACACGGTGACAACCGACCTCTCCCGGTTCACCGTCAACCACGACGGATACCTGCGCCGCATCGACGGCCTGGTCTACGGGGAGAACCCGCGGAACGGGTACTTCGAGGGCGACCGGTTCTACCACCCCGACCTGGCCTTCCAGCTCGACTTCCCGTCCGGCTGGCAGCACCAGAACGCGTCCGCCGCCGTCCTCGCCGCCCCGCAGAAGAACGACGCGATCATCGAGCTCACCCTGGCGAAGGGAACCCCGCAGGAGGCCGCGCGGGAGTTCTTCTCCCAGGAGGGGGTCCAGGGCCAGGCCCGGGCCACCACGGTGAACGGCCTCAGCGCGTCCGGCGGCGACTTCCAGGCCCAGACGCAGCAGGGGGTGCTCGCGGGATCGGTGTTGTTCCTCGCCCACGGGGGCCGGACGTTCCGCGTGGCCGCGTACGGCGCGTCCGCCGCGGCGGCCACCTACGCCGACGCCTTCCGCGCCACGCTCCGGAGCTTCCGGCCGGTCACCGATGCGAAGGTGCTCGGCGTCAAGCCGAACCGGGTCGTGCTCCAGCGTGCGCCCTCCCAGATGACGCTCGAGGAGTTCAACCGGCGCTACCCCTCGGTGATCAAGCTGCCGGAACTGGCCTTGATCAACGGGCTCGAGGGCGGCGCGAGCGTGATCTCGGCCGGCGAGGAGGTGAAGCGGGTGGTGAGCCGGTGACGGGAGAGCGGGGCGCGGGGAGCGGGGGGCGGGGTGCCCCGCCCGCTCCTCCCCGCCCCCCGCTCCCCGCCGTCCCCGACCCCGTCCCCTCGTCCGTCCCCCCGGCGCCCCGCTTCCGCCTCGGGGCGCTGCAGCACCGGAACTACCGGATCTTCATCGGGGGCCAGTTCCTCTCGCTCATCGGCACGTGGATGCAGTCGGTGGCGCAGGGATGGCTGGTCCTCCAGCTCACCGACTCCCCCTTCCAGGTCGGGCTCGTCACCACGCTGGCGTCCCTGCCGATGCTGTTCTTCACCCTTCCCGGCGGCGTGCTGGCCGACCGCCTGGACAAGCGCCGGCTCATCTTCCTGCTCCAGGCGGGCATGCTGGCCGAGGCGCTCACGATGGGCGTGCTGATCGCGACCGGCCGGGTGACGGTGGGGTGGGTCATGGCGCTGGCGTTCGTCTACGGCCTCCTCAGCGCCTTCGAGGTGCCGGCCCGGCAGGCGTTCGTGGTGGAGCTCGTCGGCAAGAGCGACCTCTCGAGCGCCATCGCGCTCAATGCGACGGCGTTCAACGTGACCCG
>DATIBS010000014.1:0-2242 GCA_035457305.1 Gemmatimonadales bacterium
AACTCGCCCGCGGTCGCGAAGCGGTCCACCGGCGTCTTGGCCAGCGCCTTGTTCACGATGCGCTCGAGGCCGGGGGGCACCGTGGCGCGCACGGTGCGGAGGCTGGGCACCGGGTCGCTGACGTGCCGTGCCACCACCGCCTGGACGCTCGCGCCGCTGAACGGCGGGGCACCGCTCAGCATCTCGTAGAGCATGCAGCCGAGGCTGTACACGTCGCTCCGCCCGTCGACGGGGGTGCCCAGCGCCTGCTCGGGGCTCATGTACGCCGGCGTCCCGACCGCCAGGCCCGTCGAGGTGAGCTTGTCGTCGCCGGTGGCGCCGAGCACGGCGGCGATGCCGAAGTCGGCCACCACCGCGTGCCCCTCCGAGAGCAGGATGTTCTCCGGCTTGATGTCGCGGTGGATGACACCCTGGCGGTGGGCGTAGTCGAGCGCCCCGGCCACTTCGCGGGTGACCTGCAGTGCCTCGTCGAAGGGCAGCTGGGACGCGCGCGCCAGGCGCTCGCGCAGCGACTCGCCGGTGGCCAGCGGCATCACGTAGTAGAGCGTGTCGGCCGCCTCGCCGGAGTCGAGGAGCGGGAGGATGTTGGGGTGGCTGAGGGCGGCGACGGTGCGGATCTCGCGGAGGAAGCGGTCGCGGCCCAGGGCGGCGGCGAGGTCGCTGCGAAGCACCTTCACCGCCACCCGCCGGTCGTGGCGCAGGTCGCGCGCGAGGTAGACGGTGGCCATGCCACCGGCACCGAGCTCGCGCTCGAGGTCGTAGCGGCCGGCCAGGGCGGCGACGAGACGGGCGGGGATCTCGGTCATCGCCCCACCTTCAGGACGTTCCCGGGATGCCGATGCGACGCACCAGACTCTGGAAGGGCGGGTCGTCGCGGTATGCGTCGAAGCGCGGATCGACGTTGATGAACACCAGGTAGGTCGCGCGGCCCTCGTAGGCCCGCTCGAGCCAGTCGAGCATCTCCGAACGGTTGCCCAGCCCGGCGTGGACGGTGGCGATGTCGAAGGAAGAGACATAGCCGGATCGCCCCTTCGCCTGCAGTTCCCCCAGCACCCGTTCCGCGTCCGCGCGCCGGCCGGCGACGGCGTAGGCGTGGCCCAGCGCCGCCTGATACACCGGAACGGGGACCAGGGTGACGAGCCGCTCCAGGGTGCGGACCGCCTCGGGGATCCGGGACGTCTGTTCGTAGGACAGCCCCAGCCAGAAGAGCGCCCGGGTGAAGCTCGGGTCCAGCTCGAGCGTCTTGAGGGACTGCGCGATGGCCTCGTCGTACCGGCGGGCGTTGTAGTACGGCCGGGCGGCGGCCGCCGAAATGATCAGGGACGCCGGGTCGAGTTCCTGGGCCAGCGTCCCTTCGGCGATCGATTCCTCCGCGCGACCGACAGCGGCGAGGTACGTCCCGTAACCAAAGTGCACCCGGGCGTCCCCCGGGCTGAGGTCAACGGCGCGCTGGTAAGCTCGCTCCGCCGAGGCGAAGTCCCAGGTGAACATGTACTCGATCAATCCGAGAATGCTATGCGCCCGGCCGCTGGTGGAGTCGAGTGCCAGGGCCCGCAGCGCGGCCGCCCGGGCAGCCGGGAAGGCCTCGATGGGCGGCACCAGGCCGAAATAGCCCAGCATGGCGGAGGCGTACGCCAGCCCGGTCCAGGCATCGGCATACCCCGAGTCCGCGGCGATCGCACGGTTGAAGTAGACGATCGCCTGCCGGGTGCTCGGGCGGGACCCACTTTCGACGAGGACCCCCCCGCGGGCGTACGCCTCGTACGCCGCCGGGCTGACCTCGCGCCGCGCCGCCCCGAGGCGCGACCGCTCCTGCGGGGTCATCGAGACCCGGATCGAGTCGGCCACCGACCGCGCGACCTGGTCCTGGAGGGCGAGGAGGTCGGTCATGGGCCCGGTGTAGGTCCCCCCGCCAGGGAGCGCCTGTCCGTCCGGCGCGCTGAGCTGGAAGGTGATGCGCACCGCCTCGCCGACCCTGAGGACCGACCCGGTGAGCACGGCGTCGACCTCGTTGTCGCGGAGGAGGCCCGGGACCGCGTCGGGATTCGCCCCGCGCAGGTTGATCACGCGGAGCGCACTGAGCCGGACCAGGCTGTTGACCACCTGGTCGGTGGCGCCCTCCGCGAGGAAGGCCTGCGCGGTGTCCCCGGTGAGGTTCCGGAAGGGCTGGACGGCGAGCGAGGTGAACCGGGTCCCTGCGGGGGGACCGCTTACGCGCGTCGCCAGCCAGGCGACGAGAGCC
>DATIBS010000015.1:0-24538 GCA_035457305.1 Gemmatimonadales bacterium
AAGCTCAAGCGCTTCCACGCGAACCATTCGCACATCCTGACCAAGAAGACCCGCAAGCGGAAGAACCGGCTCAAGAAGGGCGCGCTGGTGTCCTCGGCCGACTTCCCGCGCGTCAGCCGCCTCCTCCAGGCGTAAGGGAGACCGACCATGCCTCGCGTCAAGAACGGCGTCGCGCACCACGCCCGGAAGAAGAAGATCATGAAGGCCGCCAAGGGCGGCTTCCAGTCGCGCAGCAAGCTGTACAAGGCGGCGAAGGAGAACGTCGAGCGCGGCCTGGCCTACGCCTACCGCGACCGGCGCAAGAAGAAGGGCGACTTCCGCCGCCTCTGGATCACCCGGATCAACGCCGCGGCGCGGGTCCACGGGCTCTCCTACAGCCGGATGATGGACGGGCTGAAGCGGGCCGGGGTGGAGATCAACCGGAAGGTGCTCGCCGACCTCGCCGTGCGGGACGCCGACGCGTTCGCGCGCGTGGCCGAGGTGGCGAAGGCCGCGAAGTAGCCGGCGCCCCCATGCATCCCGCGCTCGCGCGCCTCGCCGAGCGCCTGGCGCGCGTGCCCGCCCTGGGCGCCGCCGAGCTCGAGACCGAGCACGTCGCCGTGCTCGGCCGGAAGAGCGGCGAGCTGACGGCGCTCCTGAAGTCCCTCGCCGCGCTCCCGCTGGACGAGCGGAAGTCCGTCGGCGCGGAGGCCAACCGCCTCCGTGCCGAGTACGAGGCCGCCTTCGCCGCGCGCCGCGCGGCGCTGGCCGCCGAGGCGGGCCGGGCGGCGTGGCGCGGCGTGGACCTCACCATGCCGGCCCGCCGGCGCTGGACCGGCGCGCGGCACCCGGTCACCCTGGTGCTGGACGAGATCACGGCCATCTTCCGCGAACTGGGCTTCGTCCGCGCCACCGGCCCCGAGGCCGAGAGCGAGTGGCTCAACTTCCTCGCGCTGAACTTCCCGCCTGACCACCCGGCGATGGACCTGCACGACACCCTCTACCTGGGCGAGACCCCCGGGCCGGAGGGCCGCATGCTGCTCCGCACCCACACCTCGCCGGTGCAGATCCGGGTGCTCCGGGAGGGGTGCCTGCCGGTGCGCGTCATCATCCCCGGCACGGTTTACCGCAAGGACCCGTTCGACGCCTCCCACGCCCCGATGTTCACCCAGGTCGAGGGCCTGGCGGTGGACGAGGGGATCAGCTTCGTGGACCTGAAGGCCACGCTGGCGCACTTCGCCCGCGCCCTCTTCGGGTCGGCCACGGCGGTGCGCTTCCGGCCGTCGTTCTTCCCCTTCACGGAGCCGTCGGCGGAGATGGACGTCGCCTGCCGGATCTGCGGCGGCCGCGGGTGCCCCGCCTGCAAGGGCTCGGGCTGGATGGAGATCCTCGGCTGCGGGATGGTCCATCCCCAGGTGCTGGTGAACTGCGGGGTGGACCCGGAGCGGTACACCGGCTTCGCCTTCGGGATGGGCATGGAGCGGATCGCGATGAACCGGTTCGGCATTCCCGACATCCGGCTGCTCTACGACGGGGACATGCGGTTCCTGGGGCAGTTCGAATGAACCTCTCCCGTCGCTGGCTCGAGGCCTTCCTCCGCCGCCCGCTCGACCCGCGCGAGCTGGGGGAGCGGCTTGCCATGGCCGGGGTGCCGGCGGACGCCGTGGAGCCGGTCGCCGCCGAGCTCCGCGCCGTGGTGGTGGGCCTGGTCGAGGAGGTGCGCCCCCATCCCAACGCCGACCGCCTCCGGCTCTGCGTCGTGAACGACGGCGGCGCCGAACGCCGCCACGTGGTGTGCGGGGCCGCCAACGTCTCGGCCGGCGTGAAGTACCCGTTTGCGCGCGTGGGCACGACGCTGCCCGGCGGCCTCGTGCTCGAGAGGCGGAAGATCCGGGGCGAGCCAAGCGAGGGGATGCTCTGCTCCGCCCGCGAGCTCGGCCTCGGGGACGACCACGAGGGCATCCTCCCACTCGACACCGACGCCGTGCCCGGGACGCCGCTCACCGAGGTGATCGAGGCGGACGACGAGCGGTACGTGGTGGACGTGACCCCGAACCGGCCCGACCTCCTCTGTCACAAGGGCGTCGCGCGCGAGCTCGCCGCCGCCGACGGGACGCCGCTCCGGATGCCGGAGATCCCTGGCGCGCCCGACCTGCCGCTCGGCTCGCCCCGGCGCGAGGGGGCGGAGGCGGAGGTGGACGGCGTGCGGGTCGTGATCGAGGATGCGGAGACCTGCCCCCGCTTCACCGCAGCCGTGCTCCGGGGTGTCCGGGTGGGGCCGTCGCCGGCCTGGCTCCGCCGGCGGCTGGAGGCGGTGGGCCAGCGGAGCATCAACAACGTGGTGGACGCCACGAACTGGGTGATGCTCGAGCTCAACCGCCCCATGCACGCCTTCGACTTGGCGCGCCTTCACGGATCCGCCGTGGTCGTGCGGCGCGCGCGGCGGGACGAGGTGCTCGTGACGCTGGACGGCCAGCGCCGGGCGCTCGACCCCGCGATGGCGGTCGTGGCCGACACCGCCGGCGCCCAAGCGGTGGGGGGAGTGATGGGCGGGCGCGAGAGCGAGGTGTCCGAGGCCACCACCGACCTCTTCCTCGAGTGCGCCTGGTGGCTCCCCGCCCGCATCCGCGCCACGCGGCGAGTCCTCGGCCTCTCGACCGAAGCGAGCTACCGCTTCGAGCGGGGCGTGGACCCGATGAACGGGGCCGAGGCCGTGCGCCGCTGTGCCGAGATCATCCTCGCCACCGGCGGGGGCGAGGTGCGCGGCGAGATCGTGGACCTCTGGCCGCAGCCGTCGTTCCCGCCGCGGATCTTCCTCCGGCCGGCGCGGGTGGCGCAGGTGCTGGGGGTCGATGTCCCCTGGTCCCGGATCGAGCAGTACCTCGTCCGGCTCGGCTGCACCGTGGTGTCCAAGCCCGACGACGGCCGGATGGCGGTGGACGTGCCCGGGTGGCGGCCCGACCTGCGCGCGGAAATCGACCTGGTGGAGGAGGTGGCGCGGATCCACGGCTTCGGGGCGCTTCCGGACGAGCTGCGGCCCTTCCGCGTCGGCGCGCGGCCGGACGACGCCCGCGAGCTGGCCGACGACCGGCTCCGGGACGGCCTCGGCGCGCAGGGGCTCCGGGAGGCGCGCCTGCTCCCGCTGGTCCCGGCGGCGTCCGGCGAGGTCCGCGTGGTCAACCCGCTGTCGGCCGACCACGAGGCGTTGCGCCGCGAGCTGGTCGGCGGCCTGGCCCGGGCGGTGGAGCGGAACTGGGCCGCGCACGTGCGGGACGTCCGCCTCTTCGAGATCGGCACCGCCTTCGCCCCCGGGGAGGGCGACCGGCCGGCCGAGGAACGGCGGGTGGCCGGGGTGCTCACCGGGGCGCGCGAGCCGGCCCACTGGAGCGCCTCGGGCAGGGCCCCGGACGCCGACCTCTGGGACCTGCGCGGGCTCTTCGAGGCGGCGGTTGCTCTGGCGCAGCCCGGGGCCTCGGTGCAAGTTGCCTCGGAGGCGCCGGACCGGTGGGTGGCGGTGCGGCCCGACGGAACGACGGCCGGCTGGGCCGGCCCCGTCGCGGCGGATCGGCCCCCCTGGGCAGCGCCCCTGTTCGGTTTCGAGGTCGCCATCGATCCGGCTCCGCGCGGGCCGGTGTCCTACCAGCCCCTCCCCGAAACTCCGGCGGTCGAGCGCGACCTCGCCCTCGTCCTCCCGGAGGGGGTGCTCGCGGCGCAGGTCTCCGCGAGCCTCCGGCGCGGCGCGGGCCGGCTCCTCGAGGCCATCGAGATCGTCGACGAGTATCGCGGCGCGGGCCTGCCCGCGGGCGCGCGGAGCGTGGCGTTCCGGCTCCGCTTCCGCGCCGCCGGTCGCACCCTGCGGGACGCCGAGGTGGACGCGGCGGTGGAGCGCGGGCTCGCCGCTGCCAGGGAGGAGGTCCCGGGTGTCAGCCTACGAGCGACCTGACCTCGCCGCGCTCGCCGAGCTCGAGCGGCTCGTCGGCGCGCTCACCGAGGAGCTCGCGGGATGGCGGCGCCGCTGCCTCGCGGCCGAGACCGAGCTGCAGGAGCTCCGGTCGCTTGGCGGGGCCGCGGCCGGTCCGGAGCTGGCGCAGGCGCGGGCCCGGGTGGCCGAGCTGGAGCGGGAGAACCGCGAGCTCGCCGCCCGGATCGAGGCGGCGCGCGGCCGCGTGACCGCCCTGGCCCAGCGGCTCGCGCTGGTGGAGCGCGAGCCGGCGGAGGGCGTCGCGTGACGGAGCGGCAGGCGGTCAAGGTGGTGATCGGCGGCGAGGAGTACACCGTCCGCTCCGAGCTCCCGCCGGAGTACACCCGCGAAGTGGCGGCGTATTACGACGCCTCGCTCCGCCGGGTGCGGAGCGCCGCGCCGTCGCTGGAGCCGCACAAGGCCGCCATCCTGGCCGGGCTGGCGGTGGCGGACGAGCTCTTCCGCGCCCGCCGGGGGGACGCCGACGCCGCGCGACGCATCGAGGCGCTCGCCGAGGTCGTGGCGCGGTGCCTTCCCCCCGCTCGGCGGGGCCGTGGGCGCACGGGCGCGGCCGCGGACTGATCGCACGCGCGGCCCCGGGCCGCGCTGGAGATAGATATGCCCGAGTCCTTCCTGCTCCCCGCTGTCGGGGGGCTTCTCGCCGGCGCCTGCGCC
This sequence comes from Gemmatimonadales bacterium, assembly GCA_035457305.1. Lineage (GTDB taxonomy): Bacteria > Gemmatimonadota > Gemmatimonadetes > Gemmatimonadales > GWC2-71-9 > JAICEH01. The sequence goes on from DATIBS010000015.1 coordinate 4,616, forward strand.
GTGCTTCTGGGAGTCGCCGTGGTCTCGAGCCGCCGCCGCCGCGAGGCGGGGGACGTTCTCGGGCGCGCCCGGCGCGAGGCCGACCGCCTGGCGCAGGAGGCGCGGCGCGCGGCGGAGGATGCGCAGCGCGCGGCGGAAGCCTCCCGCGCCGAGGCGGCGGTGGCCGCGCGGGAGGAATCGCTCCGGCTCCGCGAGGCGCTGGACCAGGAGCACCAGCGCCGCCGGGAGGACTGGGAGCGGCGCGAGCGGCGGGCGGAGGAGCAGGAGCGCGCCCACGAGCGGAAGGCGGAGGAACTCGCCGGCCGCGCCCGGCGGCTGGAGGAGCAGGAGGCCCGGCTCGGCACCCGCGAGCAGGCCGTGGCCGAGCGGCACGCCGAGGCCGAGTGGCTGGTGGGTGAGCGACGCCAGGCGCTCGAGCGGGTGGCCGGCCTCTCCGCGGAGGACGCCCGGCGGGAGCTGGTGCAGCGGGTCGAGGACGAGGCCCGGAGCGCCGCCGCCGCGCTGGCCCGCGACATCAAGGAACAGGCCCGCCGCGACGCCGAGCGGGAGGCCCGCCGCATCGTGAGCATCGCCATCCAGCGGATCGCGCCGGAGACGACGGCCGAATCCACGGTGGCGGCCGTGGCGCTTCCCAGCGACGACATGAAGGGCCGGATCATCGGGCGCGAGGGCCGGAACATCCGGGCCTTCGAGACCGCCACGGGCGTGGACGTCATCATCGACGACACCCCCGACACTGTGGTGGTCTCCTGCTTCGATCCGATCCGGCGGGAGGTGGCGCGGCGCGCCCTCGAGGCCCTCATCGCCGACGGCCGGATCCATCCCGGCCGGATCGAGGAACTGGTGCAGAAGGTCCGCGGCGAGCTCGACAAGGAGCTGGTCGAGCTGGGCGAGCGCGCCGCGTACGAAACCGGCATCCACGGGCTGCACCCCGAGCTGGTGCGGCTCGTCGGGCGGATGCGCTACCGGACCAGCTACGGACAGAACATCCTCGAGCACTCCAAGGAGGTCGCCTGGCTCGCCGGCATCATGGCCGCCGAGCTGGGGGTGGACGTCCAGCTCGCCAAGCGCGGCGCCCTGCTGCACGACGTCGGCAAGGTGCTCACCCACGACACCGAGGGCACCCACGTCGAGCTCGGCGTGGAGGTGGCCCGCAAGTACGGCGAGGCCCTGCTCGTCATCAACTGCATCCACGCCCATCATGGCGACGTGCCCCACGAGAGCACCGAGTCCGTGCTGGTCCAGGCCGCCGACGCCATCAGCGGGTCGCGCCCCGGCGCCCGGCGCGAGGCCTTCGAGACCTACGTCAAGCGGCTCACCAAGCTGGAGGAGATCGCCCACGGGTTCGAGGGCGTCGAGAAGGCCAGCGTCATCCAGGCGGGACGGGAGGTCCGCGTGATCGTGACTCCGGAGCGGGTGGACGACGGCCGGGCAACCGAGCTGTCCGAGCTCATCGCCCGCCGCATCGAGGACGAGCTGCAGTACCCCGGCCAGATCAAGGTCGTGGTCATCCGGGAGACCCGCGCGGTGGGGATCGCCCGATGACCGCCCGCCTGATCGACGGCAAGGCCATCGGCGCCACGATCCGCACCGAGGTGGCCGAGGAGGTCCAGGCCCTCGGACGGCACGGGCTCATCCCCGGCCTCGCGGTGGTGCTGGTGGGGGACGACCCGGCCAGCCACGTCTACGTCCGGATGAAGGGCCGGGCGTGCGAGGAGGCGGGCATGCACTCCGTGACCCACATCCTCCCCGAGGCCACCCCCGAGGACGAGCTCCTGGCGCTGATCGACCGCATCAACGCCGACCCGACCATCCACGGACTCCTGGTGCAGCTGCCGCTGCCCAAGCACATCAACACCGAGCGGGTCCTCCTCCGGGTGGATCCCCGCAAGGACGTGGACGGCTTCCACCCGGTGAACGTGGGAAAGGTGGTGCTGGGCGACCCGACCGGCTTCCGGCCGGCCACGCCGTTCGGCGTGCAGCAGCTCCTGCTCCGCACCGGCATCGAGACCCGCGGCGCGCACGCGGTGGTGGTGGGCCGCTCCACCATCGTCGGCCGCCCCATGGCGAACCTGCTCATCCAGGACGGCCCCGGGGGCAACGCCACGGTCACCACCTGCCACTCCCGCACCGCCGACCTCGGCGCGATGACCCGGCAGGCCGACATCCTCGTCGTCGCGATCGGCAAGCCGATGCTGGTCGGCGCCGACATGGTCAAGCCGGGCGCCGCCGTGATCGATGTCGGCACCACGCGGGTGCCGGACGCCACGTCACCGAAGGGCTACCGGATCTCGGGCGACGTGCGCTTCGACGAGGTGCGGGAGGTGGCCGGCTGGCTCACGCCCGTGCCGGGCGGGGTCGGGCCGATGACGATCGCGATGCTGCTCCGCAACACCCTGCAGGCCGCCACGCTCGAGGCGGGAGTCCACGGGGCGTGGACCGGGCGCTGACGGTCGCGGAGGTCACCCGCGCCGCCCGGGGTGCCATCGAGGCGAACCTGCCGCCGGTGTGGGTGAAGGGCGAGGTCCAGGAGCTCAAGAGCTACCAGTCGGGGCACTGGTACTTCACCCTCCGCGACCCCGCGGCCCAGGTGCGCTGCGTGATGTGGAAACGGGACGCGCTGCGGGTGGGCACGCCGCCGGCGCTGGGCACCGAGGTCTTCGTCCACGCGCGCCCGACCGTCTGGGAGGAGCGGGGCGAGTTCCGGCTCACCGTCACCGAGCTGCTCGCCACCGAGGGGGTCGGGCTCGCGGCTCTCGAGTTCGAGCGGGTGCGCCGTCGCCTCGAGGCCGACGGGCTCCTCGACCCGGCGCGGAAGCGGCCGCTCCCCGCCTTCGCCCGCCGGATCGCCGTGGTTACCAGCCTCGACGGCGCCGCACTGCGCGACGTCATCACCGTCACCCGGCGCCGGTGGCCCGCCACCGAGCTGCTCGTCGTGGGGAGCCGGGTGCAGGGGGCCGAGGCCCCGGCGGAACTGGCGCGGGCCCTCGCCGTCGTGAACCGGCTGGACCGGGTGGATGCCTGCATCGTGGGCCGGGGTGGTGGGGCGCGGGAGGATCTGGCCGCGTTCAATGACGAGGCGGTCTGCCGGGCGCTCGCGGCCGTGCGGGTGCCGACGGTGAGCGCGGTGGGCCACGAGACCGACGTGTCCCTCACCGACCTCGTGGCCGACGTGCGCGCCGCCACGCCCTCGGCCGCCGCCGAGCTGCTCGTGCCCGACGGCGAGGCGCTGGCGCACCGCGCCGGCCAGCTCGCCGCCCGCCTGGCGAGCGCGCTGGGGGGCCGCACCCGGCTCGCCCGCGAGCGGCTCGCCCGCAGCGCCGACCGGCTGGAGGCGGGCCTGCTCCGCCGGCTGGACGGCTGGCGCGGCCGGCTCGACCCGGTGGCCGAGCGCCTGCCCGCCGCGGCGCGGCGCCGGCTCGACGGGTGGCAGCGCCAGGCCGAGCGGCTGGGCGCGTCGCTCGACGCGCTGAGCCCGCTCCGGGTGCTCCAGCGCGGGTACGCCGTGGCGCGCGGGCCGGACGGTCGCGTGCTCCGCCGCGCCGCCCAGTTCACTCCCGGGCTCCCCTTCCGGCTCCGCGTGGCGGACGGCGAGGTGGCGGCCCGCACCGAGGCCACCGACCGATGACCGATCAGCCCCCGCCGTCGCTCGCCGATGACCTCCGCCGCCTGGAGGAGATCGTGCGCCAGCTCGAGTCGAGCGACCTCGACCTCGACCCGGCGCTCGCGCTCTTCGAGGAAGGGGTCGCGCGGCTCCGCGCCGCCCGCGAGCGCCTCTCCGCCGCCGAGGCCACCGTCAGGAAGGTGCTGGAGGATGCCGACGGGACCCTTCGGCTCGCCGACCTCGACGGCTGACGCGGCAACCGCCGCGGCCCTGCTCGCCGAGGCGCGGCGGGAGTGCGACGCACGGCTCGTCGAGCTGGGCCGGCGCGCCCGCGCCTGGCGCCCGGGGCCGGAGGGGGAGGCGCTGGCCTACGCGCTGGTCACCCCGGGCAAGCGGGTCCGGGCGGCGCTGGTGCTCGCGAGCTACCGCGCCGCCGGTGGACACGCGGCCGGCATCGGCGGCGTGATGGCGGCGGTGGAGACGGTGCACGCCTACTCCCTCGTCCACGACGACCTCCCCTGCATGGACGACGACGACCTGCGCCGGGGGCGCCCCACGACCCATCGCGCGTTCGACGTGCCCACCGCCACCCGGGCGGGCTACCTGCTGGTGCCGGTCGCGGCGCTGGCGCTGGCCGAGGGCGCGGCCGAGCTCGGCCTGGTCGCCGACGCCACCGGGGCGCTCGCGGTCGAGCTGTTCACCGCGGGCGGCATCGCGGGGATGGTGGGCGGGCAGTGGCTCGATCTCGAGGCGGAAGGTCGCCCCGCCACGCTCGAGGCGCTCGGCGCGATCCACCGCGGGAAGACCGGCGCCCTGATCGAGGCGGCGTGCGTGCTCGGCGGGCTCGCCGCCGGCGCCCCCGCGGACCGCCTGGCGGCGCTTCGGCGCTACGGGGCCGACATCGGCGTGGCGTACCAGGTGGCCGACGACGTCCTGGACGCCACCGGCACCAGCGCGGAGCTGGGGAAGACCGCCGGCCGGGACGCGGCCCTCGCGAAGTCCACCTACGTGGCGCTGCTCGGCGTCGAGGGGGCCGCGGCGGAGGCCGCGCGGCTCGCCGCTCGCGCGATCGGTCACCTGCGCGAGGGTGGCGTCCGGGCGGATGCACTGGCCGGACTCGCGGGGTACATTGTAGGGCGAACCAGCTGAGCCGACTCATGCCCTTCCTGGACCAGATCGAAGGCCCCGACGACCTGAAGCGCCTCCGCCGCGAGGACCTCCCGGAGGTCGCGCGCGAGCTGCGCGAGCGCCTGATCGACGCCTGCTCCGTCACCGGCGGGCACATCGGCGCCAGCCTCGGCTGCGTGGAGCTCGCCATCGCGCTGCTCTACGAATTCGACTCGCCGCGGGACCGCGTGGTCTGGGACGTGGGCCACCAGGCCTACGCCTGGAAGCTGCTCACCGGCCGGAACGCCCGGTTCGACAGCCTGCGTCAGACCGGCGGCATCTCGGGCTTCCTCAAGCGGAGCGAGAGCGAGCACGACCAATTCGGCGCCGGCCACGCGGCCACCGCCGTCTCGGCGGCGCTGGGCATGGCCACGGCGCGCGACCTGCACGGGGAGCACCACAAGGTGGTGGCGGTGGTGGGGGACGGGGCCCTGACGTGCGGGCTGTCGTACGAGGGGATGAACAACGCGGGTCACTCCGACCGCGACATCATCATCGTCGTCAACGACAACGGGATGTCCATCTCGCCCAACGTCGGCGCCATCAGCAAGGCCCTCGGCGCGATGGTGGCCAACCCCGCCGCCCAGCGCCTGCGCGAGACCGTCAAGGGCGCCACCCTCCGGCTCGGCGACATGTTCGGCCAGGGCGTCGTCGAGTTCGCCAAGAACCTCGAGGAGAGCGCGAAGAACCTCTTCAGCCCCGGAATGTTCTTCGAGGAGCTTGGCTTCCGGTACTTCGGCCCGGTGGACGGGCACGACCTCCGCAAGCTGCTCGACACCCTGCACCACGTGCGCGGGATGTCGGGGCCCCGCGTGGTCCACGTACTCACCGAGAAGGGCAAGGGCTTTGCGCTCGCGGAGTCGAACCGGGAGAAGTGGCACGGCCTCGCGGCCTACGACCCGGTCACCGGCGAGCCGCGCAAGAAGGCCAGCGGCCCCCCCACCTGGACCCAGGTCTTCGGCGACGCCATCACCGCGCTCGCCGCCGAGCACCCGGAGCTCGTTGCCATCACCGCCGCGATGCCCTCCGGCAGCGGGACGAACGTCTTCGAGAAGCGCTGGCCGGGGCGCTTCTTCGACGTGGGGATCGCCGAGGGGCACGCGGTCACCTTCGCCGGCGGCCTCGCCACCGAGGGCATCCGCCCCGTGGTCGCCATCTACAGCACCTTCCTCCAGCGGGCCTACGACAACGTCATCCACGACGTGGCCGTGCAGCGCCTGCCGGTGGTCTTCGCGATGGACCGCGCGGGGCTGGTGGGCGAGGACGGCCAGACCCACATGGGGCTCTACGACATCGCCTACATGCTGGCGGTGCCGGGGATGACGGTGACCGCACCGAAGGACGCCGACGAGCTGACCGGGCTCCTCCGCACGGCGCTGGCGCACGACGGCCCGTTCGCGACCCGCTACCCGCGGGACAAGGCACCCGCCGAGCCGCGGCCGCCCGCCGAAGTGCCGCCCGTGCCGTACGGCAGCTGGGAACGGCTCCGCGAGGGGAAGGGCGTGGCGGTGCTCGCGGTGGGCACGATGGTGCTGCCGGCGCTCGCCGCCGCGGAGCAGCTGGGCGTCGAGGGCGTCGAGTGCACCGTGGTCAACGCGCGGTTCCTCAAGCCGATGGACGATGCGATGCTCGAGTCGCTCGCGCAGGACCATGCCGTCCTGGTCACCGTGGAGGAGGGGACGGTGGTCAACGGCTTCGGCGCCGCGCTGGCCGAGCGGATGCAGACGACCCATCCCGACGTCCGGGTCGTCGCGCTCGGCGTGCCGGACCGGATCATCGAGCAGGCCCCGCGCGCCGAGCAGCTGGAGTGGTTCGGGCTCACCGCCGGCGGGATTGCCCGCCGGATCCTGGCGCTGCATCGCGAGGAGAGTCTCGAGCCCCGATGAGGGTCGGCGTCGTCGGCAACGTGCGCTACCCGGGACTGGCGCCCCTCCTCCGGGAGCTCGCGGCCCGCGCGCCCGGGCTCGGCATCGAGCTGGCGGCCGAGCCCGACCTGGCGCCCGGCTTCGGCCATTCCGTGCCGCTGCTCGACGCCCGCCCGCTGGACGCGCTCCTCTCCCTCGGCGGCGACGGCACCCTGCTCCGCGCCGCCCGGCATCCGGCCGCGGCCGGCATCCCGATCCTCGGCATCAACCTCGGGCGGGTGGGGTTCCTCACCACCGCGTCGCCCACCACGCTCGGCGCCGCGCTCGAGGCGCTGGTCTCGGGGCAGTACACCCTGGATCGCCGCCAGGCGCTCGAGGCGGCGATCATCGGCCCCGACGGCCAGGTGCGGCCCCTCGCCACCGCGCTCAACGACGTCGTCATCCACAAGGCCGGCGTCGCGCGCGTGGTGCGACTCGAGGTGGAGCTGGAGGGCGAGCCGATCGGGCCCTACAGCGCCGACGGGCTCTGCATCGCCACGCCGACCGGCTCCACCGCCTACTCGCTGAGCGCCGGCGGCCCCATCATCGTGCCGGGGGTGCAGGCGCTGGTCGTGACGCCGATCTGCGCCCACACCCTCGCCGTCCGCCCGGTGGTGGTGCCGGCACACTGGAGCATCCTGGTGACGCCGCTCGGGCCCCACGACGGCGACCTGCTGGTCTCCGTGGACGGGCAGGTCGCCACCCATCTCGAGCCCGGGGCGCGGGTGGAGGTGCGCCGCGCGGCCGAGACGGTGCTGCTCGTCCGGATCGGGGAGGAGGGCTTCTTCTCCCGCCTGCGCCGCAAGCTCCACTGGGGCGACCTGTCCGACCGCCTGGGGGGCGCGTGATCAGCGAGCTCCGGGTCCGCGACCTCGCCACCATCGCGGACGTCTCGCTCCGCCTCGGCCCCGGGCTCACCGTGCTCACCGGGGAGACCGGGGCCGGCAAGTCGCTCGTGGTGGACGCGCTCGCGCTGCTGCTCGGCGGGCGGGCCGACAGCACCGCCGTGCGCCCCGGCGCCGGGCGCGCGGTGGTGGAGGGAGCCTTCGAGTCGGTGCCTCCGCCGGTCCGCGCCCGGGCCGCGGCCCTCGGCGTGGACGCGGACGACGACCGCCTCGTCATCCGCCGCGAGGTGTCGGCCGAAGGGCGGAGCCGGGCCTGGGTGAACGGGAGTCCGACCACCGTGGCGGTGCTCGCCGGACTCGGGGAGCGGCTTCTCGACCTCCACGGGCAGCACGACGCCCTCTCCCTCCTCCGGGCCGACACCCAGCGCGACATCCTCGACGCGTGGTCCGATGCCGCCGCCGACCGCCAGGCGGTGTTCGAGGCCCGCGCCGCGGTGGGCGCGCTTGCCGCCGAGGAGGCCGCGCTCGCCGCGCGGCGCGACGAGGTGCGCCGACGGGCCGACTGGCTGCGCCACGTGGTGCAGGAGATCGACGGGGCGCGGCTCCAGCCGGGCGAGGAGGACCGCCTCGCCACCGAGGCCCGCCGCCTGGGGCAGGCGGAGGCGCTCCGCGGGCACGCCCGGACGATCACCGAGGCCCTCGATGGCGGGGCGGGGGACGCCCGGTCGGCGCTGGGCACCGCCGACCGGGCCCTCTCGGCTCTCGAGCGGCTCGACCCCGACGTGGCGCGATGGCGCGAGCTGCTGGATGCGGCCTACGCGAACCTCGACGAGCTGGCACGGGCGGCCGCGGACTATGCCGACGGCCTCCAGTCCGATCCCGCGCGTCTCGCCGAGGTCGAACACCGCCGCGACGTGCTCGGGCGACTGATGCAGAAGCACGGCGCCACGCTCGAGGCGGTACTGGAGACGCGCCGCCTCGCGGCCGCCGAGCTCGACCTGCTCGACACCGCCGACGTGGACCTCCGGGCCCTCGCCGCCCGGCGCCACGCAGCCGACGCCGCACTCGGGGCCGCCGCCGCCGCGCTCAGCGCCCGCCGCCGGGAAGGTGGCGGTCGGCTCGCCGGAGCAGTGACCCGACTGCTGCCCGGACTCGGCCTGCCCGGCGCCCTGTTCGGGGTGGACCTCGAGCCCCTTCCCGCACCGGGCCCGCACGGCGCCGAGGCGGTGTCGTTCAACGCCCGGCTCAACGCCGGGATGGAAGCACGGCCCGTGGCGCGCGCCGCCTCGGGCGGCGAGCTCTCGCGCCTGATGCTGGCGCTCCGCGTGGTGCTCGCCCGGCAGGACGACCTCCCCACGGTGGTCTTCGACGAGGTGGACCAGGGCATCGGCGGGGAAGTCGCGACCCGGGTGGCGGGGGCGCTTGCCGGCGTGGCGGAGCGGCGCCAGGTGGTGGTGGTCACCCACCTGCCCCAGATCGCCGCGCGGGCCGACCGCCATCTCGTCGTGAGCAAGCGGCCGCGGGCCGGCCTCGCCGCCTCGGACGTGGCCGAGGCGCACGGTGAGGACCGGGTGGGCGAGCTCGCCCGGATGCTCGGCGACGCCGACAGTGCCGCCGCGCGCCGCCATGCGGAGGAGATGCTGGGCGCGGTCGCCTCGCAGCCACCGCCTCCCCGGCGCGCCCGGACGAAATGACCTCCCGGCCCCTCCTCGCTGCCGCGCTCGCGACGCTGGCCCTCGCCGGGTGCCGGGACGCCTTTCGCACCGCGAGCGACCCCCCGCCGGCGTCCGCCGACACCGTGGCGGCAGGTGGGATCCTCTCGATGGAGCGGCTCCGGATGTGGGACCAGGCCATCCGCAACCTCGCCACCGCAGCCGCGGCCGATTCCGGCCTCGCCCGCACGATGCGGAGCCGCCCGGGCGAGCCACCGGAGTCCCTCCTCGCCCGGCTCGATGCCTCGCCACCGCTCCGGGACGCCATCGGGAGGGCGGGGCTCACCCCCAGGCAGTACATGCTGGTGAACAACGCCCTCTTCCGGGCGCTCGTCACCAGCTACGAGCTGGAAGAGGGACGGATCCAGGCGATCCCGCCGGAGGAGAACGCCGTGGACGTGATGTTCGTCCAGCGGAACGGACAGGAGATCCGGCGGATGGTCACGCAGACGCGGATGGACCTGCTGCCGCTGGTGGGTGAGATCGGCGCCCCGCCGCCGCCCGGACCCTCGCGCTGACCGCTCCGTCGGGTGGCTCACCAGAGAGGCGCAGAGGACGCAGCGGACTGCGCCGGGGCTGAAATCGTTCCTCCCACCCTACCCACGCTGGACGGTGTCCCGGGGGAGAGGGGGGCACGTCGATTCCTGCACTTGCTGTCCTCTGCGTGCTCGGCGCCTCTGCGGTGAACGCAGTTGCAGTCCACTGCGCACCCGCGGAGACTCGATCCTCCCGGCCCTTCAGCCCAGGATGAACCCCACCGCCAACAGCGCGTTGGTCCCCAGGTTCCAGATCACGTTGGTTGCGAGCGCGCGCACCGGCACCGGCTGGTCGGGTTCGACCAGCGCCCAACGCGCCGGGACCGCCACGAGCAGGGAGGGAAGGAGGCCAAGCAGGCAGGTCGGTGGCATCGCCCCGAGGCCCACGCCGAAGAGGATCGAGGCGGGCACCGCGAGCGCGGCCGCGAGGTAGAGCCGCGCCGCCGGCCGCCGGCCGAGCTGCAGCACGAGGTTCTTCCGCCGGCCGGCGCGGTCCGCGGCCTCGTCGGGAAATTCGTTGAGCAGGAGCAGGTTGAAGGTGAGGAAGAAGGCGGGGAACGCCGCCGCCCATGCCGCATCCGAGGCCGGCGCCCCCTGCGCGATGGCGGCCCCGAGCACCGGCAGGAAGCCGAGTCCGAGGCCCGCGGCGAGTTCCCCGAGTCCCATCCGCGCGAATCCCGTCGAATACCCGGCCACCAGCACCAGGCCCGCGAGGAGGATCGGCGCGAGCGCCGCGCCGTCGTTGGCCAGGAACCAGCCGCCGACCGCCACCCCGACCAGCACCGCCGCCCACCCGAACCGGCGGGCGGCCCGGGTGGTGATGAGCTGCCCGGGGATGGCGCCGCTCCCGCCGCTGAACGGCGTCCGCGCCGTCACCAGGTCGATCCCCGACTCGAAGTCGCTCGCCTCGTTGAGCGCATTCACCGCCACGTGCATCGCCATCAGCCCGGCAGCGGCCAGCAGGCTGCGCGGCCAGGAGAACGTGCCCGCCCAGGCCTGGGCGGCCGCGCCGTTGGCCACGAGCGCCAGGGGCAGCGCGAGGAACGGCGCGCGCGCGACGCCGAGGAATCCGGCGAGCCGCCAGGCGGGGGAGGGGGCGTCGGTCATCGGGTCTCGCTCAGGGAGTGGCCGGGGCGCCCCAGGCGCGGAAGCGGATGCGCACCCCGCCGTTCACCGAGAGCCACGCGTCCACGCGGCCCTCGCTCGATCGCGTCACCTTGACCACCTCGACGAAGGCATCGGCCGGGGTGCCCATCCGCCGGGCCTCCGCGAGCGGCGCGGCGAAGGTCACCCCGCCACCCAGCAGCAGCAGGTTCCGCGCGGATCCCTCGGTGACCACCCCGGCCTCCACTCCCGGCAGCGGCGCACCGTCGTATTCCGCGGTGTCCTCGCCGCGGCGCACGTATTCCACGCGCCCGGTGAGCGCGAATCCCGGCGCCAGCCTGAGGAACGGGCGCACCCCGAGCGCGAGCTCGTCGCCCGGGTCCACCCGGACGCTGGCGAGGCGGTCGGCCGTCGGCATCGGCACCGACGGGGGGGCCACCCGCATCTCCTGCGTGCCCGCGAGCTGGACCGTCCATCGGCCAGTGGCACGCGCGCCGAACGCCCCGCGGCCGTAGTCGAGCGCGGCGTCCACCTCGAGGTCGGTCTGGCCGTCGCCCGGGGGAAGGGCGAGGAGGTCGTTCTCGGCGGGGGACCCCGCCGTGGGCAGCCGCACCGTGCCCCGCGCCGCGAGCCGCATCCCTCCGCGCCGTTCCGCCGGATCCCAGCGGTCGAGCAGGGTCAGCACCGCGCCCACCTCCGCGTCCCCCTGGAGGAACACGGTGGAGGTCGCGCCGAGCGGGGCCGCGGCGATGGGTCCCGCCGGGTGCGAGACGTAGGCGTCCACGTCGTCGAAGGTCGCCCCGGTGGTGGGCAGCGCAGGGAGGGAGGAGAACCCGGCGATGCCGAGGTCCGTGCTGAGGATGGCCTGCAGCCCGGTGATGCTGCCGGTGAGCGCCGCGCCCTCGGCGCTCGCGTCGAGCGGGGCGAACGGCGACGCGGTGGCCGGGTCGGCCAGCACGCCGGCGAGGCCGTCGCGAAGCGCGGTGCCCTCGGCGAGCGACTGCTCGGCCAGCGCGCGGAGCGCGGGGTCGCCGTCGTAGTCCCCCGCCTGGAGGCGGGCGTCGAGCGTGCCGAGGGCGGTGGTGAAGTCGGCGAGGAAGACCGCGGTCTGCTGCTGGCCCGCGGCGGTGCCGTGCAGGGGATGCGCCGGGTTCACGCCCGCGGAGGCGCCGGCCGGGTCGAGAGGGCCCTTGAGCCGGACGCGGGTGTGGGTGAACGGCATGTTGGCGAACAGCGTCACCCGCGGGGTCAGGCCGACCGAGACTCCGACCCGGATGCTGCCGGCCTCGGCGTAGCCGTTGGCACGCAGGGCGCCGAGGTTGAAGCGGTAGGGCGCGCCCAGGAGCGCGGCGAACCGGTCCTCCGACTCGGCGAGCTCGGGGAAGACGTCGCTCCCGAGGGCCTCGCTGGCGAAGTCGGCCAGGAGGTCCTCGCGGGTGCCGTCCCGGTAGCGATCCCCCGCGGCGCCGATTCCCCCGCCGACCTCGAGCCGGATCATGCCGCGGGGCACGCCGAGCGCCGGAAGTTGCGCGTGCGCCGCGTGCGACCACCCCACCAACCCGATTGCGGCCGCCAGCCAGGCCGATTGCCTCACCCCGCCTCCGCTGTTAGGCTCCCCGGCGTGACGACCTCGTCGCCGCTCCGCCTCGCAACATCTCTCTTCACCGCCACCTATGCCACCCGGCCCACGCTCGCGGCAAGCGCGCCGGGTCGGGTCAATCTCATCGGGGAACACCTCGATTACAACGGCGGGCCCGTGCTTCCACTGGCCGTGCGCCGCCGCACCGCGGTGGTCGCCGCGCCGGCGGAGGGGTGGTGGGCGACCTCCGCGCGCGGTGGATCCGCCGGCCCGTTCGACCCCGAGGCGCCCCCGGCCGGGCACTGGACAGACTACCTGGCTGGCGTGGTCCGGACCCTGCGGGGCGGAGGCGCTCCGCTGGCCGGCGCGCAGATCGCCGTGGCGAGCGACGTGCCCGCTGGCGCGGGCCTGGCAAGTTCGGCCGCGCTCACCCTCGCCGCGGCCCGGGTGCTGGCGCGGCTCTCCGGCCGGCGGCTGGGCGCCGCCGGCCTGGCCGAGGTGGCCCATCACGCCGAACATGACGAAGTCGGCGTCCGGGGCGGCCGGATGGACCAGGTGATCGGGGCCCACGCACGGGCGGACACCGCGCTGTTGTACGAAAGCGCCACCGGCGAGATGCGCCACCTGCCGTTCCGGCTGCCGGTGCACGTACTGGAGACCGGGGTGACGAGGGCCCTGGCCGCGGGTGCGCTCAACGAGCGACGGGCGGAGTGCGAGGCCGCGGCGGTGACGTTGACCGGCCAGGGGCTGCTCGAAGGGCCGCTCGCCTCGCTCCCGCCCGATCGCCTGGGCGAGGCCGAGGTGCTGCTCCCCGCGCCGCTGGCCCGGCGGGTACGCCACGTGGTCACCGAGACGGCCCGGGTGCACGGCGCCGTGGCGAGCATCGAGTCGGACGACCTCGCGGGCCTGGGTCGGCTCCTCGCCGAGGGCCACGCCTCGCTCCGGCTCGACTTCGAGAGCTCCTGCGCCGAGGCCGACCTGCTCGTGGAGACGCTGCTGCACCACGGCGCCCACGGCGCCCGGCTCACGGGGGCGGGGTGGGGCGGGGCGGTGCTCGCGCTGCTCCCGGCGGGGCGGGAGCGCGAGATCCTCCGCCGGACCCGGACGGTCTACGAGGCCGCATTCGGGCGGCCGGTCGTCTGCTGGCAGACCCGGCCCGCGGGGCACGCCCGCCTCGAGGAGATCCCCGACTGACACCGCTCGGGTTGCCCGGGCGCGGGCCCGTGCCGATGTTCCCCGGCAGGCCCGGGTGGTGAAACGGCAGACACGGGGGACTTAAAATCCCCTGAGCTTCGGCTCGTGCGGGTTCGAGTCCCGCCCCGGGTATCCTTCGAACGAGGCCCAGCACGCCGATGGCGCGGGACGAGAACGGCCGGGAGTACAAGGAGCAGCTCGAGGCACTCACCGACCGCCTGGTGCACCTCCACCGGGCGCTCTACGCCGAGCGACGCCAGGCGCTCCTCGTCGTCCTCCAGGCCCGGGACGCCGCCGGCAAGGACTCCCTCATCAAGAAGGTCTTCGGGCCGCTCGACCCGCTGGACTTCTTCGTGCATTCCTTCAGGAAGCCCACCGAGGACGAGCTCCGGCAGGACTACCTCTGGCGGGTCCATCTCCGGGTGCCGCCGAAGGGCGCCATCGCGATCTTCAACCGCTCCCACTACGAGGACGTGCTCCCGGTGCGCGTGTACGGCCTGGTCCCGCGCGAGGAGTGGGAGCGGCGCTATGACCAGATCAACGCCTTCGAGCGGCACCTCGCCGAGAACCGCGTGACCCTCCTCAAGTTCTACCTCGACATCTCGCGGGACGAACAGCGGAGGCAGATGCTGGAGCGCCTCGACGACCCGGAGAAGACCTGGAAGTTCAACCCCGGCGACCTCGACGACCGGGACCGTTGGGACGACTTCACCGCCGCCTACGACGAGCTCCTGCGCCGCTGCAGCACGCCCTGGGCGCCCTGGCACGTCGTCCCGGGAGACGACCGCAGGGCGCGGAACCTCACCGTGGCCCGCACGGTCGTCGAGACGCTCGAGCGGATGGCGCCCCGGATCCCCGGCCCCGACCCCTCGATCCTGGCCCATCGCGCCCGGCTCGCCTGATGCACCTCCTCCTCGTCGCCGGCGCCCGCCCGAATTTCATGAAGGTGGCGCCGATCCTCCGGGCCGCGCGCGCTGCGGGGCACCGCGCCACGCTGGTGCACACCGGACAGCACTACGACCACCAGATGTCGGCCGCCTTCTTCGCCGACCTCGGGATGCCCGATCCCGAGTACCACCTCGGCGTGGGGTCCGGCTCCCACGCGCTGCAGACCGCGCGGGTGATGGAGTCATTCGAGCCGGTGCTGCTCGAGGCCGCCCCCGACTGGGTGGTGGTGGTGGGCGACGTGAATTCCACGCTGGCCTGCGCGCTGGTGGCGAGCAAGCTGGTCGAGCGCACCGGCGCGCGGGTGGCCCACGTCGAGGCCGGGCTGCGGAGCGGCGACTGGCGGATGCCGGAGGAGGTGAACCGGGTGCTCACCGACCGGCTCGCCCACTGCCTGCTCACCCCGTCCCGGGACGCGGAGCCGAACCTCCTGGCCGAGGGGATCGAGGCGTCGCGGATCGAGTTCGTCGGCAACGTGATGATCGACACGCTGCGGCAGCAGCTCCCGCGCGCCCGGGAGCGCCGGCTGCCCGCGGAGCTCGGCCTGACCCGGGGGGAGTACGTCGTGACCACGCTCCACCGGCCGAGCAACGTGGACGACCCGCGGGCGCTCCGGGCCGTGCTCGAGGCGCTGGGTGAGATCAGCGCCCGGATGCCGGTGGTCTTTCCGGTGCACCCGCGCACCCGGAAGAATGCCGCGGCGCTGGGCTGCGAGCCGCTGCTCGCGCGCTTCCGGTTGCTCGACCCCGTGGGATACCTCGACATGCTGGCCCTGACCGAGGGTGCCGCGGTGGTGCTGACCGATTCCGGCGGCCTGCAGGAGGAGACCACCGCCCTCGGGGTGCCGTGCGTGACGCTCCGGGAGCAGACCGAGCGGCCGGTGACCGTCACGGAGGGCACCAACCGGCTCGCACCGTGGCCGCTCACCACCGCCGGCGTGGCCGCGTCCTGCGCGGACGCGCTGGCCAGCCGGGGCCGGGCCGCCCGGATCCCGGAGGGCTGGGACGGGCTGGCGTCCGAGCGCGTCGTCGCCGCCCTCGCCGCGCGCACCCCGGCGTGAATCACGCCGGGAGGGGCCGCCCCGTCGTGGCCCTCCACCTGTCCTACTTCACCGAGAACTTCGGTGACCTCCTGCTGTTCGAGGTCTATGCCCGCTGGATCCGGGAGGCCCTGCCCGGGGCGCTCGTGGTGGCACCCGCGGCGCCCGTGGAGGTGCGGCGGTGGCTCGGTGCGGACGGCTTCGGCTGGCGCGCGGCGGCGCGGGCCGGCGCGTTCGTCTACGGCGGCGGCGGGTACTTCGGCCCGGCCAAGACGGAGAGCTCGGCCTGGTACTGGCGAAACGCGCGGCGCCACGTTCCGACCGGTGTCCTGGCCCGCATCCTCGGCCGGCCCTGGACCGTGAACGGGGTGGGGGTCGGGCCGATCGCGAACCCGGTCTTCCGGCGGGCCACGATCGCCCTCTTCCGCGGCGCGCGCCACGCCACGGTGCGGGACCAGGAATCGCTCGACCAGCTCCTCGCCTGGGGCCTCCCGCCGGGGCACGTCCGCGCGACGGCGGACGCAGTCCTCGGCCTCGTCCCCGGCGACATCCCCGTCGCGGCCCGCACCGAGGCGGACGCCGACCTGGGCGACGCGCTCGGGCAGCGCCGGATCGGCATCCACCTGCCGGCCCGGGCCCCGGCGCAGGCGGAGGCGGTGCTCGCGATGTGCGCCTCCCTCCTCGCCGCCGACCCCGCCATCCGGTTCGTCGTGCTGCGGGACACCCACGTCGGCTCGGCCGGCCCGCCGGCGGGGTCGCTGGGCGCGGCGGTCCTGGCGCGCTTTCCCGGGCGGGCCTCGTTCACCCCCTACCGCTCTCCCTGGCAGTTCACCGCGCTCGTCGCTGCCCTCGACGGCGTCATCACCAACCAGCTGCACGTGGGGATCGTGGCGCTGGCCTGTGGTCGCCCGGTGTTCTCGCTCGCCGCGCACCCGAAGACCGCTCGGCTCTACCGCCAGCTCGGGGCCCCGTGGCGCTCGGTGCGGCTCTGGGAGCTGGGCGGCGTGGACCTCCCGGCGCTTGCCCGGCGCGCGCTGCTCGACCCTCCGGGCACGCTCGTGCCCGAGGAGGTGCGGCGGGCCGCGACCGAGAACCGGGAGCGGCTGGCACGGTTCCTCGCCGAGGCTTGGCCCGGGTGAGGGCCCGCGCCTAGTTTTCGGTACTCCTTCGACATCAGGCACCCCACCGAATGACCGCGCCCCCCCCGCCCATCACCGGGCGTCCCATCCGCTTCGCGCTCGTCGGCTGCGGCCGGATCAGCGGCAAGCACCTCGAGGCGTTCGCCCGCCATTCGGGCCAGGCCGAAGTCGTGGCGGTGTGCGACACCGAGCCCGCCGCCCTGGGGGCCGCGGCGGAGCGAACCGGCGCCCGGGGCTTCGACTCGCTCGACCGGCTGCTGGCCGGTTCCGACGCCGACGTGGTGGTCCTGTGCACCCCGAGCGGACTGCATGCGGAGCAGGCGGTGCGCGCCGCGGAGGCGGGGCGCCACGTGGTCACGGAGAAGCCGATGGCCACCCGGTGGCAGGACGGACTCCGGATGGTGCACGCCTGCGATCGTGCCGGGGTGCGGCTGTTCGTCGTCAAGCAGAACCGCCGGAACCCGACGCTGCAGCTCCTCAAGCGGGCGGTGACCCAGGGACGGTTCGGCCGGATCCTCTCGGTGCAGGTGAACGTCTTCTGGAACCGGCCGCAGGCGTACTACGACAGCGCGCCGTGGCGCGGCACCTGGGAGTTCGACGGCGGCGCCTTCATGAACCAGGCGAGCCACTACGTGGACCTGCTCGACTGGCTGGTGGGGCCGGTGGCCACGGTGCAGGCGTTCACCGCCACGCTGGCGCGGAACATCGAGGTGGAGGATTCCGGGGTGGCCATCTTCCGGTGGCGCTCGGGGGCGCTCGGCGCGATGAACGTCTCGATGCTCACCCACCCGAAGAACCTCGAGGGGAGCATCACCGTGATCGGCGAGACCGGCACGGCGCGGGTGGGCGGTGTGGCGGTGAACCGGATCGAGCACTGGGCCTTCGCGACGCCGCATGCCGACGACGCGCTGGTCGAGCAGGCCAATTACGACACCGAGTCGGTGTACGGCTTCGGCCATGCCGGGTACTACGAGAACGTCCTGGCGGCCCTCCGCGGGGAAGCGGAGCCCGACACCGACGGGAGGGAGGGTCTGAAGTCGCTGGAACTGCTGGTGGGAATCTACGTCTCGGCGCGGGACGGTCGGCCGGTGGGCCTGCCGCTGGAGTTCTGATGCGCCGGCTCGGGGCGGCGGTCGCGCTGCTCCTGGGGGCAGGCCCGGCGCTGGCACAGGACGGGCCTGCCGGCTTCCACGCCGAGGGGCTCCGGCCGGGCGACTTCGTACGGGTGGCGGTCTGGCGCGAGCCCGACCTTTCGGGCGAGTTCCAGGTGGATGCCCGCGGGTTCGCCACCTTCCCCAAGCTCGGCCCGGTGGCGGTGGCGACGATGCACCCGGACAGCATCCGCCCCGCGTTGCTCGCGGCGTACGCGGAGTACCTGGTCAACCCGAGCGTGGAGGTGGTGCCGCTCCGGCGGGTGTCGGTGCTCGGGGCGGTGGCCAAGCCCGGGCTCTATCCGGTGGACCCGACGATGACGGTGGCGGATGCCGTGGCGCTCGCCGGCGGCGCGGCAGCGGACGGCAAGCGGGAGGTCGTGGAGCTCCGGCGGGGAGCGGAGGTGGTGGTGGCGAAGCTCGACGTGGTCACGCCGGTGAGCCGGACCCCGCTCCGGTCCGGTGATCAGCTGTGGGTGCCGCAGAAGAGCTGGCTCAGCCGGAATCCCTGGATCTTCACCAGCGTGCTTGCCGCCGCGGCGACGATCGGGGCCGTGGTGATTGCCCAGTGAGCGGCGAGCTCACGCCCCTCGGCGCGGGCGACCTCGCTGCCCGCCGTCCCGCCATCCCCCTGCCGCCGGCTGGCTGGGGCCCGCCGCCGCCCCGAGCCACTCCCGACGACGAGATCGACCTGCGCGAGGTCTGGGCGATCCTCCGGCGCAACTGGTGGATCGTGGCCGGCTGCACCCTGCTCGGCCTGCTGGCCGCCTTCGCCTATGTCCAGCTCGCCACCCCGATCTATCGCTCCAGCACCACGCTCCAGTTCCAGGAGAAGGGAAGCACCGTGCCGGTGCTCGACGCGCTGCGCGACCTCCAGGGTGGGACCGAGGTCGGCACCGAGATGGAGGTGCTGCGGAGCCGGAGCCTGGCCGAGGCGGTCATCGACTCGCTCGGGCTGCAGGTGGCGGTGCGGGGACCCCGGGGCGTGCGGCGGGCGGACGCGTTGGCGGCGATCCAGGCCGACGCCGATGCGCCGGCAAGCCGGGTGCGGCTGGTGCGGCAGGACGATGGGCGGTTCGCGGCGGAATTGCTCGAGGGGGACGCCCCCGGCGAGCTGGGCGCCGCGGCACCGGGGGAGCCGCTCCGCCTGCCGGGGGCGACGGTGGTGCTCGCGCCCGGGGCGGCCGGGTTCGACCGGCTCGAGCTCGCCGTGTTGCCGCGAACCCGGGCCGCGGAACGATTCGGCAGGGCCCTCGGTGTGTCGCGACCGAACCGCGACGCGAACATGGTGCGGGTGCGCTTCGACGCGCCGGACCCCGGGCTGGCGCGCGACGTCGCCAATGTCCTTGCGCACCAGTACCTCGTGCGGCGGAACGCGGTCCGCAAGGTGAGCGACCGGAGCACCGTGGATTTCCTGCGCTCGCAGGTGGACACGCTCCAGGTCCAGCTCCGCTCGGCGGAGGAGGCGGTGCGCCGGTTCCGGGAGCAGAACCGGGTGGTGAGCCTCGAGGCGGAGGCGCAGACCCAGGTCGAGCGGCTGGCGGCGCTCCAGGCGCAGCGGGCTGAACTCGAGGGGGAGCGGGAGGCGCTGGCGGGGCTCCTGGCGGAGGCTCGGGCAGGCGCGGGAGGGGCGGGGGATGGGCCGTCCCCCTACCGGCGGCTGCTCGCATTCCCGTCGCTGCTCCGGAACCAGACCACGTCCACGCTGTTCCAGGCGCTCACCGAACGGGAGACCGAGCTGGCCCAGCTCCGGGCGCGGCGGACCCCGGCGGACCCGGATGTACAGGCGGTGGCAGGCCAGCTGCGGAATCTGGAGGAGCAGGCCGCGGCGGTGGTGACCACGTACCTGGGCGGACTGGCGAACCAGGTGGAGGCCATCGACCGGGAGCTGGCGGGCTTCGGCCAGCGGATGGCGGAGGTCCCGGCCAAGGAAGTGGAGTACGCGCGACTGGAGCGGAGCGCGCGGGTACTGGCGGATATCTACACGCTGCTGCAGACGCGACT
>DATIBS010000016.1:0-23595 GCA_035457305.1 Gemmatimonadales bacterium
GTGCGGCAGGCCCTGGAGCCGGAAGTACCCGTAGGCCACCAGCGCCCCGCCCAGGTGGGCGAGGTGGGCCACCCCGTCCCGGCCCGGCGCCAGGGCCATCACCACGTCGAACGCCACCAGGGCGAGCACGAGCGTCCGCGCACGGATGGGGAACGGGATGGGGAAGACCATCATCTCCGCGTCGGGCCAGTACATCGCGAACGCCACCGCGACGCCCAGCACCGCCCCCGACGCGCCGACGAACGGCGGCACCGACATCAGCCCCGAGAGCGCGAGGGAGAACACCGCGCCGCCGAGCCCGCAGAGGAGGTAGAAGAGGGGGAACGCCCGGCTGCCCATCCGGGCCTCGACCGCGGTGCCGAGGAAGTAGAGGAAGAGGCAGTTGAAGGCGAGGTGGAGCAGCCCGCTGTGGACGAACATGTAGGTGACGAACGTCCACGGCTGCGCCAGGGCCCCCGACGGCGAGAACGCGAGCCACCCCGACAGCGCCGGCGCCACCGTCTGCAGGACGAGCAGCACCACCGCGTTGGCGACGATCAGTCGTCCAACCCAGGGGGTGAGCCGGGGAAAGGCCAGCGCGCTCATCGAGTCAGGGAACTCCCGTGGTCAGCTGCTGCGGAAATCGCCGCAAGTACGGGGCCGAGGTGGTCGGACAGTCGGGCAGTCGGACGGTCGGACCTGGGCGGGAGGGAACTGCCCGACCGCCCGACCGTCCGTCTTACCTAATAGTCCGCCCCTCCACCGCGGTGTCAAGCGACCCCGGCACCCACCCGGCCCCGGCACTCCCCGAACCCGATCCGGGCATATCCCGGCCGCTCGCACCAGGCCTGGAAGACCACCTCATCCCCGTCCTCCAGGAACTTCCGGGTCTCTCCCGAGGGGAGACGGAGGGGCTCGGTGCCGCGCCACGTCCGTTCCAGGAGACACCCCCGGGTCTCCGGTTCCGGCCCGGAGATGGTCCCGCTGCCGAGCAGGTCCCCCGGGCGCAGGTTGCACCCGTTGCTGGCGTGGTGGGCGAGCATCTGGGCCACGGTCCAGTACATCCCCCCGAAGCCTCCCCGGCTCACCCGCATCGGCTGGAAACCCTGTTCCCGCATGGTCCTGGTGGAGATCAGCGCCTCGAGCGTGATGTCGAACCCGCCCTGGCGCCGGTCGTCGGCGTCGTCGAGGTAGGGCAGCGGCTCGGGGTCCCCGGTCGGCCGCGTGAATGCCGGAGCACGGAACGGGGCCAGTGCCTCGAGGGTCACGATCCAGGGCGAGATGGTGGATGCGAAGTTCTTGGCCAGGAAGGGGCCGAGCGGCTGGTACTCCCACCGCTGGACGTCCCGGGCCGACCAGTCGTTGAGCAGGACCAGGCCGAAGAGATGGTCGTCGGCATGCTCGATGGGGATGGGACGGCCCAGGGGATTGCCGACCCCGACCACCGCGCCCACCTCCAGCTCGTAGTCGAGCTGCCGGGTGAGCCCGAACTCCGGGGCCGCCTCGCCCTGCTGCAGCTGTCCCATCGGGCGGTGGATCGGGGTCCCGCTCGGCACGATGGACGAGGCCCGTCCGTGGTATCCGATCGGCACCCACTTGTAGTTCGGGAGCAACGGATTGTCGGGCCGGAACATCGATCCGACGTTCGTGGCGTGGTGCACCGAGGCGTAGAAGTCGGTGTAGTCGCCGATGTCGGTGGGCAGGAGCAGCTCCACCTCCGCCATCGGGCGGAGCAGGTCCTCGCCCATCTCGCGCGCCTCGCCACCCTCCTCGGTGTCGGCCCGGAGCAGCTCGCTCACGCCCTGCCGGAGCGCACCCCACGCCTCGGGCCCGAGTTGCAGGAACGCCCCCATTCCCTCGGCCATCCAGACGTCCACCGCGTCGGCCGCCGGTCCCGGAAGCAGCCCACCGTCGGCGGCGGCGATGAGGTCCACCACCCGGTCGGCGATCGCCACCGCCGGGACCGGGTCCTCGGGCGCGTCGTCGTCCCCCGCCGGGGGCCGGAAGCGGCCGAAGGGCAGGTTCTGGATCGGGAAGTCGGGGTGGCCGTCGGCACCGGGCACCCAGGAGCGGAGGGCGGGATCGTGGGTCGCGTCGATGGGGCGCATCAGCGGAGTCCGGCAGTCACGAGGTCGTCGAGCGGTTCGTCGAAGGAGCAGGAGCCGACGCCCAGGGCGAGGCGACGCGACTCGGCGAGATCGGCGAGTGCGAACCGGAAGCCTTCCCAGCGCACGCCGTGGTCGGAGAAGGCGAACGCGCCGAGCCGGGATTCCTCCAGCAGGCGGGTGGCATCGGCCTGGCTGCCCCCGCCGTGGAGCAGGGCAGTGGCGAGGACGACGTTGAGGTAGCCGAACATCGTGCCGCGCGGGGCATCGGGCGCGTAGGTGAGCGGGTACACGGCGCGGATCGGGTGGTGCAGCCCCGCGGTCGCCTTGAACGGCACGCCCAGCCGGACGCAGGCGGCGAGGAAGCGCGCCACCTGCGCGGCGGAGGGGAAGGCCTCGGCGGTGACGCCGCCGGTGCGGATCTTGGCGCGGGCGCCGGCGGTACCGATGGCCGCGATGAGGGGCGCCGGATCGGGGTCCGCGGGGACCTCGACGTGGAGCGTGAACCCCGGCCGTGCGGCGGCGGCGAGCGCCGCGATCCCATCCGCGGTGGCCGCCTTCCCCTCGAGGACGTCTGCCGTCGCATCGCTCGCGGCCGCATGGCGCGCATTGAAGGCGCGGGCCGCCTCGACCTGCCCCGCCTCGTTCGCGCCGACCAGCACGCTCAGGAGCCAGGGGTCGCCCGGCGCGGCGAGGCCGTCCGTGGCACGCTCGAACTCGGGCAGCCGGTCGGCGGGTACCACGAAGCGGCCGAGGGCCCAGCGATCGGGCCCGGTCCGGTAGGCGGCGTAGTTGAGCACGGCCTCGGGCATCGCGAGTGCCGCGGGCGGAAAGAGGCCGGCATAGTCGATCAGACCCTCGAGGAGGACGCGGAGCGGGGGAAGCATCGGCGGAAAGATGGACGGGCCGGGATGGATGGGAAGAGACGGGGCGGGCCGCCGGCGAATCGGACCTCGCCGGCCACCCGCCCCTCTCCACGGGGGCGGCGCTAGGGCAGCCGCGTCCCCCGGGCCGTGATGTTCGCCACCGAGTCGGGACCGGTCGTGGCGTACCGCGCGACCGTCTGGCCGACGAGCGCCCCGTCCTGCAGCCGCAACACCGTCCGGGTCTCGACCTGGACGCCCGGGCGCATCGCGCTCTCGAAGGGACCGCCCTCGACCACGACGCTGTCGCCGGCGACCTCGACGACGCGGGCGGGAATGGGGTCGCGGCCGGGGAAGGTGATGCTCCACGTCGCCGGGTCGGCGCCCGCGGCGAGCTGGTAGGTGACACTGTCCCCGGCCTCGTTCCTGGCGACGACCTGCCAGTTCCCGGCGAAGTCGGCGAGAGTGACCGTCGGGGCCGCCGGCATGGCGGCGGCGGTGGTGTCGGCGGCGGGAGGGGCGGCGTCGGGTTTGGCGCAGCCGGCGAGCACCGCCGGAACGAGGACGAGGACGCGAACCAGACGACGCATGGTGCCTCCGTACACGGGGGAGCGGAACGGGATCCGGGACAGTCGAGCGGCCCTGAACCTACGGGCCGGTACCGGGATGGGCAAATGCCTTCCCGGAGAGCCGGCGCCCGCAAGCTCAGCAGCCGAATCCCTGCTCCCGCATCCGGTCGAAGACCCCCTATACGGCGCCGCGATCGGCACGAGCCGCGATGACGCCGCACACCGGAACATGGGCTCCTCGACGAGGCAGGGAGGGTGCCAGCGCGGGGCTACGCCCCCACGGCGCCCCGGCAGATCTGCTCGCAGAGCTCCCCGAAGGGGACCCCCGCCGCGGCGGCGCTCTGCGGCATCAGGCTGGTGGCCGTCATCCCCGGCAGCGTGTTCACCTCGAGGCACCAGAGCCCGCCCTGCGGATCCAGCCGGAAGTCCACCCGCGAGTAGCTCCCCAGCTTGAGCGCGGTGTGCGCCAGCACCGCCAGCCGCCGCGCCTCGTCGGCCACCGGCTCCTCGATGGCCGCGGGGAAGATCTCCTCGGACATTCCCGGCGTGTACTTGCACTCGTAGTCGAAGAGCTCGTGCTTCGGGATGATCTCGCCCACGGCGAGCCCGCGGCCCTCGAGCACGCCGACGGTGAGCTCGCGGCCGGGGACGAACCGCTCGAGCATCACCTCGTCGTCGAACTTCGCCGCCTCCGTGATCGCGCCCGCGAGCTCCCCGGCCTGCTTCACCACGGTGAGCCCCACGGTCGAGCCCTGCTTCGAGGGCTTCACCACCAGCGGCAGCCCGAGCGCCCGGACCGCCTCGGCCTCGTCCACCGGCGCCATGCGCCAGTCGGCGGTGGGCACGCCGGCGTCGAGGAAGAGCCGCTTGGAGACGTCCTTGTCCATCGCCATCGCGCTGCCGAGCGGCCCGCTCCCGGTGTAGGGCACGCCGGTCACCTCGAGCAGCGCCTGCAGCGTGCCGTCCTCGCCCCATCCGCCATGGAGCGCCAGGAAGAGGACGTCGGCACTCCGGACCACGGGCATGTCGCCGAGGCCCGAGACCAGGAGCCCCCGCTCCATCGCCGCGAGGCGCGCGGGGTCGGGCGGGGCCGCACCGACCTTCTTGCCGAGGAGGCCGGACTCGTCGCTCTCGGGGATGAAGCCGCGCGCGATGTCCACCACCGCCACGTCGTGGCCGCGGCCGCGGAGCGCGGGCACCACCTGGGCCGCGGAGGCGAGGGCGACGTCGCGCTCGGCGCTGGCGCCGCCGGTGAGGACAGTGATGCGCATGGGCGAATCCAGTCGGAAGTGGAACGGGGAACAGGGAACAGGGAACGGGGAACGGGGAAGGCGGGGGCGGCCCGCTCCCCGGTCCCCGCTCCCCGCTCCCCCTCACCGGGTCCCGATCATCTCCCGCATCAGGTCATACCGGCTCACGATACCCACGACCTTCCCGCCGCGCGTCACCAGCGCAGCGGCGCTCTCGTGGGAGAGCACCGGTGCCAGGCGCTCGAGCGGCGTCGCCTCGTCCACCACCGGGAAGGGGGGCTCCATCACCTCGCGCACCGGGCGGTCGAGGAGCGCGGGCTGGCCCAGCGCCTTCGTCATCAGCGAGCCCTCGGTCACCGCGCCCACCTGCTCGCCGCCGTCCAGCACCGGGAGCTGGCTCACCTCCCAGGTGGCCATCAGGTTGAGCGCCTGCCGCACCGCCGCCGCCGGCGCCACGCTCACCATCTCGGGCGCCCGCGGCTGCCGCCGCGCCAGCAGGTCCGCCACCGTGACCCGCGGCGACTCGAGCAGCTGGTTCTCCCGCATCCACTCGTCGTTGAAGAGCTTGGAGAGGTAGCGCTCCCCGGTGTCGCAGAGGATGGTGACCACGCAGGCCTTCGGGTCGTTCACCTCGCGCGCCACCTGGAGCGCGAGCCCCACGTTCAGGCCCGCCGACCCGCCCACCAGGATGCCCTCCTCGCGCGCGATCCGTCGTGCCATCGCGAACGACTCGGCGTCGCTCAACTGGCGGAACTCGTCCACCACGTCGAACCAGATGGTGGTCGGGATCTTGTCGCCGCCGATGCCCTCGACCTTGTAGGGTGCGCCCTGGCCCATCGTCTTCGTCTTCGCGTACCCGGTGTAGAGCGAGCCCACCGGGTCGCCGGCGATCACGCGGACCTTCGGGTTCCGCTCCTTGAGGTACCTCCCCGCGCCGCTCACCGTGCCACCGGTGCCGGCGCCGGCCACGAAGTGCGTGACCCGGCCCTCGGTCTGCTCCCAGATCTCCGGGCCCGTCGTGGCATAGTGCGCCAGCGGGTTGGCCTCGTTGTAGAACTGGTTCGCGAGGATGGCCCCCGGGGTGTCGTGCACGATCTGCTTGGCCTTCATCACGTAGTTGTCGGGGTGGTCCGGTGGCACCGCCGTCGGCGTGATCACCACTTCCGCGCCGTACGCCTTGAGCAGCCGCACCTTCTCCTGGGACATCTTGTCCGGCATGGTGAAGATGCAGCGATAGCCCCGGAGCGCCGCCGCCATCGCGAGCCCCACGCCGGTGTTGCCCGAGGTGCCCTCGACGATCACGCCTCCCGGCCTGAGCTCCCCCGCCTGCTCCGCCGCCAGGATGATCGCGAGCCCGATCCGGTCCTTCACCGAGCCGCCGGGATTGGCGTACTCCGCCTTGCCGAAGACCGGCGTCCGCAGGCCGGCGCCCACCCGGCCGAGGCGGATGAGCGGGGTCCAGCCGACGGTCTGGAGGACGTCGTCGTACGGACGGGGATGGGGATGCGTCACGGAGTGGCTCCGGGGGTGCCCGCGGTCTCCGCGGGCGGGCGGAAGTCGAACGGCTGCAGGAACGGCGCCGGGACCGGCTTGCCGTCGCGGAGCGCGGGGGCGAAGCGGAGCCGGGGCGCCGCCACCAGGGCTGCGCTGTCGAGCGCGGGCACGCCGCTCGTCTCCTCGACGCGGGTGGAGTCGGGGACGATGGCCCCCGCCGTGTCCACGAAGAGCCGGAGGACCACGCGGCCCGCCACCCCCTGCGCGTAGAGCGCCGGCGGATACTCCACCGGCGGCACCGGGTCGAGTGCCACCGGCGGCTGGTCCCGCGGCGGCTCGGCGCCGGGTGCAGGGCTGCGGCGCTCGGCGCGGCAGCCGGCGACGGCCAGGAGCAGGAAGCAGGCGGCGAGGCGTCGGGTCATCGGGCTTCCTCTGCCCGCCGCACCAGGTCGGCGAGCCGGTTGAGCGCCTCGAGGGGGGTGAGGCTGTTGACGTCGAGGGCGCGGAGCGCCTCGAGGGCGGGGTGCGGGGGCACGTCGAGGGGCAGCCCGAGCTGCGCCGGGTCGGCCGGCTGCGGCGGCGCGCCGGGCGCCACCCGGTGGCTGCCCTCGAGGGTGCCGAGGATTGCCTGCGCCCGGCGCACCACGGCGGCGGGGAGCCCGGCCAGCTCGGCCACGTGGATGCCGTAGGAGCGATCGGTGCCGCCGGGTTCGAGCCGGTGGAGGAACACCACCTTCCCGCCCGCCTCCCGCACCGCGACGTTCAGGTTCCGGGCGTGGGCCAGCCTCTCGGGGAGCTGCATCAGCTCATGGTAGTGGGTGGCGAACATCGTGCGGCAGCCGACCCGGTCGTGCAGGTGCTCCGCCACCGCCCACGCGATCGCGACGCCGTCGTAGGTCGAGGTGCCGCGCCCGATCTCGTCCAGCAGGACCAGCGAGCGCTCGCTCGCACCGTGCAGGATCGCGCTGGTCTCGCTCATCTCGACCATGAAGGTGGACTGCCCGCGGGCGATGTTGTCGCTGGCCCCCACCCGGGTGAAGAGCCGGTCCACCGCCCCGATGAGCGCCCGGTCGGCCGGGACGAAGCTCCCGAGCTGGGCCATCACGACGACGAGCCCGATCTGCCGCAGGATGGTGGACTTGCCCGCCATGTTCGGGCCGGTCACCAGCAGCACGCGCGCCGCCGGCTCGAACCGGACGTCATTGGGGATGAACTGCTCCCGCGGCATCAACCGCTCGATCACCGGATGGCGGCTCGCGTCGAGCTCCAGCAGGAGCCCCTCGTCCACCACCGGCCGGCTCCAGCGTCCCTCGACCGCGCGCTCGGCGAGCCCGGCCCACACGTCGAGCCGGGCGAGCGTGCGCGCCGCCGCCTGGAGCCGCGCGATCTCGCCGCCCACCACGCGGCGGAGCCGGGCGAAGAGCTCCGCCTCCCGCGCGGCCATCCGCTCCTCGGCGGTGAGGACCTTCGCCTCGTACTCCTTGAGCTCCGGCGTCACGTACCGCTCGGCGCTCGCCAGCGTCTGGCGCCGCTCGTAGTCGGGCGGCACCCGCGCGGCGTGCGCGTTGGTGATCTCGAGGTAGTACCCGAAGACCTTGTTGAAGCCGACCTTGAGCGACGGAATGCCGGTGCGGGCGCGCTCCCGCTCCTGGAGTCCGGCGATGTAGGACTTGCCGCCGTCCCGGAGGCCGCGGAGCTCGTCCAGCTCGGCGTCGAAGCCGGCGCGGATGACGTGGCCGTCGGCAAGCGTGGGCGGGAGCCGGTGCTCGAGGGCGCGCTCGAGCTCCGCCGCCAGGTCGGCCAGGGGGTCGAAGCCCTCGGCGAGCGTTTCCAGCGCGGCACTCCGGGACCGCCCGGCGAGCCCGCTCAGCGCCTCGAGCACGTCGGGGAGCCGGGCGAAGGAGTCGCGGAGCGCGCCCATCTCGCGGGGCGTGGCGCGGCCCGCGGCGGCGCGGCCGCCGAGCCGCTCGAGGTCGCGCACCCCGTCCAGCGCCTCGCGCAGCCGCCCGCGCCCACGGTGGTCGGCGACGAGCACCTCCACCGCGTCGAGCCGCGCGGCGATGGCGGCCGGGTCGCGGAGCGGGGAGAGCACCCACTGCCGCAGCAGCCGCGCGCCCATCGGCGTCACCGTGGCGTCGAGCGCGTCGAGCAGCGTGGTGCCGCGCTGTCCGGCGAAGAGCGGCTCCACCAGCTCGAGGTTCCGCCGGGTCATCTCGTCGAGCCAGAGGTGCCCCTCGCTCCGCCGCACCACCGGCCGGGCGAGGTGCGGGAGGCCCTGCGGCTGGAGGTCACCCACGTAGCGGAGGAGCGCGCCCGCGGCGCCCACCGCGGCCGCGTCGGCGGGACCGACGCCGAGCCCGTCGAGCGAGGCGAGGCCGAGGCGGCGGGCCAGTTCCTCGGCGGCGAGCGTGGGGTCGAACTCCCACCGCTCCCGCGCGGTGCGGAGCACGCCGTCGAGCGGCAGTCCGACACCCTCGGGCGCCACCACCTCTGCCGGGCGGAGGCGCCCGAGCGCCTCCGCCAGCGCGTCGGGCTCGACCGTCTCCAGCGCGAACTCGCCGGTGGAGAGGTCGAGCGCCGCGAGGCCCACCCGGCCGCCCTCGGGCAGCACGGCCACGAGGAAGTTGTTCGCACCGCCCGGGAGCCAGTCCTCCTGGAGCTGCGCGCCGGGCGTGACCGTCTCGATCACCGCCCGGCGGACGATCCCCTTGGCGAGCTTCGGGTCCTCCACCTGCTCGCAGATGGCCACCCGATGGCCGCCGGCCACGAGGCGGCGGAGGTAGTCGGCCGCGGCCTTCACCGGGACGCCGGCGAGCGGCACGCCGTCGCCGCGGGAGGTGAGCGTGATGTCGAGGAGGCGCGACGCGAGTTCCGCGTCGTCGAAGAACATCTCGTAGAAGTCGCCCATCCGGAAGAAGAGGATCGCGTCGCGATGCCGCGCCTTCACCTCCCGGTACTGCTGCATCAGCGGGGTGTCGGCCCGCTCGGCGGCGCGGGTCACGGGCGCACGAGGAATGGCTGCCCGCCGAACCGGGCGCGCAGGGTCTCGAGCGCGCGGGCCGCGTCGGCCCGCTCGGCCCACGGGCCGGCGCGCACCTTGTGGAGGCCGCCCTCGCTCACGATGGCCACGTCATAGCCCGCGCGGCGCACCGCGGCGGCGAGCTCGTCGGCGGTGGCGCGGGAGCCGAGGGCGGCGAGCTGGACGGTCCAGCCGGCACGCGGCGGCTCGGCGGCCGGGCGGCCCGGCGGCTCGGCGGGTGCCTGGACGGCCGGTTGGCTGGGGGGCTGCTCCGGGGGCGGGGCCACCGCGACGGGCTCCCCGCCGCCGCACCGCGCCCGGTGGAACTCGAGCTGGTTGCGGAGCTCGACGTCCTCACCGGCCCGCGCGAGGGCGTCGGCCAGGAGCACACAGCCCGCGGCGGTGTTGTTGAGCGCGAAGTGGGCCCGCGCGCCCCAGAGCGCCGCGATCCCGAGCAGCGGGCTCGCCGGGTAGTCGCCCCGGAGCCGCTCGACGTGACGGAGGGCGCCCTGCGGGTCGTTGACGGCGAACTCGATCTGGGCCAGGCGAAGCAGCGCGTCGTCGGCCCAGGGGGAGTTGGGATACTCGAGCGCCACCCGCTGGTAGGCCCGCTGCATGTCGACGGCGCTGGCCGCCAGCCCGCCCTGCGTGTAGAGGATCTCGGGGTAGAGCGTGTCGCCGGGGGGCGTGGCGGCGAGGAGCCGCGCGAGCGCGGCGCGGGCCGAATCGACCTGGCCCTGTTGCGCCATCCGCCGGGCCTCGGCCAGGTCCTGCGCGGCGGCCGGGGCGGCCACGGTCGCGGCGAGCAGCGCCACGGTGAGGAGCGCCCGCCTCACGCCGCCTCCTGCCGCTGCCGCGGCGCCAGCCGGAGCACCAGGTCCGTGACCACCGCCTCCTCGTCCCCCACCCGGGTGCCCTTGAGCGCCTGGTCGGCCTCGAGCGCGGCACGGAGGGCCGCCTCGACGCGCATCGGCGGCCACTTGGCGGTTGCGGCCTTCACCCGGTCCACGACCTGGCCCCAGGGTCCGAGACCCCCCGGCCGCGCCAGCTTGAGGGCGTTGAAGATCAGGTTGCCCATGCCGGCGGCCGGCACCCGGCGTGCGCGCGCGTCGGCGGCCAGCCCGAGCAGGAGCAGCAGGGTGCCGAGTCCGTTCACCATCCGGACGCCGGACATTCCCGACTGGCCGAGCACCGGGCCCACCAAACGCACGGCGTCGGCCGTCCTGCCGAGCAGGACCGCGGCGAGCCAGTCCTCGAGCGTCTCGCCGTGGCGCACGCCAACCAGGTCGCCCACCTGCTGCAGGCTCACGGCGCCGCCCCCGCCGAACGCCTCGAGTTTCGCCAGTTCCGACCGGAGCATCCCGAGGTCGTGCCCGGTGGCGGCGAGGAGGTGGTCCGCGGCCCCGGGCCCGAAGCTGATGCCGAGGGCCGCCGCCTTCTCCGCCAGCCACTCGCCCGCGGCCTCCGCGTCGAGGGGCTGGAATTCCACCACCTGCACCAGCTTCTCGAGCTCCGCGTCGCGCTTCTCGCCGCGCTCGCCTTCGTCGCCCTGGAGCAGGACGAGGACCGTTTCCGGCGAGGGGCGCTTCAGGTAGGCGACCATTGCGCCGCGCGCCTTCGTCCGGCGGCGCCACGCCTCGACGTCCCGAATGACCACCACCCGGCGCTCGGCGAGCATCGGGAGCGTGGTGCAGAGGGCCACCAGCCGCTCGGGGTCGAGGTCGGCCGCGCTGGCCTGGTCGAGGTTGAAGTCCCGGAGGGATGGATCGAGGGCCGCGTCGAGCAGGGCCTGGAGCGCCTCGTCCCGGAGCACCACTTCGGGGCCCGTGAAGAGGTACGCCGGGGCCGGGGAACCGCGCCGAAGGGCCTGCCGGAATTGAGGATACGAGAGTGCGCCCGCCATCGGGGGCAATGTACCGCCCTCCCCCGGGGGATGAAAGCGGAACGCCCCGGGGACGGGCATCCCATTGGCAGGGCCGAACTTGACTTGACCGTGCCCGGCGCGGCCTGCATCGTGGGGCCGATGTCCGCCCTGCTCGAGCGCGCCCGTGAGGCCCTCGCCCCCGCCTATCGCGTCGAGGTGGCGCTGGGCGCGGGCGGGATGGGCGAGGTGTTCCGCGCCACCGACGTGCAGCTCGAGCGGGCCGTGGCGGTGAAGGTGCTGCGCCCCGAGGCGGCGACCGCGGTGGCGGTGGAGCG
The DNA here is from genome assembly GCA_035457305.1 of Gemmatimonadales bacterium. Lineage (GTDB taxonomy): Bacteria > Gemmatimonadota > Gemmatimonadetes > Gemmatimonadales > GWC2-71-9 > JAICEH01. The sequence goes on from DATIBS010000016.1 coordinate 11,479, forward strand.
CTTCGTTCGCGAGGCCCGGCTCCTGGCGCGGCTCTCGCATCCGCACATCGTGCCGGTCTACCAGGCCGGCGAGTCGCAGGGTCTCTACTACTTCGTGATGGAGCTGCAGGCGGGCGAGACGCTCGCCCGCCGGCTCGAGCGCGGCCCGCTCCCGGCGGGCGAGTCGCTTGCGATCGCGCACCAGCTCCTCGCGGCACTGGTCGCCGCGCATGGCGCCGACGTCATCCACCGCGACGTCAAGCCCTCCAACATCTTCCTCGCGCCGGGCGGCGCGCGGCTGGGCGATTTCGGCATCGCGCACAGCGAGAGCGATCCGGGGCTCACCCGCACCGGCGATGCGCTGGGCACCGTGGCCTACATGGCCCCGGAGCAGCGCGCGGGCCTCCCGTCCACGGCCCGCACCGACCTCTACGCGGTCGGTGCCGTGGTCTACGAATGCCTCACCGGGCGGCGCTGGGTGGAGACCCAGGGCGACTGGTCCCGGGTGCCGGGGCGGGTGGCGCCGGTCCTGCGACGCGCCCTCGAGCACGACCCCGCCGCGCGCTGGCCGGACGCGCGGGCGTTCGCGTCGGCGCTCGACGGGGCGGCGCTGCTTCCGGACGAACCTGCGGCCGCCGCGGGCAGCCGGCATGCGTGGCTCACCGCCGGGGCGATCCTGCTCCTCCCCGCGCTGGCGATCGTCCTGACGATCCTGTTCGGCAGGAACGACGGCGACGCGGCCGCGGAAATCGCGGCCGCCCCCGCCGGCACCGCGGAGACGCCGGGCCCCCCGGTCGTCGCCGTGGCGTCCTTCGTCGCCGATGCTTCGGATCCGGCGGGTGCCGTCGAGCGCCAGTTCCGCCGCCGGCTCGCCGAGGCGGGCGTGCCGCTGGCCGCGGATTCCGCCGCGGGCACGGCCGACCTCACGCTGAGCGCCTCGGTGGACCGCGCCGACGGTGAACTGGCGGTGCGCCTCGGCGCGCGCGGCGGGCGCGGGGACATCCGGGACCTGCACGTCGAGCGGCGCGGCGCCCTGTCCCGGCCCGAGGCGCTCGGAGACAGCCTCGCCGCCGACGCGCTGCTCGAGCTGTGGCGGTACGAGAACACCGATTCGCTGCCGCGCGGGGCCCTGCCCGGGCGGTTCGGGGCGCTGATCGCGTGGGCCGCGGCCGAGCGGCATTTCGCCCGCGCGGAATGGGGGGATGCGGAGCAGGCGTATGCCAAGGCGATGCGCGAGGATCCCGACTGCCTGCTCTGTGAATGGCGGCTCCAACTGATCGCGCGGTGGTACCAGTCGTACGTGGGGCCCGAACGGGTCCGGCACCTCGCCGCCCGGGCCGACGCCTTCCCGGATCCGTTCCGCTCCCTGATCCGCGCGACGGGACAGCCCTTCCCCGCCCGGATCGACTCCCTCGATGCGGTGCGCGATCGCTTTCCGGGCGACCATCTCGCCCAGTTCCTCCTGGGCGACGAACTGATGCATCGCGGGCCGCTCGCCGGGCTGCCCCGGCGAACGGCCGCGGAGGCGCTCGCGAAGGCGGCCGCGCTCCGCCCCCGCTTCCTGCCGGCGTTCGAACACGCGGCGTGGCTCGAGATCGCGGACGGAGACGCCACGCTGGCGCAGCAGGCACTCGTCCGGTACGTCGCGGGCCTCAACGACGACCCGTTCGCGCTGAGCATCGCGGCCCTCCTCCGGTCCGCGCTCACCTGGCGCTTCGCGGGACCCGGGCCCGGCCGGGCGCTCTTCGACACGCTGCTGAGCCATCCCGCGATCCGGCAATCGCCCCTCGTCGGCACCGCGCCGCGGTTCCTCGTCTCGTTCGGCGCACCGGACGGGGCACTCGAGCTGGCGGGGCGCTTCCTCGCCGACCCGGCCTTCGCGGCCCACCGGTCGGCCGCGACCTGGGGCCGCGCCTTCGCGTTCTCGGCGCAGGGGCGGCTGGACAGCGCGGTGGCCGCGTTCGGCTCGCTGGCCGACCCCGCGGAGGCGGCCCGGTGGCGGGCCCTCCTCCCGGCGGCATTCGTCGTCGCCGATCGCGGCGACCCCGAGGCGGCGCGGCTGGCCGCCGGGCACCGGTCGCAGCTCCTCGCGCTGGCTGGGGATCCGCGGGCGCCGGCGGGGCTCCGGGGGCAGGCGGCGATGCTCCTCGCGCTGACCGACGGTGCCCCGGAGCAGGCGCCCGCGGGACCAGCGCGTCTCCTCGCCGAGGCCGAGGCGATGGCGCGCGCGGGTGATCCCGCGGGCGCGCTGGCGCACATCGAGGGGCTGCACGGGGTCGAGGCCTCCACGGGGCCCTTCCTTCGCGCGCTCCTCCATCTTCGCCGGGGCGACTGGCGGGCGGCGCTCGGCGACGCCGAGGGTGCACGCCGCGAGTGGGTCTGGCACGAGAACCAGGACGTGGAAGGGACGCTGCTGGGCGGGCCGGTGTCGGCCGAGGTCGACTGGGCGCTGGGCACCCTCGCGCGGTGGCGGCGTGCGGAGGCCGCCCGGCCCGCCGCCGAGCTGCGCGAGGATGCCTGCCGCGACTACGCCGAGGTGGCGCGCCTCTGGCGGGGCGGCAATCCGACCGCGCGTGCCCGGGCCGACTCGGCGCGGGCGGCGCGACGCGCCCTCGCCTGCGGGCCGGCGTGACGGCGGAAGTCCGGGCGCTCGGCCCGGCGCTGGTCACCGTTGGCGGCCAGCCGGCGCCGCCCGAGCTGCTGTGGCGGAAGAACCTCGCGTTGATGGTCTACCTGGCGCGCTCCGACCGCCAGGCGCGCTCCCGCGACCACCTCACCGCGCTCTTCTGGGGCGACAAGGACCAGGCTGCGGGCCGGCACTCGCTCAACGAGGCCCTCCGGGTGCTGCGCCGGGCGCTCGGCGCGGACGCCGTGGTCACCCAGGGCGACACGGTGGCGCTCGCCACCGGGGCGGTGCGGCTCGACGTGGATGCGCTGGAGGCCGCGCTCCAGGCGGGCGACCCCGCCGCAGCCGCGGCGCTGGCCCGCGGCGAGTTCCTCGAGGGCTTCGGCGTGCCCGACGCGACCGACTTCGAGGACTGGCTCGCGGCGGAACGCCTGCGGTGGCGCGGGCGCTCGCTCGATGCGCTGGTGGGTCGCGGGGAGGCGATGCTCCAGGCCGGCGATCCCGGCGCCGCCCGCGACCTCGCGGAGCGTGCGCTGGCGCTCGATCCTGCCTCGGAACGCGCGGCGCGCGCTGCGATGCGCGCGCTCGCCATCGCGGGGGACCGTAGCGCGGCCCTCGAGCGGTTTGCCGCGCTCGAGGCGGCGCTGGCGGACCGCTCCGGTGCGGTGCCCGGCGCCGATACCCGGGCGCTCGCCGAGCGGATCCGCCGCGAGCGGGTGTGGCGGCATACGCCGCTCCCGAGCCACCAGGCGCCGGCAGCGCGGCGCGGGCCGATCGTGGGGCGGGAGCGTGCGCTCGCGCGCCTGCTCGGGACCTGGGCCGACTGTGTGCGGCAGGGCGGACCGGCGGCGGTGGTGCTCGAGGCGGAGGCGGGCGGGGGCAAGACGCGGCTCCTCGACGAGCTGCTGGGCCACGCCCGGCTCGAGGGGGCGATCACCAGCGCGGCGCGGGCCGTCGAGGCCGATCGCGCGACCGCGCTGGGTGCACTCGCAGCGCTGGCGCAGGGCGGGCTCAGCGAGGGACTGGGCCTGGCCGGCGCCTCGGCCGGCGCGCTCGCCGGGCTCGCCGCCGCGGCACCGGCCTGGCTCGAGCGATTTCCCGCGGCGGTCCGCGGGGCGCCCCTGCCCCTTCCGCGCGCACTCGGCGAGGTGCTGCGCGCCCTGGGGGAGGAGCAGCCGGTGGTCCTCGCGCTCGATGACGCGCACCAGGCCGACGCGGAGTCCCTCCTGGCGCTCCCGGCGCTGCTCCGCGACCTGTCGGGAGTCCCGGTCCTGCTCGCCGTGGCGGCCCTGCCGTTCCCGCGGCGGCCCGAGCTCGATGCCCTCGCGAGCCGGGTGGGCCGCGAGATCCCGGGCGCGGTGGTTCCGCTCGAGCGGCTGGAGCTTCCCGCGATCGCCGAGCTCGTGGCGGATGCCTTCCCCGAGTGGGCCACCGAACAGCAGGGCCGACTGGCGCGCCGCCTCGCGGCCGACTCGGCCGGGGTGCCGCTCCTCGCGGTGGAGCTGCTCCGCGCGGTGCAGGCCGGCCTCGACCTGGCGGGGGTGAGCGAACAGTGGCCCCGGCCCTTCCATACCCTCACCGAGACGACCCCGGGCGACCTCCCCGATGCGGTGGTGGCGGCGGTGCGGGTGAGCTACCGCAGGCTCTCGCCCGGCGCACAGGAGGCGCTCGCGGCGGCGGCGGCGCTGGACGGCCGCGTGCCGGAGGCGCTGATCGCGCGGGCCCTCGGGCAGGACGCCGGCGACATCGCGCCGGCGCTCGACGAGCTGGAGTGGCAGCGCTGGCTCGTGGCCGAGCCGAGGGGCTACACCTTCGTCGCGCGGCTGGTGCGGGACATCGTGGCACGGGACATGGTGACGCCCGGCCAGCGCCGCCGACTGCGGGAGCGGGCGGGCGTGGCCCCGTGAGGGGCACGTGAGCGCGGGGCGCGGGCGAGGTTCGGAGCGGGGCGACGACCGCCGCCGGGTGCCGTCCTCGGGAGGGATCCCGGGCATCGCAGGCTTCCCGCGGTGCCTCCTCGTCCTCGGCCTGCTCCTCCTTCCGCCGCCGGCGGCAGCGCAGGACCTCTGGCCCGAGCCGCGGCGGGAACCGACCGCGGACCTCGAATGGGTGCGGCCGCGGATCGAGGGGGCGGACCTCGGGACCTTCGCGGGTTTCTGGCGGCTCACGGCGGCGGTGCCGGTGGACGAGAAGGCGCGGCTGGTGGTCGTCGTGCCGTACACCGTTGCGGAGGTGGAGGGCTCCATCGCGCAGGACGCGACGACGGCGCTGGGCAACATCTACGTCGGCGCGGAGATCGGCTCGCCCGGCGCCACGCTCACGGGGTACCTCGGCGCCTACCTCCCGACAGCCGCCGAGGACGCCGGCGACCCGGCGGTGCTGGGGGTCCTTGGCGACTTCGACCGCCTCGAGGCGTACCTCCCGAACGCCCTCGCGATGCGGGGCGGCATGCAGTACCGCCGGACCGATCCGGGTGGGGTGCTGTACGGCTTCCGCTTCGGCGGATCGGGAATCGCGCCCACCGGCGGCGGCGGGGGCTCCGCGGAGCTGATCATCGACTACGGGCTGATCTTCGGAGTCGAGACCGCGCGGCTGCGGCTGGCCGCCACCATCGACGGGCGGTTCGGGGCCACCGCCGGGACCGGGATCCCCCTCGAGGACCTCACCGTCCACCAGGCGGGATTCGAGGTGGTGCTGCTGGGATGGCGGGTGGAGCCGCGCCTCATCGTGCGGGTACCGATGGACGAGCAGCTCGACGGCGTGGGACCGATGGTGGGACTGGGGATGACCGCGCGGCTGGGGAGCTAGCGCAGCTTCCGCTCCGCCAGGAAGAGTGTCGCCAGGGTCTTGGCGTCGCGGATCTCGCCGGCCGTGGCCATCGCCATCACCCGGCTCCAGCGGAGCTCGTGCACCTCGAGGAATTCGTCGGCCTCACGCCGGTGCTCGCCGGGCACCAGGCCGGTGGCGGCGAAGAGGTGGATCTTCTCGTCGGTGAAGCCCGGCGTGGTCCAGAGCGGTGCGAGCGGGATGATCCGCTCCCCGCGCCACCCCGTCTCCTCCGCCAGCTCCCGCGCGGCACACGCCTCGGGTTCCTCCCCCGGGTCGAGCCGCCCCGCCGGCACCTCCCACAGCGACTCGCCGCCCGCCGCCCACCGGTACTGCCGGATGAGGAGGATCCGCGGATCGGCGGAGTCGGGAGCGTCGAGGAACGGCAGCACGGCCGCGGCGCCGGGATGCCGCACCATCTCCAGCACCCCGGTCGAGCCGTCGGGGAATCGGACGGTGTCGAGGTCGAGGGAGATGATGCGGCCGCGGTACACCGGCTCCGAGGAGAGCAGGGACATCGCTGTTCGCTATTCGCTGACCAGGCGGCCCTCGACGTCGCGCAGCTCGATCGGGCCGAGCTTCAGCGCCTCGATGCCGGGGCGGATCACCTTGAGGTCGCCCACCACGACGATCGTCATGCGGTCGGGGTCGAGGTAGCGCCCCGCCGCGCGCTGGACGTCGGCGGCGCCGAGCCGGCCGATCGCCTCGAGGTCCCGCGGGATCGTCTCGAGCGGGAGCCGGAAGGGGAGCAGGGCCGCGATCTGTCCCGCCACCTGGCCGGTGGTCTCGAAGTCGCCGAGCGCGCCGAGGACGACGTACTGCCGGGCCCGATCGAGCTCCGCCGCGCTCACCGGCTCCGTGCGGATCCGCCGGAATTCCTGCACGAAGATCGCGAGGGAACTGTCGGTGACGTCGGTCCGCACCGAGGCGCCCGCCACGAACGCCGAGGGGATCGGCTGCCAGTCGAAGGCGGAGAAGGCGCCGTAGGTGTAGCCCTTCTGCTCGCGGAGGATGTCGTTGAGCCGGGCGGAGAACGACCCGCCGAGGATCGTGTTGAGCAGGGTGAGCGCGGGATAGTCGGGGGAGTGGCGGTCGTATCCCGGCGCGCCGATCGCGATCACCGACTGGGCGGCGCCGGGCTTGTCCACGAGCACCACCCGGGTGGCCGGGCGCGCCGGCGCCGGCACCTGATCCACCATCGGCGCGGCCGCCACGCGCGGCGTGGTCCACCCGCCCAGCGCGGCGTTCGCGACCTCGCGCGCCTCGGTGAGGGTGACGTCACCGGTGACGAGGAGGAGTCCGCGGGCCGGCACGAAGGTCCGCTCCCAGAAGTTCCGCACCGCGGCGGAATCGAGGCCGGCGGCGGCGGCGGAATCCCCGTCGATCGGACGATGGTAGGGATGCGCCGCGGGGAAGACCGCGGCGGAGAAGACCACCTCCGAGACCGCCTCCGGCTGGTCCCGCCGGCTCAGGATGCCGGCGATCCGGAGGTCCCGCTGGCGCTGCACGTCGAGCGCGGAGAAGCGCGGCCGGAGCACGACGTCGCCGACGAGCTGCATCGCCTGGGCGAAGGTGCGCTTCGGGGCGCGGAGCGCTACCCGGGTGCGGTTCCAGTCGGCGCTGGTGGACAGCGACGCGCCGAGGTACTCGAGCTCGGCGGCGAGCTGGAAGGCGTCCCGGTCCCCCGCGCCCTCGTCGAGGAGGTTCGCGGTGAAGGTGGCGAGCCCGGGGCGGTCGGCGTCGAGTCGGGCGCCGCCCTCGATGAGGAGGACGGCCTGCACCAGGGGGACCTCGTGCATCTCCACGACCTGGAGCTGGAGGCCGTTGGCGAGGGAGCCGCGCTCGATCGCCGGCAGCTGGAGGGCGGGCGGCGCGCCGGGGCGGGGGGGCGCGGTGACGGTCGGCATCGGGCCCTGCGCGGCGAGCGCGCCGGGCAGGAGTACCAGGGCGAGCGCGAGGCGGTAGTGGAGCGGCGTCACGGCGTGACCCTCCCGGCGGCGGCGAGTTCGGGCTTGCCCTCGGGCACCACCGACACGATGGCACGGGGGCCCAGGAGCCAGTTGCGGACCACCCGCTGGACGTCCTCCACCTTCACGGCGCGCAGGGCGTCGAGGTCGGCCTGGAACCCGTCGGGGGTGCCGCGCTCGTAGTAGTAGGCGTTCAGCTGGTCGGCCTTCCCCATCACCGTCTCGAGCCGGCCGAGGAAGCGCGCCTCGAGCGCGTTCTTCGCCTGCTCCAGTTCGCGGGGCGTCGGCCCCTCGGCGGCGAGCCGCGCGAGCTCGGCGTCCACCACCTGCTGGATGGCGGGCAGGGCCTGCCCCGGCCGCGCGGTGGCGATCACGAGGAAGTCGCCGTCGTGCCGCTTGAGGTCGCCGACCGCCTGCACGCTGCTCGCGAGCTGGCGGTCATAGACCAGCGGCTGGGTGAGGCGGCCGTTCTTGGCGCCGGTGAGGAGGTAGCCGAGGACGCTGAAGGTCGCGTCGTCGGGGTTGGTCTCCTTCACCGCGGGCCAGCTGTAGTAGAGGCGGGCGAGCTGCACCCGGTCCTCGAGCACCAGCGCGGTGTCGCGGGCCAGGGTCCGGAGCATCGGCCGCGGGCGCGACGCCTCGGGACCGCGCGGGATGGCGCCGAAGTAGGTGCGCATCAACGCCCGCACCGAGTCGGCCCGGACGTCGCCCGCCACCACGATCACGGCGTTGTTCGGCGCGTAGTACTCCCGGAAGAACTGCTTCACGTCCTCGAGCGAGGCCGCGGACAGGTCGGCCATCGAGCCGATGACGGGCCAGGAGTAGGGATGGGCGGCGGGGTACAGCATGGTCGGCAGGTGGTCCCAGACCATGCCGTAGGGCTGGTTCTCGTAGCTCTGGCGGCGCTCGTTCTTCACCACGTCGCGCTGCAGGTCCACCTTGGCCGAGTCCATGGTGGGAAGCATCCACCCCATCCGGTCGGCCTCGAGCCAGAGCATCAGCGGCAGCGCGTTCGTGGGACCGACCTCGAAGTAGTTGGTCCGGTCCTCGGTGGTGCTGCCGTTGTTGTTGGCGCCCGCGCCCTCGAGCAGGCGGTCGAAGGCGGGGTAGGGGGCGTGCTGCGAGCCCATGAACATCAGGTGCTCGAAGAGGTGGGCGAAGCCGGTGCGGCCCGGCTTCTCGTCGCCGGAGCCCACGTGGTACCAGACGTTCACCGCGACCACGGGGGCCGAACGATCCTCGTGGACGATGAACCGGAGGCCGTTGTCGAGCGAGTCGAGGACGTAGGGGACCCGGATCGGCGCCGCGCCCTGGGCGGCGGCCGCGGCCGGGAGGAGGAGCAGGAGAGCGAGCAGGCGGAGCGACCGCATGGTGCGTCCCGTGGGGTGGGGGTCGGGAGGAAAGCTACCGCCCCACCCTACGCTCCCGGTACCGGCCCGGGTTCAGGTTCAGGGTTGCGGAACTGCATTCACCGCAGAGGCGCAGAGGGCGCAGAGGAACCGCAACTGCGTCAGGAAGTCGGTACCGCCCCACCCCGTCCAGACGCTCGGGGAGGGGGGAGGGGGAAACAGGTTGTTGCAGCTCCTCTGCGCCCTCTGCGCCTCTGCGGTGAACCAGGCGGTGACTCAGCGGAGCGCGGCCCGGGCGAGCGCGACGGGGAGCTTCGCGGCCTCCCAGGCAAGGTAGGGGAGCTCGCGGCGCCAGCCCTTGGAGATGGGGCTGGTGGTGGTGGGGGAGGTGGCCACCGTGAAGCCATGGCCGCTGGCGTCGAGCCGGAGCCGGAGCAGGTGGAACGGGTCGCTCACGAAGAGCACCGAGCCGAGGTCGCGTTCCTTCATCCACCCCGCCAGCGCGGAGATGGACTCCTCGGTGTCCCGCCCTTCCGGCACCGCGTAGGCCGCCCGGCGCGGGACGCCCTTCACCTGCAGGTAGCGGCGCCCCACCTCCGCCTCCGCCTCCCGGTCCCCCTCGGCGCGGCCACCCATCACCACCACGCGCGGGCTCAGCCGCTCGGCGTAGAGCGCCGCCGCATGATCCAGCCGCGCCTTGAAGACCGGCGACGGTCGTCCGTTGTACTGCGCCGCACCGAGCACCGCGATCACGTCGCTCGGCCGCCGGCCGTCGCGCCGGCTCACCACCAGCACCGCCGCGAACGCCGCGACGTACGCCAGCAGCACCGCCAGCAGCACCCGCCCAAGCCACCGCCCCGGTCCCGGCATGCTCAGGCCTCGAAGGTCTCCCCGTGGGCCGGGAGGTGGACCTCCCGCACCCCCTCCTCCCGGAGGATGTCGGCCATCGCCCCCCGGGCGGGATCCTCGCCGTGCACCACGAAGGCGCGCCGGACCGGCCCGCCCAGCGCCCGCACCCAGCGGCGCAGCTCGCCCCGATCGGCGTGCGCGGAGTACCCGTTGATCACCTCCACCTCGGCGCGGCGCTCCACGTCCTCGCCGAAGATCCGGAGCTGCTTCGCCCCCTCGACCACCCGCCGACCGAGGGTGTGCTCGGCCTGGAATCCCACGACGAGGATGCAGTTCCGGTGGTCCGGGGCGTGGTTCTGCAGGTGGTGGAGGATGCGGCCGCTTTCCATCATCCCGCTCGCGGCGATGATCACCGCGGGGCCGCGGAGCCCGTTCAGCCGCTTCGAGTCCTCGGCGTCGCGGACGTAGCGGACGAGGGGGAAGTCGAACGGCCGGTCGGTGCGCCGCGCGAGCGCCTCGGTCCGGTCGAGGATCTGGGGATGGAGCCGGAAGATCTCCGTGACGTCCACCGCCATCGGGCTGTCCACGTAGACCGGGACTTCCGGGATGAGCCTCCGGTGCCAGAGCAGATGCAGGTCGTAGATCAGCTCCTGGGCGCGGCCCAGCGCGAAGGAGGGAATGAGCACCTTGCCGCCCCGGGCCACGACGCGGTTGATCACGGTGGCCATCCGCGCCATCGCGTCGCCGGGGGTCTCGTGGTCGCGGTCGCCGTAGGTGGACTCGATGATGAGCGTGTCGATCGGGCCGTTCGGTGGCTCGGGGTCGCGGATGATCGGCAGCCCCCAGCGGCCGATGTCCCCGGAGAAGACCAGCCGGTGCGGGGCGCCCTCGGTGAGCCGGACGTCCACCGAGGCGGAGCCGAAGATGTGGCCCGCGTCGACGAACTCGAAGGTGAGGTGCTTCCGGAGGTGGAACAGCCGGCGGTAGGGGACCCCGTGGGCGAGGTCCTGGACCGCGATCGCGTCGCGCCGGGTGTAGAGCGGCTCGCTCGCCGGGCCGGCCCGCCCGCGCTTCACCAGGTGCTCGTGGTCCCGCTCCTGGATCTCGGCGGCGTCGAGCAGCATCGGGCCGAAGAGGTCGCGCGTGGCCGGCGTGGCGTGCACCGGCCCGTGGAATCCCTGCGCCACCAGGAGCGGCAGGCGGCCGATGTGGTCGATGTGCGCGTGGGAGACGACCACCGCATCGATGCGGCGGGCGTCGAAGGGCAGCTTCGCGTTCCGTGCCTGGGCCTCCGCGCGGTGGCCCTGGAAGAGCCCGGCGTCGAGCAGGATGCGCGCGCCGCACGCCTCGAGCAGGTGCATCGAGCCGGTGACCTCGCCGCCGGCGGCGCCCCAGAACGTCAGTCGGAGGTTCACGGTCACTCGGGTCAGGGGGAACGGGGAACCGGGAACGGGGAACGGGAGGAGGGGTGGCCCGGTCCCCGTTCCCTGTTCCCTGTTCCCCCGTCAGCGCGTCCCAAACAGCCGGTCCCCCGCGTCGCCCAGCCCCGGCAGGATGTAGCCGTGGTGGTTGAGCTCGCGGTCGAGGGCGGCGGCGAAGACGGGGACGTCGGGATGACGCTCGAGCAAGTGCTGCACGCCCCGGGGTGCCGCCACGAGCGAGAGGAGCCGCACCCGCTGGGCCCCGGCCTCCTTCAGGGCGGTCACCGCCGCGGCCGCGGAACCGCCGGTGGCGAGCATCGGGTCGAGCACCAGGAAGTCGCGGCCCTCGCCGTCCCGCGGGATCTTGAAGTAGTAGTGGACCGGCTGCAGCGTGGCCTCGTCCCGGTAGAGGCCGATGTGCCCCACCCGGGCCGACGGAACGAGCTGGCGGATCCCGTCCACCATCCCGAGCCCGGCCCGGAGGATCGGGACCAGCACCAGCTTCTTCCCGGCCACCTGGGCCCCCGTCATCCGCTCGAGCGGCGTCTCGATCTCCACCGGTTCGAGCGGCAGGTCCTTCGTCACTTCGTAGGCCATCAGCATCGCGATCTCGCCGACCAACCCGGTGAAGTCGCGCGTCGTGGTGCGGCGGTCGCGGAGGAGCGACAGCTTGTGCTGGATGAGCGGGTGATCGAGGACGGTGAGGTTGGGAAAGCGCGGGTGGGCCATGGGACGGGAGCATACACGCCGGCCGCGGCCCCCGCAACGGATTCAGCGGGGCCCCGCCCCTCCCATCCAGGCCGCGCCACGGCTACATTCTCCGGCCCCGGCCAGGTAGCTCAGTTGGTAGAGCACGTGACTGAAAATCACGGTGTCGGCGGTTCGATTCCGCCCCTGGCCACTCGACGGGGAGCGGAGAACAGGGAACAGGGAGCGGGCCACCCCGCCCGCTGAAGTTCCCGCTCCCTGCTCCCCGTTCCCCGCTCCCTCCTGTGACATCCCGGCCCATCGCGTCGTGATACCGGTGTCCGGGTGACCTCGGTCGCCCGCCAACCGGAGGTGCCGATGCGTGCGTCCGTTCGCCGTCTCCCCCTGCTCGC
>DATIBS010000017.1:0-9122 GCA_035457305.1 Gemmatimonadales bacterium
GGCTTCGCCGAGTTCGGTCACCAGGCGTTGGCACGGGGGCAACCCAACAGCGAGCTGTTCCACCGGCTGGCCGAACAGGGCCTGCCGGGCGGGGCGTTCTATCTGCTGCTCTGGGCATTCGCGCTCGGCCTCCTCGTGCGGACGCTCCGGCGGCAGGACCGGACTACGGCGGTCGACTGGGGCCTGCTCGCGCTGCTCGTCACCATCCTGGTGCATTCCCTGGTGGATGGGGCCCTGCGCTGGGTGCCCACGCTCGTGACCGTCCATCTCGCGTTCGGGCTGATTCCCGCGCCGGCCCTTCTGGACGCCGACCTCCAGCGAGGGTGGGTCCGGCGGCTGGCCCTGGCCGTCGCGGTGGCGTGGGCGGCGACGGTTGCCCTCAAGACGATGCGGGAGTATCCCGGCTACCAGCTCTGGGCGAAGGCCTCGCGCGGGAGCGGGGCGGAGCGCCTGGACCTGCTGGTGCGCGCGCAGCGACGGCTGCCCTCGCAGCCCGGCCTGAACCACGAACTCGGCATCGGCCTGCTGGAGGTCGGCCGGCTGGACGAGGGGGTGAGCGTGCTGCAGCGGGGACTCGACGGGTGGGACGACGCGGCAGCCAGGCTGGTCCTCGCCGAGGCGCAGCTCGGGCTCGGCTGGCTCGAGCCCGCCGAGGAGAACGTGCGCCGGGCCGCGGCCGAGTACCCGGACCGACTGGGGCCGCGGCTGCTGCTCGCCCGGATCCACCATGCGAGGGGCGAAGACGCGCAGGCGCGGGCCGCCCTGGCGAGCAGCATCCGCCGCGACACCCATTTCCGGAGCGCCGCCGTGGATTCGGTGGCGGCAGAGGCCATGCGGCTCTGGCGCAACTGGTACGACGATGAACCACCCCGCTGAGGACCGGTTGCCGCGCGAGCCCGCGCCGGACGGGGCCTGGCTCGAGGCGAGGATCCCGGCCGTGCTCGCCGCCGTGCTGGCGACCTGGGCGCTGATCGCGGGCTGGAAGGTTCTCCGCCAGCTGGTGGGATTCTGAGGGCGCTGGCGGACCGCGCCGCCGAGCCGCCGCTCCCTCCCCTTGCGACCCGGCACCCCGGCGCTCAGGATTGCGGGACTCCCCCGGGACCGGGGTCCCCTTGACCAATGAACCGGCGGCTCTCGCCGCCGCCCTCCGCGACCGCTACCGCATCGAGCGCGAACTCGGGCGCGGGGGAATGGCGACCGTCTACCTGGCGCACGACCTCAAGCACGACCGGGCCGTCGCCCTGAAGGTCCTCCTTCCCGAGGTGGCCGCCGCCTTCGGGCCCGATCGCTTCCTGCGCGAGATCCGACTCACCGCGCGCCTCGACCACCCCGGCATCCTGGCGCTGCTCGACTCCGGCGAGGCCGGCGGTTCGCTGTACTACGTGATGCCCTTCGTGGAGGGCGAGACGCTCCGCGACCGCTTGCGGCAGGGGCCCCTGCCCCTCGACGCGGCGCTCGCGATCGGCGCGCAGGTCGCACGTGCGCTGCACCACGCGCACGAGCACGGCGTGGTGCATCGCGACATCAAGCCCGAGAACATCCTCCTCGCAGGGGACCACGCCCGGGTGGCGGACTTCGGGATCGCCCGGCCCACCGCCTTGGGGGAGGACGCCCTGACGCAGACGGGCATCGCGATCGGGACCCCCGCCTACATGAGTCCCGAGCAGGCCACCGGCGCGAGTGACGTGGACCGCCGGACCGACGTCTACAGCCTGGGTTGCGTCGTCTACGAGATGCTGGCCGGCGAGGCGCCCTGGGCCGGGCACGCGCCGCAGGTGGTGCTCGCACGCAAGCTGCAGGAGCCGATGCCGAGCCTCCGGGTGCTGCGGGCGACCGTGCCGCCGGGGGTCGAGGCGGCGGTGCGGACCTCGCTCGCCCCGACGCCCGCCGATCGCCAGGCCACCGCCGAGCTCTTCGCCGAGGCGCTCGAGCGGGGCGTGCGGGAGGGCGGCCGGCCGGCCACGCCGCCGGGGCGGCGCACGACTCCTCGCTGGCGCCTGCTGGCCGCCGCCGCGCTGGTGGCCGCGCTCGCCCTCGCCGGCGGGTGGTGGGCGGTCCGGCTGGTGCGCGGACCCGCCGTCATCGACTCGCTCGCCGTTCTTCCCCTCGACAACCTCACCGGCGACTCGGCCCAGGCCTACTTCGTGGACGGCATCCACGAAGCCCTCACCACCGAGCTCTCGCAGATCAGCGCCCTCAAGGTGATCTCGCGCACCTCCGCGATGCGCTATCGCGGCGGCGGGACGCCCGCGCCGGAGATCGCGCGCGAGCTCGGGGTCAAGGGACTGGTCGAGGGCGCCGTGACCCGGGAGGGCAACCAGGTCCGGGTCACGGTGCAGCTGATCGACGCTGCGCGTGACAGGCGGCTGTGGGGGCGCTCCTTCACGCGCGAGCTGCGCGGCATCCTCGCGCTGCACACGGAGGTCGCCCGGGCGATCGCCGGGGAGATCGAGGCGACGCTCACCCCCGGGGAGGAGGAGCGGCTCTCGGCGGCCCGCCCGGTGGACCCGAGGGCGTTCGAGTACTACCTCCTGGGGCGGCACCAGTGGAACCGCCGCACGGTCCAGCTGACCCGGGAGGCGATCCTGAACTTCAGGGAGGCGCTCCGGCTCGACTCCGCCTACGCGCCGGCGCAGGCGGCGCTGGGGGACGCCTACCTCTGGTTGGGGGAGCAGGGTGCCCTGCGGCAGGACGAGGGATGCGGGCTCGCCTCCACGGCGATCCACGCCGCGCTCGCGGCCGACCCATCGGTGACGGAAGCGCACATCGCCATGGCCCAGTGGCAGCTCAACTGCAACTGGAACTGGCCGGAGGCCGAGCGGTCGTACCGCACCGCCCTCGAGCTGAACCCAGGTTCGGCCGTCGTGCACCAGTACTACGGCCGCGGCCTCTCCCGGGTGACCCGGCGCCTGGACGAGGGCCTCCGGGAGATCCAGCGGGCGCGGGAGCTCGACCCGCTGTCACCGACCATCCGGGCGTACCTGGGCCAGCACTTCCTCTTCGCACGGCAGTTCGACGCCGCCGCCGAGACGTTCGCGGAGGCACTGGCGCTCACCCCCGACCATGCGCTCCTGCTGCACAGCGCGGGGGAAGCGGCGCTCGCCCGGGGCCGGTGGGACGAGGCCATCGCCTTCCTGGAGCGGTCGCTGCAGCAGCCGGGGCAGCAGAGTTCCCACTACCTCGCCGTCCTCGGTGCCGCGTACGCCCGGGGAAGCCGACGCGAGGACGCCCTCCGGATCCAGGCCGAGCTGGGCCGGCGCGCGGGGGAGGGGCTGGTGTCCGCGTTCGACCTGGCGCACCTGTCCCTCGCGCTGGGCGACGGGGACCAGGCGCTCACCTGGCTGGAGCGCGGCCTCGAGCACCGGGACTACTGGATGGCCGAGATGCTGGCCTGGCCGTGGTTCGACGCGCTCCGGTCCACCGCCCGATTCCAGGAGGTTGCACGCACGATGGGGCTGCCGTGGTGACCCGCCTGCCCGGTCGCGCCCGCGAGCGTCGAATGCGTCCCGCAGTGCCGCCGTTTCTTCGGCGGCTCCTCCAACTGGAGTTCCTGACTTGAATCGGATCATCCTTGCCGCGGGGGTGCTCGCGGCCACCTCCACCGCCGCCGCCGCCGCCGCCGCCGGCCAGCCCGCGCCCGTCCCCACGCCCCCCGCACCGGTCCGCACCGGCCAGGTGGCATCCACCGACGGCATTTCGCTGCACTACGAACTGCGCGGGAGCGGACCCGACACGCTGATCGCCCTGCACGGCGGGCCCGGGCTCAGCTCGGCCTACCTCGCGCCCGACCTCGACCTCCTCGCCCGCGCCCACACGCTGATCTTCTACGACCAGCGGGGCGCCGGCCGGTCCACGGTGCTCACCGACTCCACCCGGCTCCGGGTGGCCGATCACATTCGCGACCTGGAGGCGGTGCGCCGGCACTTCGGGCTCGAGCGCGTGACCCTCCTCGGCCACTCGTGGGGGGCGGGTCTCGCGGCCCTCTATGCCCGGGCGCACCCGGATCGCACCGCACGCCTGGTCCTCGTGGACCCCATCCCGCTCCGGGCCACCCCCTGGATGCAGCAATTCGGCCGGAACCTGCGCGCCTGGATGGACAGCGCCACCGCGGCCCGGTTCACCCAGGTGGCGGCGGCCCGCCGGGACGCGGCCGACCCGGTGGCGGCGTGCCGAGCGTACTGGGCGGTGTTCATCCACGGCTACTTCTCCGATCCACGGGACACGACCCTCCCTGCCCGGATGCGGGGGGACGTCTGCAGCGACCCGCCCGAGGCGCTCCGCAACTCCGGGCTGGTGAGCCGGTCGGTGCTGGGGCCATTCGGCGATTGGGACTGGCGCGAGGACTTCCGGGAGCTCCGGATTCCGGTGCTGGTCGTCCACGGCGACCACGACCCGATCCCGCCCGCCTCTGCGGCAGAATGGCCGGCGGCGTTCCCTGACGCCTCGCTCGTCCTCATCGCCAGCGCCGGGCACTTCCCTCACGTGGAGCAGCCGGACGCATTCCTCCGGGCGGTCGAGGACTTCCTGCAGCGAGAGGCATCCCGATGAACCGACGCGATCTCCTGGCCGCCCTGGGCGGCGCCTCGCTCGCCGCGGCCACCGCCCGCGTGGGCGCCGCCACGACCGCGCGGCCCACCAGCCCCGCCGTGACGACCGACGACCTCATGCGGATGGCACTCGACCTGGTCGGCTACCGGGAAGTCCCCGCCGACAGCGCCATCCACCACCCCGCCTCCGGGATCCGGCGCGTCCTCTTCGCCATGGACGTGGACACCGGCACCCTGCTCTTCGCGAAGCAGTCCGGGTACGACTGCGTCATCGCCCATCATCCGATGGACCAGTTGCCGAATGCCGGCGCGGTCTATGCCCGCCATGTGCAGACGATGATGAGCCACGGCGTGCCCGAGGACGCGGCGCGGGCCGCGGTGACGGCCCGCCTCGAGGAACTGGAGTTCGCCGGGCACACCTACAACTTCGACCGCGTGACCTCGGTGGCGCGAGCCCTCGGGATCGGCTTCGTCGGCATCCACAATCCGCTGGACGAACTCGGCCGCCGCCGGATGCAGGCACACGTGGACGAGTTCCTGGCCACGCAGCCGGCCGCCACTGTGGGCGCGGTGGTGGAGGGCCTGCGGGCGTTGCCGGAGTTCCGGGAGAACCCGGTGGAGGTGAGCGTGCGGGCCGGCAACCCGGACGCGCCCGCGGGACGCGTGGCCGTGATTCACGGCGCCTATACCAACGGCGGCTACGCGATACCCGCCGCCCTGTTCCAGCACGGGATCCCCACGGTGCTGATGATCCACATCGCCCAGCCGGAACTGGCGCGCCTCCGGAGCGAGAACCGGGGAAACCTGATCATCACCGGGCACGTCGGCGGCGACAGCATGGGCTTCACGCCCTACCTGCGCGCGCTCCGCGAGCGCGGGCTCGAGGTGCGGACCCTGGGCGGCGTCTCCGGGCCCGAGGCCAGCCGCTGAGGCCCCCCAGATCCGCCACCGCCAAGGAGAGGACGATGAAGGCAGCGCGCGCAGTGCTCTGGATCGCCGGACTGATGTTCATCGGCTTCGGCGTCGCGTTCACTCTCTGGCCGCTCCCGACGGGGCGACTGGTCGAGATCCCGCTCCCCACGCCCACGGCGCGCATCGACTTCTCCGCGACGTACGGAGGGTTCTCGCTGGGGTTCGGCGCCTTCCTCCTGGCCTGCACCCGCCGCGCGGCCTGGCTCGAGCCGGGGCTCCTCGCCGCGGCCGCCGCCCTCGCCGGCCTGGCCCTGGTCCGCACCCTCGGCATCCTCGTCGCCGCCGGCCCGCCTACGTCCATCATCCACATCGCACTCGCGGTGGAGATCACCGGAGTCGTCGTGAGCGTGCTGGCACTCCGGCACCTGCACCGGGGGGCGTGAGGAGGACTCGGTAGCCGCCAACACGAGCCTGAGGAGATCGCAATGCACGCCGACACGAAAGCGTACAACAACGCCCAGGCGCCGGGCGACCGGGCGATCTGCCGGCTCCTGGCGGAGGAGATCGATCGCGGGCTCCCGGGGGCGGAGAACAGGATCTGGCACGCGCACCCGGTCTGGTTCCTCGACGGGAACCCCATCGTCGGGTACAGCAAGCTCAAGGACAGCGTGCGCCTGCTCTTCTGGAGCGGCCAGTCCTTCAAGGAGAAGGGACTGACCAAGGAAGGGACCTTCAAGGCCGCCGAAGCTCGGTACACCGCCGTTGACCAGGTCGATGCCCGGAAGCTCGGCCGCTGGCTCGCCGAGTCGCGCGACATCCAGTGGGACTACAAGAACCTGGTCCGGCGGAAGGGCCGGCTCGAGCGCTTGAAGTAGGGGCACCCTGGCGATGCCCGGCGCCGCCCCCTTTGTCATCCGCACCCTCGGCCCGGCCGACGTGCCGGTCCTCGAGGGGATGCTCGCGATGTTCGGCGCGGCGTTCGGTGAGCCGGAGACCTACGGCTCCGCGCGGCCCCGCCCGGCCTACCTGGAGCAGCTCCTCGCCAGTCCGCTCTTCATCGCGATCGCCGCCCTCGAGCACGACGAGGTGGTCGGCGGCCTCGCCGCCTACGTGCTGCCCAAGTTCGAGCAGGAACGAAGCGAGGTGTACATCTACGACCTCGCCGTGGCGGAACCGTACCGACGGCAGGGGATCGCGACGGCGCTCATCCGGGAGCTCCAGGCCGCGGCCGCCGAGCGCGGCGCCTGGGTCATCTACGTCCAGGCCGACCGCGGCGACGATCCCGCCATCGCCCTCTACACCGGCCTTGGCACCCGCGAGGACGTGCTCCACTTCGACATCCCGGTGCTGGCGGCGGAAGGCGGTCGACCATGACCCTTCCGGTCGGCCGGACCAGCCTTCCCGAGCTGTACGAGCGGGAGCTGGTCGGCCCCCTCTTCCGACCTTTCGCCGAGGCGATCGTCGCGGAGCTCGCGCCGGCCCCGGGCGAGGGCATTCTCGACATCGCCTGCGGCACCGGGATCGTGGCGCGGCTCGCCCGGGCGCAGGTGGGTCCGGACGCCAGGGTCGTCGGCGTGGACCTGAACCCGGCGATGCTCGAGGTGGCGCGGCGCACCGATCCCGGGATCGAGTGGCGGCAGGGCGATGCCGGGTCGCTTCCCGTCGCCGAGGACGAGCGGTTCGGGGCCGTCGCCTGCCATCAGGGAGCGCAGTTCTTCCCCGACCGCGCGGCGGCGTTCCGCGAGATGCACCGGGCGCTCACGCCCGGTGGCCGCGTGGCGGTGGGCACCTGGCGCCCGGAGGGGGAGTTCCCGTTCCTGCTGGAGCTCCGGCTCGTGGCCGAGCGGCATGTGGGCCCGATTGCCGACCGCCGCCATTCCCTGGGCGATGCCGGCGAGCTCGAGGCCCTGCTCCGCGCGGCCGGCCTCGAGGACGTCCGGGTGACGCGGGTGTCGCGGCTGGTCCGCTTCCCCGATCCGTGGCCCTTCGTGCGGATGAACGCAATGGCGCTCGTGGGGATGAGTGCTTCGGGCCCGGCGCTGGGCGAGGCGGAACGCGGCGAGGCGGTGGAGGCGGTGGTGCGCGACAGCTCGACGCTCGTGGCCGCGAACTCCGATGCGGCGGGGCTCGCCTACGAGCTCGCCACCAACCTGGCCACGGCGCGGCGCGCGACCTGAGCCTCGTCCTCCCGGGCATCTGGCGCCCGCCCTCCCCGCCCTGCACCTTCTGCCCCCGGACGCCAACCCCGACGGGAGGCCCACGATGCAAGCCCAGGACCTGGTCCTGACCCCGTTCCTCGACCTCGGGTTCCTGTTCGCCCGAGTGCTCATCGGCCTCCTGATGGCGGCGCACGGCGCCCAGAAGCTCTTCGGCTGGTTCGGGGGCCACGGCCTCGCTGGCACCGCCGGGTTCTTCGAGGGGCTCGGATTCCGCCCCGGCCGGCTCTTCGCCCTCGCCGCCGGGCTGGGCGAGTTCACCAGCGGACTCCTGATCGCCGTCGGGCTCTTCGGCCCGGTGGGCCCCGCACTGATGCTCGCGGTGATGCTGGTGGCCGCGATCAGCGTCCACTGGCGGAACGGGCTCTTCGCCACCAACAACGGCATCGAGATGCCGCTGCTCTACGGGATCGCCGCCGTGCGGTTCGCGCTCACCGGCCCCGGCCGCCACTCCCTCGACGCGGCACTAGGCCTGCACTGGACCTGGACGCCGCGGGTCATCTGGATCGCGCTCGCCGCCGGGCTGGTCGGGGGGCTGGCGAGCCTCGTGATGCGCCGGCCGCCGGCCACCACCGCCTGAGGAGGGGACCTCGATGCAGCTCGGCGCATTCTCCGTCAGCCTGGCCGTGAAGGACATCCAGGCCTCGAAGCGCTTCTACGAGAAGCTCGGCTTCACCTCCGCCATGGGCGACCTGGCCTCGAACTGGACGATCCTCAAGAACGGCGACTGCGTGATCGGCCTGTTCCAGGGGATGTTCGAGAAGAACATCCTCACCTTCAATCCCGGCTGGGACCAGAGTGCCCAGCCCCTCCCCTCGTTCACCGACGTGCGCGAGCTCAAGCGGCAGCTGCAGGCACAGGGCGTGGAGATCCTCCAGGAAGCGGGGGACGCTCCCACCGGGCCGGCCAGCTTCGTGATCGTGGACCCGGACGGGAACCCCATCCTGGTGGACCAGCACCGGTAGGAACCTGAGGAGACCGGCATGGACGATCGTGAGCTGTTCCAGCGGCTCTGGACCGACGAATCGAAGACCACATCGAAGGTCCTCGCCCGGATCCCGGAGGGGTCCGTCTACCGCCCCGACCCGAAGTCGCGCACCGCGCAGGAGATCGCGTGGCAGATCGTGTGTGAGGAGCGGATGATCATCGAGGCGCTGGAGCGCGGGAAGGCGGCGTGGGAGCCCCCGCCAATGCCGGCAACGATCAAGGAAGTGGTCGAGGCCTACGAGACGCAGGCGGCCGGGATGCCGCAGCGATGGAAGGCCATCTCCGCCGCCACCTGGGAGGGCCAGCTCGACTTCTTCGACAAGCCGCGGCCAGCGGGTGCGATGGCCTGGAGCTTCCTCTTCGACATCGTGCACCACCGGGGCCAGATCTCGACCTACCTCCGGCCGATGGGCTCCACCGTGCCGCAGATCTACGGACCGAGCGGCGACGAGCCGTAGGC
>DATIBS010000018.1:0-43839 GCA_035457305.1 Gemmatimonadales bacterium
CAGCAGGCGCGGATGAAGGTCGTCGGGGTCGGCGGGGGCGGCGGGAACGCCGTCAACCGGATGATCGACGAGGGGCTGTCGGGGGTGGAGTTCATCTCCGTCAACACCGACGCCCAGGCGCTCAGCGCGTCCAAGTCGCACCTCAAGGTCCAGATCGGCCGCAAGCTCACCCGCGGGCTCGGCGCCGGCGCGCGGCCGGAGATCGGCCGCCAGGCGATCGAGGAGAACCGGGACGAGGTGCTCGCCTCGGTCCAGGGCTCCGACCTCGTCTTCGTCACCTGCGGGATGGGTGGCGGCACGGGCACGGGGGCGGCACCGATCGTGGCCCAGGTGGCCCGCGACCTCGGCGCGCTCACCGTGGGCATCGTCACCAAGCCGTTCCTCTTCGAGGGGCGGAAGCGGATGCGACAGGCCGAGATGGGCATCGGCGACATGCGCCGCAACGTGGACACGATGATCGTGGTGCCCAACGAGCGGCTGCTCGCGGTGGTCGGCAAGCAGATCCCGTTCACCGAGGCGCTCAAGAAGGCCGACGAGGTGCTGCTCCACGCCACCCAGGGCATCGCGAGCCTCATCACCTCCACCGGGATCATCAACGTGGACTTCGCCGACGTCCGCACCATCATGCAGGACGGCGGCGCGGCCCTGATGGGCACCGGCATCGGTCGCGGGGAGAACCGCGCGATGGAGGCGGCGCAGCAGGCCATCTCGAGCCCGCTGCTCGACAACGTCTCGATCTCGGGCGCCACCGGCGTGCTGATCAACATCACCGGCGGCGAGGACCTCACCCTGGGCGAGGCGACCCAGATCAGCGAGATCATCCATGACGCCGCCGGCGACGAGGCGGAGATCATCTTCGGCGCCACGAGCGACCCGGCGATGCAGGGCGAGATCCGCGTCACCGTGATCGCCACCGGCTTCGACCGGGCCGTCACCGGCGACGCCGGCCGCGGTATCCAGGTGCCGTCCGCCGGCGTGCTGCCCTTCCCGAAGGAGCGGCGGCCCGCCGCGGCCCCCGCCTCGCAGCCGGCCGCGCGCACCGAGCCGCGCCGCCCTGCCGCGCCCCCGCCTCCGCCGGCGGCCGAAGTGAGTGACATGGAGATTCCCACCTTCATCCGGCGGCAGATGGACTGATGCGGCGCCGGCTCTCCACCCTGCTCGCGGCGGGGACGGTGGCGGCGGGCGCCGCCTTCACGCTCCGGGGCGAGTGGCCCTGGCCGCGGCTCCACGTGGCGCCGCCGATCGTGGTCTCCGAGGCCTGGGCCGAGGAGACCGACACCCTCCTGGCCGGGGAGACCGTGGGCGAGCTGTTCGAGAGCCGCGGGGTGGTCGGGCTGGACCTGGGGGGGCTGGGCGCCCGGATGGGCCTGGATCCGCGGCGGGTGCGCGCCGGCCTGGTCTTCAATTTCCGCCGCTCGCTCGCCGACAGCGTCCCGGAGACCATCACCGTCCGGACCTCGCCGGAGCGCCGGGTGCGGTTCGTCCGCGCCGGCGTGGGTTGGAGCGCCGAGGCGGAGGAGATCCGCTGGCGGCCGGAGCCGGTGCGGGTGGCGGGGGACATCGCGACCTCGCTCTACACCGGGCTCGACGCGGCCGTCGCCGACGAACTGCTGCCCGCGGGGGAGCGCACCCGACTGGCCTGGGACATCGCGGACGTCTTCGCGTGGCAGGTGGACTTCTCCCGGGACGTGCGCGAGGGCGACCGGTTCGAGGTCCTGCTCGAGCGGGAGGTCTCCGAGGAGGGGGAGGCCCGCTTCGGCCGGGTGCTCGCCGCCGAGCTGCTCGTGGGCGGCAAGGCACTCACCGCGTTCCGGTTCGCGGGGTCCGATGGGCGAGCCGCGTTCTACGACGCCGACGGGCGCTCGCTCCGTCGCGCCTTCCTCAAGGCCCCGGTGCAGTTCCGCCGCATCTCCTCGCGCCCGGGCATGCGCCGGCACCCGATCCTGGGCACCGTGCGCCGCCATGCGGGCACCGACTACTCGGCCGCGCCGGGCACCCCGGTGCTCGCGGCGGGGAACGGTGTGGTGCTGCGGGCCGGGTGGGCCGGCGGGTACGGCAACCTCGTGGAGCTCCGCCACGCCAACGGGATCACCACGCGGTACGGCCACCTGCGCGGCGTCGCTCGTGGCGTGCGACCCGGTGCGCGTGTGAGCCAGGGGGACGTGATCGGGTACGTCGGATCCACCGGGCTCTCGACCGCACCGCACCTGCACTACGAGTTCCGCGTGAATGGCCAGCCGCGCGACCCGGGGCGCCTCGACCTGGGTGGCGGGGAGCCGATTCCGGCGGCGCAGCGTGCCGCCTTCGCCGGCGAGCGCGATCGCCTGCTGGCCGGCCTGCGCCACGACCCGGCCATCGAAGCCTGGCAGGTCGGGCAGTAGCCCCCGCACCGACACCGGCCCGAATCCCCGGGTCCTCCCCCCCGTAGGGAACGGGTGCCCTTCCTCGCCGTGCTCCTGGCCGCGGCGGCCGCGCTCCTCCTCGCCGCCGCGGCCTACGCCAGCCTCCCCGGGATCGGTCGCGCCCGCTGGCGGCCGGCCGCCTGTCGCGCACTGGCGCTGTTCGCGCTGTTCCTCCTCCTCGCCGACCCGCTCCTTCCCGGTGGCCGTCCACCCCGCCCGCTCGTCCTGCTCGACGCCTCGCTCAGCCTCGACGCGGCCGGCGGGCGGTGGGCGGCCGCGCGGGAGAGCGCGCTCGCCCGCGGCGAGATCCGCCTGGTGGGGGACGCCTCGCCCTGGGTCGACACGGCCCCGTCGCGCGGCGCCTCCCGCCTCGGCCCGGCCCTCCGCGCCGCCGCGGCATCGGACCGACCCCTCGTCGTGGTGACCGACGGGGAGGTCGAGGACGCGGGAGACCTTGACCCGGCAATGCTCCGCCGTGCCGCGATCGTGCTGCTGCCGCGGGAGCCCGTGGCCGACGCGGCGCTCGCCGCGGTGGAGGCGCCGGAGCGCGCGGCGATCGGCGACACGCTCACCTTCGCTGCCGAGGTCACCGTGCACGCCGGCCCCGGTGGCGCGCTCCCGGCGGACACAGTGACACTCGAGCTCACCGCTGCCGGCCGGACGCTCGTCCGGCGACCGCTCGGCACGCTGCCCGCCGGGGGCCGACGGGTGAGCCTTCGCCTGCCGGCGGCCGCGCTGGGCCCCGGGCTGCACGCGGTGCGCGTCGCCATCGTGCCGTCGGATGCGGAGCCGCGCAACGACGCCCGCCTGCGCCTCGTCATGGTCACGGCCAGCCCCGGCGCGGTCCTGATCGCCCGGCCCGGCGACTGGGACGCGCGCTTCCTCTACCGGACGCTTCGCGACGTGGCGGACATCCCGATGCGCGGCTTCGTCCACCTCGGTCCGGGGGGCTGGCGTCGCATGGAGGACCTCCGGCCCGCGTCGGAGTCGGAGGTGGCACGCGCCGCCGCGGCGGCGGACCTGCTTGTGCTGAAGGGCCGGGCGGGCGGCTACGCCGCGGACAGCCGCGCGCGAGGCATCCTCCGCTGGCCCAGCGGTGAGGAAGGCGGTCCGGTGCTCGCTGGCGACTGGTACCTGGGCGAGGTCGGGGCATCCCCCGTCGGCGGTGCGCTCGCGGTGCCGCTCGAGTCGCTCCCGCCACTGGCGCGCGTGGTCGACGGCGCCGCCCCGCCGGATGGCTGGTCGGCAGCCACCGCCCAGGCGGGCCGGCGGGGGACCCCGCGTCCGGTGGTCACGGGACGGTCCGACGGCCGGCGCCGGGAGGTGCGGTTCGGCGCCGACGGCCTCTGGCGCTGGGCGTTTCGCGGCGGACTCGCCGAGCAGGCGTACCGGAGCCTGGTCGCCTCGACGGCGTCCTGGCTCCTGGCGGCGCCCGACTCCGCCGGTGGCCGGGTCCGGCCGGTGCGGGCGGTCGTGCCTCGCGGGCACCCGACCCGGTTCGCCTGGACCGGGGACTCCACGGCGACTGACACGCCCGTGACCCTGGAGGGCGACTCGGGCGCCCGTACCGACACGCTCCGTTTCGACGGTGCCGGCCGCGCCGAACTCTGGCTGGACCCCGGGGTGTGGTCGTACCAGGTGGCCGGCGGCGGCCGCGGCACGGTCGCCGTCGAGGAGTTCTCGGAGGAATGGGCCCCGCGCGCGGTGACGCTGGCGGCGCACCCCGGTGCCGGGCCCCCGGCGGGACGCCAGGCTCCGCTGCGGACGCAGTGGTGGCCCTACCTGCTCGCGGTGCTGGCGCTTGGTGGGGAGTGGTGGTGGCGGCGGAGGCTCGGGCTCAGGTGAGGGTGCCGGGCACCGCCCTCGGCACCGGGGCCCGGGCGCCAGGCGCACTCCGGTAGTCGGTATATTCCGCCCATGACGTCCATCAGCGGCAAGAAACTCGGCCTCTGGGCCCGGCTCAAACGCCTCGCGCTCACGGACGTGAACGCGCTGATGCGCGGGCTCAACCGCGAGGACCTCGAGGCGATGGAGCGGCTCCTCCTCGAGGCCGACTTCGGTGTCCCGGCCACGCTCGATCTGGTCGAGGCGCTGGAGGCCGGGGTGCGGCAGGGAAGGCTGCGGACCGAGGCGGACCTGCGGGACGCGATCGTGTCCCGGTTGGAGGCGATGCTCGCGGGGCCGGTCGAGCCGGGCCGTCTCGCCCGTGCCGCGGAAGGCCCGACCGTGGTGCTCCTGGCCGGTGTCAACGGCGCCGGGAAGACCACGACGGCTGCCAAGCTCGCCTGGCGGCTCGAGCGCGAGGGCCGGCGCGTGCTCCTTGCGGCGGCCGACACCTGGCGGGCCGGCGCGATCTCGCAACTCGAGACCTGGGCGGCGCGCGTCGGCGTTCCGTGCGTCAGCGGCGCCGCGGGGGGCGACCCGGCGGCGGTGGCCTTCGATGCGGTCGAGGCCGCCGCGGGACGGGGGCTCGACACGGTGATCGTGGACACCGCCGGGCGCCTCCACACCCAGGACGGGCTGATGGACGAGCTGCGCAAGGTGGCGCGCGTGGTGGGCCGCCGGGCGCCCGGCGCCCCGCACGAGACGCTGCTCGTGCTCGACGGGACGGTGGGCCAGAACGCGGTGCAGCAGGGCCGGGAGTTCACCCGCGCCGCTGCCCTCACCGGGCTGATCGTGACCAAGCTCGACGGGACCGCCCGGGGTGGGGCGGTGGTAGCCCTCCGCCGCGAGCTGCAGGTGCCGATCCGGTTCCTCGGCACCGGCGAGGGCGTCGAGGACCTGGAGCCCTTCGACGCCCGCGCGTTCGCGGAGCGGGTCCTCGAGGAGTGAGCGGCGCAGAGGGAGCGGGGAGCGGGCCTCCCCCCCACTGCTCCCCGCTTCCCGTTCCCCGCTCCCCATGAGCATCACCCTCGAAACGCCGGTCAGGTTCCTCAAGGGCATCGGCGACCGCCGCGCCGAGGCCTTCGCACGGCTCGGCGTCCACTCCGCGGGCGACCTCCTCCGCCACCTCCCCCATCGCTACCTCGATGCCTCCACGGTGACCCCGCTCGCCCGCGCGAAGGTGGGGGAAGAGGTGGCGTGCGTGGGCCGGGTGATCGCCAAGGGGGTGATGCCGACGCGCCGCGGGCTCCGGATCTTCCGCGTCGTGTTGCGGGACGCCTCGGGCATGCTCGAGTGCGCCTGGCCGGGCCAGAGCTTCCTCGACCGGACCATCGAAGTGGGCCAGACGCTTCTCGTCAGCGGCCCGGTGCGCTTCTACCACGGTCGCCAGCTCGTCCCGCGGGAGTTCCTGGTGCTGGCCGATGCCGGCACCGAGGACGGCGGCCCCGAGGCCGGCGTGATCCTGCCGGTCTACCCGGCCACGGAGGGACTGAGCCACCGGCAGATCCGCGCGCTGATCGACCGGCACCTGGAGGTCCTCGCCGGGCAGGTGCGCGAGGTCCTGCCCCTCGCGCTCCTCGGCCGCCTCGACCTCCTGGAGGCGGCGGCGGCCTATCGCGCGGCCCACCGCCCTCGCTCGCTGGCCGAGGCGGAGGCCGGGCGCCGGCGGCTCGCCTTCGACGAGCTGCTCGACCAGCAGTTGATGCTGGTGCGGGCCCGCACCCTCGCCAAGCGGCAGCGGGCAGGCGTGGCGTTCACGCTCCGGAAGGACCTGACGTCGCGGCTTCGCGCGGCCCTCCCGTGGCCGCTCACCGACGACCAGAAGCGTGCGCTGCGGGAGATCACCGCCGACATGACGGCCCCGGAGCGGATGCACCGGCTGCTCCTCGGCGACGTCGGCACCGGGAAGACGGTCGTGGCCCTGTTCGCCATGCTGCTCGCGGTGGAGAACGACTTCCAGGCCGCCCTCATGGCGCCGACCGAACTGCTCGCCGAGCAGCACGCGGCCACCCTCGCGGGGCTGCTCGCGCCGCTCGGGCTCCTCCCCGAGGTCCTCCTCGGCCGGCAGTCGGCGGTGGAGAAGCAGGCCGCGCGCCAGCGGCTCGCCGACGGGCGCAGCCGGCTGGTCGTGGGGACTCACGCCCTGTTCCAGGAGAGCGTGGCGTTCCACCGGCTCGGCCTCGTGGTGATCGACGAACAGCACCGCTTCGGCGTCGAGCAGCGGGCCGCGCTGGTGGGGAAGGGCGCGGCTCCGGACGTCCTGCTGCTTTCCGCCACGCCGATCCCGCGCTCGCTCGCCCTCACCCGGTACGGCGACCTCGACGTCTCGATCCTCCGACAGCGCCCGCCGGGGCGCGGGGCGATCCGGACCGCGCTCCGCACCGCCGGCCACCGGGACCGGGTGCTCGAGTTCGTGCGCCGCTCCGTGACCGAGGGACGGCAGGCGTACGTGGTGCTCCCGGTCATCGAGGAATCCGAGAAGGCCGACCTCCGCGCGGCAACCACGATGGCCGAGGGCCTGCAGGGCCGGTGGCCCGACGTCGCCGTGGGGCTGGTGCATGGCCGGCTCAAGCCGGAGGCGCGTGACGACGTCATGCGCCGCTTCCGGGCGGGGCAGGTCCAGGTGCTGGTGGCCACCACCGTGATCGAAGTGGGGATCGACGTGCCGAACGCGACCGTGATGGTGGTCGAGCATCCGGAGCGCTTCGGCCTCGCCCAGCTGCACCAGCTGCGGGGCCGGATCGGTCGCGGCGCCGGGGAGAGCCACTGCATCCTGCTCACCGACGGCCGCCCGCCCGACCGCCTCCGGGCCTTCGCCCGGACCACCGACGGGTTCGAGATCGCGGAGCTCGACCTGCGGGAGCGGGGGATGGGGGACCTGATCGGTGCCCGCCAGTCGGGCGGGTGGGAGCTGCGGGTGGCGCGCCTTCCGGAGGACGAGGATCTGCTGCAGGCGGCCCACCGCGCGGCGGGCGAGCTCCTGGCGGCCGACCCGGCGCTGCAGCGGGCGGAACATCGCGCGCTGCGGGAGCGGGCCGTCGCCCGGTTCCCGCGGGCGGTGGACCTCTTCCGGACCGGCTAGAACACCCGGAGGCGGGCGCCCACCAGCCCGGCGCGCGGATCCACCAGCGGCTCGAAGGGGATGTCGTCGCGCTCCGGGCCGCTGGGGCGCGTGATCTCGTACACGAAGAGCGCCACCGCCCCCACCAGCGAGACTTCCGCGCCGATCAGCCAGGCCCGCGCCTTGTCGTCCTCGCTGAGCGCGGTCTGGTAGAGCTGCTCGCTCACCGGGTCGGGGTACCCGCCCGGGCCGATGATGCAGGCCGAGGGCTGCTCACGGCAGCGTTCCTCGAGCGCGTCGTAGGCATCTTCGGCCTGCTGGTGGTGGTCCTGGGCCTGCCAGACCCCGAGGCCCGCCAGCGCGAGCGCGACGAATTTCCCATAGCGGACCGTCCACGGCACCTGCTGCGCGGACGCGGGCTCCGCCGGCAGGAGCGCGAGGCAGAGCGCGAGCGCGCACGCCGCCGGGGCCCGGCTCACCGCGTGTACCGGGCAAGGTCGCCATTGGAGCCGACCACCAGCAGGTCCCCCCCGGGCAGGCGGAGCGCCGGCACGCCGAGCGGCCGCCAGTGGTTGATGCGCCACTGCTCGGTGCCGTCCGCGGTGTAGGCCCGCAGCGTGCCGTCCGCGCCGGGCACGAGGAGCAGGTTGCCCTCGGGGATCGGCGGGCCGGAGATGGGCCGGCCGGTGTGGAGGATGCAGCGGCCGGTTCCCGGCGGGACCGCCCACACCTCGCCGGCCGCGGTGCCGGCGAGCAGCGTGTCGCCGCGGACGCCGAGCGGCGCCAGCACCGGCGACCCGAGCGCGACCCGCCACCCCACGGTGAGCGCCCCGGGGTTGAGCGCCACCACCTCGCCCCGCGCCGTGCCTCCGACCAGTTGCGTCCCGCTGACCCGCCACCCGCCGGGGACGTCGCCCGGGCCGGCCGCACGGGCGAGGACGGCACCGTCGCCGGGCGCCAGGCGGAAGAGCGAGTCCGACGTGGTGGCGAGGATCGCGTCCGCGAGCAGCACCGGCGGCGTCACCGAGGCGCCCACCCGCCGGCGCCAGCGGACCCGCCCGGTGGCGGCATCGAATGCGATGATCTGGCCCTCCCGGTCGTGCATCGCGACCACCTCCGTGCCGACGGCCAGTGGCAGTCCCGTCCGCCAGCGCTCGTGCCGCCAGCGCTGCACGCCGGTCGCGGCGTCGAGCGCCGCGACCGAGCCCTGGGGGCGGTCCGTGCCCGCATACACGGTCCCGCCCGCGAGCACCACCCCGCCGAGGATCGCTCCGCCGAGGCGCCGGCGCCACTTCACCACGCCGGTCTCGAGGTCCACCGCGTAGACCGTGCGGTCGGTGCCCCCGAGATACACCGTCCCGTCCCCCACCACCACCTCCCCGCTGGTACCCCGTCCTGCGCTCGATGCCCAGACCACGCGATACGGCCCCGTGAGCGCCTCCGGCACCGGCACCGGCGGCGGACGGAATTGCAGGCACGCCGCGTTGACCAGCCCGCAGAGCACGGCTAGACTCCGCCCGGCGCCGGTCAGGCGCGGCAACGCTCCCCCGGCAGGCGGCAGATGACGGTCGTGCGCATCGAGGAACTCGCGGGACATGTCGGCGGCACGGTCACGGTCCAGGGGTGGGTCACCACCACCCGCTCGAGCGGGAAGATCGCGTTCATCGTCCTGCGGGATGGCACCGGGCTCCTGCAGGCCGTGGTGCTGAAGAAGGAGGTCCCCGAAGCCGTCTGGACCGCGTTCGAGGGGCTCACTCAGGAGGCCTGCGTGGCGGTGACCGGCGCCGTGCGCGCAGACGCCCGCGCCCCCGGCGGCCACGAGCTCACGGTCGCCTCGCTCGAGCTGCTCGGGCCCAGCCAGGACTTTCCCATCTCCCCCAAGGAACATGGGACGTCCTTCCTCTTCGAGCATAGACACCTCTGGCTCCGCAGCCGACGGCAGGTCGCCATCGCCCGGGTCCGCAGCGAGGTGGTCCAGGCCATCCGCGATTTCTTCTACGAGCGCCACTTCACCCTGGTCGATACGCCGATCCTGACGGGGTCCATCGGCGAGCAGGCGGGGGAGCTCTTCGCCACGGACTATTTCGACCTCGGCAAGGCCTACCTGGCGCAGACCGGGCAGCTCTACGGGGAGGCCGCGGCCGCCGCCCTCGGGAAGATCTACTGCTTCGGCCCCACGTTCCGGGCCGAGAAGTCGAAGACCCGCCGCCACCTCACCGAGTTCTGGATGGTGGAGCCCGAAGTCGCCTTCAACGACTCCGAGGCGAACATGCGGCTGCAGGAGGAGTTCGTCAGCTACGTCGTGGGGCGGGCCCTCGACCGTCGCCGGGAGGAGCTCAAGGAACTGGAACGGGACACCGCCCCACTCGAGCGGGTGCTGCCGCCCTTCCCGCGGATGAGCTACACCGAGGCGATCGCCTACCTGCAGCAGCAGGGAACCCCGATCGAGTGGGGCGCCGACATCGGCGGCGACGAGGAGACGCTCCTCGCGAGCCGGTACGACCGGCCGGTCTTCGTCTTCAACTTCCCCAAGGCGATCAAGGCCTTCTACATGAAGGAGAACCCGGAGGATCCCCGGACCGTGCTGAGCAACGACTGCTTCGCGCCGGAGGGGTACGGGGAGATCATCGGCGGGTCCCAGCGGGAGGACGATCACGACCGGCTCCTCGCGCGCATCCGGGAGCAGGGGCTCGATCCCGCCGCCTACGGCTGGTACCTCGACCTCCGGAAATACGGCACCTTCGTGCACTCCGGATTCGGGCTGGGCCTGGAGCGCACGGTGGCCTGGATCTGCGGCGTGCCCCATATCCGGGAGACGATTGCCTTCCCCCGGCAGATACACCGGCTGTATCCCTGACGCTTGCCCCCGGCCCGCGGCCGTCCGCCCGGGGCCGGCGCTGAGGGGCGAACCCAGGGGCCGCGCCGGCCGGCCTCCCGCCTTCATCATTCCCCCACGATCGCTTCATGCCGGGAGTCCCACGGTGGCCCGCATTCCCCGGCCCCCGCAGGGGAGGAGGTCCCCGAGGTCCCGGAGGTACCCCATGGAAGACGAGGCCGGCAGTCCCGCGCTCGCCGTTCGCTCCCAGCTCGACGCCGTGCTGGCGAGCATCCAGACGATCGAGAACCAGGTCGCCCGGGGCAGGATTCCCGGCCACATCCTCGGGGAATTCAAGTCCGGCGTGGACGAGGTCCGGCTCCGGCTCTGGGCGCTGATGGCGAGCGCGACTTCGGGCGACCCGGCGGCGCTCCAGCGATTCCGGCTGCTCCGGACCGCCGAGGTCTGCCGCAATACGTCCGCGGCGCTGGGCACGGGTGAGATCGATGACCGGCTCCCCGAGGTCGAGCAGGTCGCCGACGCCGCCCGGCCACTCGCCACGGGGTCGTGGCGGACGCCCCTGGCTTCCTGATCGCAGGCTCGCTCCGGCATCCCGCTGATCACGGATCGTGATCAGCGGGAATCGCGCTTCACTTCCTCCCACAGTTCGTCCAGCGCCTCCAGCTCCGCGCCCGGCAGCGCCACGCCGCGCTCGGCCGCCAGCCGCTCCACCCCTTCGAAGCGCTCGCGGAATTTCCGGTTGGCCCGGTCGAGGGCCAGGCTGGGCTGCACGTGGAGCTTCCGCGCCAGATTGACCACGGCGAAGAGCAGGTCGCCGATCTCCTCCGCCAATCCTTCGTCCGCCACCGGCGGCGGGTGATGGCCCACGTAACCCTCGGGTACCTCGTGCGGGACGGGAGGCGTCGCCATCTCGGCCTCCACCTCCGCGAGTTCCTCGCGGACCTTGTCCAGAGGCCCGGATGCATCGTCCCAGTCGAATCCGACGCCGGCCGCACGCTCCTGGAGGCGGTAGGCCGCCAGCAGCGGGGGCAGGGTGCGGGGAAGCCCGGCCAGGGCGCCCCCGGCCCGCTCACGCCGCTTGAGCCGTTCCCAGGGTTCGAGCGCTCCGAGGTCGAAGAGGTGCGGGTGCCGGCGCCGCATCTTGGCTTCGAGGCGGTCCGCGATCCCCTCGGCCGTGGCCTCGCCGAGTTCCTCGGCCAGGACGAGCTGCCAGGCGAGGTGAAGCAGGAAGTCGCTCAGCTCCTGGCGGATGGCTTCGGGATCCTCCTCACCCAGGGCGTGGTCGAGCTCGAGGACCTCCTCGACCAGGTAGGGGCGCAGCGTCTCACGGGTCTGGGCGCGATCCCAGGCGCACCGCCCCCGCAGGTCACGCACCATCGCCATCGCGCGCCCAAGCGCTGATGTATCTTGCATTTAGCCTCCCTCGCCGATAGTATATCCCGCGCCACGTGAGCCCGTCAAACCCGCCCAATCCGGCCCGCGCATGGGCCGACGTCAGCCTCGCCGCCCTGCGCGAGAACGCCCGCACGATCCAGCGCACCGCCGGGAGTCGACTGCTGCCGATGGTGAAGGCGGACGGCTACGGGCTTGGCGCCGTCCCGGTGGCCCGCGCGCTCGAGCCGCTCGATCCCTGGGGATTCGGCGTGGCGACGGTGGGCGAAGCGGTCGAGCTCCGGGCCGCGGGGATCACCCGGCCGGTGATGGTCTTCACGCCCGCCACCGCCGACGCCGTCGCGATCTATGCGCGGCACGACCTACGCGCGGCCATCGGCGACCTCGATGCCCTTCGGGGCTGGGTGGCGGCCGGATTGCCCTTCCATCTCGAGATCGACACCGGAATGTCGCGGGCCGGCATCCGCTGGGATGATCCCGACGCGCTGGCGGCGGCGGCCGCAACGCTCGCCGCCGCGCCCGGCTGGGAGGGGGCCTTCACCCATTTCCATTCGGCCGACACCGACCGCGCCGAAACGGCGCGGCAGTGGGACCGGCTCACCGGGGCGATGGCGGGATTCCCCCGCCGCCCGTCGCTGGTCCACGCCGCCAACAGTGCTGCGGCGCTCGCCGGGCCGGCCTGGGCCGGCGATCTCGTCCGCCCCGGCATCTTCCTGTACGGGGGAGGCGCCGGGGGACCACCGCCGGCGCCGGTGGCGGCGCTGCGGGCACCGGTGGTGGCGGTCCGTCGCCTGCCCGCGGGTGGCACGGTGAGCTACGGCGCCACCTGGACGGCGCCCGAGGCCTGCGTGATCGCGACGGTCGCCGCCGGGTACGCCGACGGCGTCCCCCGCGCGCTCTCCGGCCGGGGAGAGGCGGAACTCGGTGGTGTGCGGGTCCCGTTCGTGGGACGCGTCACGATGGACATGACGATGGTGCGCGTCGATTCCTCGGTGCGCGTCGGGGACGTTGCGACGCTGTATGGCGGCCTGGTGGGGCTCGACGAGCAGGCGGCCCGGGCCAACACCATCAGCTACGAACTCCTCACCTCGATCGGGCGCCGCGTGCCGCGGCGCTACCGGGAGGCGTGATGCGCCGGGCGGCGATCATCGTGCTCGACGGCCTGGGGATCGGGGCGGCGCCCGACACCGCGGCGTGGGGCGATGCGGGGAGCGACACGCTGGGCAATGCGCTGCGGTCCGGGGACGAGCTCTCGCTGCCGAACCTCGCGGCGCTCGGGCTCGGCCGGATCGCCCCGCTGCCCGGCGTGCCGCCGGCCGACCGGCCCGGGGCGGCGTGGGGAGTCCTCGATCCCGCGAGCGCGGGAAAGGACAGCACCACCGGCCACTGGGAGCTCTGCGGCGTGGTCCTCGCGACGCCGTTCCCGACCTATCCGGACGGCTTTCCCGCGGACCTCCTCGCGGAGTTCTCGCGCCGCACGGGCCGGGGGGTGCTCGGCAACCGTGCCGCCTCGGGCACCGCCATCCTGGAGCAGCTCGGGGCGGCCCACGTGGCGAGTGGCGACTGGATCGTCTACACCTCCGCCGACAGCGTGTTCCAGGTGGCGGCGCACGAGGGAGTGGTCGGCGTCGCGGAACTCTACGCCGCGTGCGCGACGGCCCGCGAGCTCTGCCAGCCGCCCCACGGGGTGTCGCGGGTGATCGCGCGGCCCTTCGTCGGCACCCCAGGCGCCTGGGTGCGCACCGCGCGCCGCAAGGACTTCTCGCTCGCACCCCCGGCCGGCACGCTGCTCGATCGGCTGGCCGCGGCCCACATCCCCCGGGTCGGCGTGGGAAAGGTGGACGACCTCTTCGCGGGCCGCGGGATCGCGAGCGTCCACGCCGCCACGAACGCCGAGGCCTACACGCTCCTCGCGGGCGCGCTGGCGGGCATGCGCCGCGGGCTGCTGTTCGCGAACGTGATCGAGTTCGACCAGAGCTGGGGCCACCGGAACGACGTGGCGGGCTTCCGGCGCGGGCTGGCCGAGCTCGATGCCGCGCTGCCCCGACTCCTGGCGGGGATGCGGGAGGAGGACCTGGTTATCTTTACCGCCGACCACGGCAACGACCCCACCACGCCGTCGACCGATCACTCGCGCGAGTGCGTGCCGCTCCTGGTGGCCGGACCGCGCGTGCGGCCGGCAGACCTGGGGCGGCGCCGCACCTTCGCCGATGTGGGCCAGACGGTGGCCGAGTTCCTCGGCGTCCCGCCCCTCGCGGCGGGCACGTCGTTCCTGGGAGAGATCCTCGATGGCTGACGACCCCCTCGTGCGGGCGGCACGGGAGGCCCAGGCGCGGGCCTACGCGCCCTACTCGCGGTACCGCGTCGGCGCTGCGCTCGAGGCCGAGGACGGCCGGGTATTCGCGGGCGCCAACGTCGAGAATGCCTCCTACGGCCTCGGCATCTGCGCGGAGCGCTCGGCGGTGAGCGCTGCCGTCACCGCCGGTGCCCTCCGCTTCCGCCGCCTCGTGGTCGTCAGCGACAGTGATCCGCCCGCCACGCCCTGCGGTGCCTGCCGCCAGGTGCTCGCCGAGTTCGGCGGGGACCTGCTGATCGAGGCGGTGGGGCCACGGACCGCAGGCCGCTGGCGGCTGGACGAGCTCCTGCCGGCGGCCTTCCGCCGGGCGACCCTCGACGCCACCGCGCGCGGGTCCGCCACGTGAGGGGCGCCCGACTCGCGGGCGCGGCGCTGGTGCTGGTTGCGGCGCTGGTGTCCGCCTGCCAGGAGGAGCTGGTCGCCCCCGGGGACTGTCCGGCGCTCTGCCCCGGGGAGTCGGTCGTGGTCTTCGACACGATCCTCGACGCGGAGCCGCTGCTCGACTCGACGTTCGTCGGTTACACCGCGCGCGGCTTCGGCGCCTACTTCCTGGTCTCCGACGGCCTCCCCGGCCTGCCGGAGCATCGCGGGCTGGTCCGCTACTTCCAGCGTCCCGACTCGATCCTGGTGCAGGACACCATGCGCGCCTACGTGATCGACTCGGTCCGCCTGGCCTTCACGATCGCCGCGCGCGACACGGCGGTGAAGCACCTGCGGGCGCTCCTCTACCGGATGCCGGATCCCCTCGCGGTGGACACCGCCACCGACTGGACCACGGTGGCCGCCGCCATCGTCGAGGCGAACCTGGTCGACAGCGTCCTGGTGGACGACACCACGACCTCGCCCTCCCTCGCGTTCCGCTTCCTGGGGGCGGACCTCGCGCGCGTCGCGATTCCCGCGGCGGACAGCGGCACCCTCGCGCTCGCCGTGGTGGTGCGCGGCGACGCGCCGACCGGGGCCCGATTCGTGGCCCTCGGCACCGGGGGACCGTCCTTCACGACCTACGTCACGGCGGACGTGGCCGACACGACGGTGCAGGAGCAGGTCATCTTCCGGACCCCGACCGTCATCACCTGGGTGCAGGATGTCCCCGAGACGGTGGACCCGGACCGCCTCACCGTCGGCGGCGCGCCCTCGGCCCGGAGCCTGGTGCGGTTCCGGCTGCCCGAGGTGATCCGCGATTCGGCGAGGATCTCCCGCGCCACCCTCGAGTTCACGACCACCGGGCCCATCGCCGGCCTGCCGGGCGACTCCACCTACATGCAGGCGCGAACGGTGCTGGTGGACCTCGGCGCCAAGTCGCCCACGGCGGCCACCGGCTCGGAGCTCCTCCTCGCGCCGGGCACCGACGGCACCATCGCGCTCGAGGCGACTGCGCTCGCCCGGGCCTGGCTGGGCGAGAGCGCGCTCCCGAGCGCCGTGATGCTCGCCCTGGAGCTGGAGGCCGCCTCGTTCATGCGCCCCGTCCTGGCCTCGACCCGGGGCGGGGGACCGCCACCCCGGATCCGCATCACCTACACCCTCCCGTATCGCTTCGGAGGGCAGTAAGGTGCGCGCGGCTTCCTTCCTGCTCCTGGTGCTGGTCCCGTTCCCGCTCGTGGCGCAGTCGTCCCAGTTCGGCGTCCGCGGCTTCGGGCTGCCCGGCCGCGAGCTCTCCGCCCGCGGCATGGGAACGAGCGGGGGCTTCGCCCTCTTCGACCCGGAGTCGAGCCGCAATCCCGCCGCCATCGCCGCGTTCACCACCTTCACCGCCGGCTTCACCGGGCTCCAGAACTGGCGCACGTCCGCCAACCCGGCGGGCGAGGCGACGGTGAAGAGCAACCGGTTCCCGCAGGTCTTCCTCGGCGGGCGCGTCGGGCGCTCGAATGTCTGGGTGGCGGGGAGCATCTCGAACTACACCGACCGCGACTTCCGGCTCGCCACGCGGGACACGATCGACCTCCGCGGCGCGCCGGTGGAGGTCTTCGACACCGTGGGCTCGACCGGCGGCCTCAATGACCTCCGTCTGGCCGCGGCCTGGGCCCTGAACCCGAAGGTGACCGTCGGGGCCGCGATCCACGCCGTCACGGGGTCGAACCGGCTCACCGTCCGGCGGGGGTTCTCCGACTCGCTCTATGCGCCGATCCGGGAGAGCGCGGAGCTCGAGTACGGGACCTTCGGCGTCTCCGGCGGCCTCTGGGCCCGGCCCGGAGGGGGGGTCGCGCTCGCCCTGACCGCCCGCATCGACGGCTCCACCGACATCGACGTGGACTCGAGCGACGTCAGCCTGGCCCGGGTCGGCCTCCCGGCCACCGTCTCGGCGGGTGCGCTCTGGACGGCGTCGCGACAGCTCTCGCTGGCGGGCCAGGCGACGTGGCGGAGCTGGGGCCGGGCGTCCGAGGGGATCGAGGCGATCGGCGGTACCGGGGCCTCGAACACGCTCGAGGTCGCGGGCGGGCTGGAGCTGTACCGGGACGAGGCCCACCCCTTCCGCTTCCCGCTGCGCGCCGGGATCCACTGGGCGCAGCTGCCGTTCCCGCTCGAGGTGGGAGGGGACCCGAGCGAGTTCGGCGTGTCGGCCGGCACCGGCACGCGATTCGCCAACGACCGCGGGGGCGTGGACGTCGCCCTCGAGCGGGTGTGGCGGCGCGAGGGCAGCGACTACACCGAGAGTGCGTGGCTGCTGACCCTGGGGATCTCGGTCCGGCCGTGAGCAACGGGGAGCAGGGAACAGGGAGCGGGGAACGGGCCACCACCCACCGCTCCCCGTTCCCCGTTCCCCGTTCCCCCTCCTATCTTCCCCCCATGCCCCGCCGCCTCTATCTCGAGACCTACGGCTGCCAGATGAACGTGGCCGACAGCGAGCTGATCGTGGGCGCGCTGGGACGGGCCGGGTACGAGGTGACCGACTCCCCGGAGGACGCCGACGTCCTCCTGGTGAACACCTGCGCCGTGCGGGACAACGCCGAGCAGCGGGTGATCGGGCGGATGGGCGAGCTGCAGCGGTTCAAGCGGCCCGGCGGCGTGCTGGGCGTGGTGGGGTGCATGGCCCAGCGGCTCGGCGCCCGCCTCCTCGAGGAAGTGCCCCGGGTGGACCTCGTGGTCGGGCCGGACGCCTACCGGAACCTCCCCGACCTGCTCGCCCTCGCCGCCGACGGTGAGCGCGTCACCGATACGACGTTCCGCTCGTGGGAGCACTACGAGGACGTCCCTGCGGTACGCCCCACCGGCGCAACCCAGTTCGTCACCGTGCAGCGCGGCTGCGATTACCGGTGCACGTTCTGCATCGTTCCGTACACCCGCGGGCCGGAGCGCAGCCGTACGCTGGAGGACGTTGTCCGCGAGGTACGGTTCCTGGCGGAAGGCGGCACCTCGGAGGTGACGCTGCTCGGCCAGACGGTGAACTCGTGGCGGGAGGGCCCACACGACTTCGCCGACCTGCTCCGCACCGTCGGCGCCGTGGAGGGCATCCGGCGCGTCCGGTTCACCAGCCCGTACCCGACCGATTTCTCGGCCCGGGTCATCGAGTCCATGGCCGGCACCAGGGCGGTGTGCGAGCATGTGCACCTGCCGGCGCAGAGCGGCTCGAACCGGACCCTGAAGCGGATGCTGCGCCGGTATACCCGGGAGCGGTTCCTCGAGGTCGTCGCCGAGCTCCGCGCCGCGATCCCGGGCATCACCTTCTCGACCGACCTGATCGTCGGATTCCCGGGGGAGACCGAGGCGGACTTTGCCGAGACCCTCTCGCTGGTCGAGGAAGCGGCGTTCGACGATGCCTATACCTTCCGGTATTCGATCCGCGAGGGGACCCCGGCGGCGCGCCTCCGCGACCACGTGCCCGAGGAGGTCGCGGCCGAGCGGCTCGAGCGGCTGATCGCGCTGGTCCGCGCCACGGCGCGCCGGAAGAACCTGGCCCGGGTGGGCACGACGCACGAGGTGCTGGTCGAGCGGCCCGCCCGCCGGGGGGGCTTCCTCCTCGGCCGCACCCGGGCGAATCACCTCGTCCTGCTCGACCTGCCGGCGTCGGCGCTCGGCAGCTACCGGGAGGTGCGGCTCACCGGCACCACCGGTTCCACCTTCACCGGGGATGTGGTCGTCCCGCAGCTGGCGGTCCTATGAGGATCCACAACCTGGTCGAGGAGCACGTCCTCGAGGCCTACGATGGGCTGAAGGCCCACTTCCCGTCGTTCTGCGGCTGCGACATCTGCCGGGGCGACGTGCTGGTCTATGCCCTCAACCGACTGCCGGCGCGGTACGTCGCGAGTCGCGAGGGCACGGTCCTCACCGAGATCAACCTGGACCGGAACCAGGTCCGCACCCAGCTCGACGTGGTGCTGATGGAGGCGTTCCGGCGGGTGGCGATCGCTCCCCGGTGCAAGCAGGCCCGGCCGCAGCCGCTCTGAGCGGGGGGCAGCGCTGAGCGCGGCGCGCCCGCTCGGCGTCATCATCGGATACGGGGCCGGTCTCGCGACCGGCCTCACGCGTTTCGGGGACCCGGTTCTCGTCGTCCCGCTCCTCCTGGTGCCCGTGCTGCGACGGCCGCGGGCGCTCCTCGCCCTGGCGTGCCTCGGCGCCGCCGCTGGGCGGCTGGGCGGGGAGGCGGCCCGCCTTGCGGACCACGGAAGCTGCCGCGCCCGCTTGCGGGCGGGCGACGTCGTCCTGACGGTGCGGGCGCGTGACCCGGTGGGGGACGGCGGCCGGGGCGAGGTGCGCTTGCCGGCCGCCTCGTGCTCGGGCGGGCTGCCGGCGCACTGGCCGGCCGGGCACCGGACGGCCGCGGGGGAGGAGTGGGTGGTGCGTGGCCGATGGGTGTCGCGGGCCGGGGCGCTCGGGCGGCCCGGCGGTACTCTCGTGGTCCGCCAAGCCGCACGGTCGGCGGGCGCGCCCCCCTCGGTCCCCGAGCGACTGCGCACCGCCACGGCGCGCGCGGCGTCGTCGCTCTACGGGCCTCGCGCGGCGCTGGTCCACGCCCTGGTGCTGGGCCGGGGCCAGGTGGATGCGCGGGTGCGGGACGAGTTCGCCCGCGCCGGACTCGCCCACCTGCTCTCGATCTCGGGCTTCCATGTCGGCCTCCTGGCCGGCTGGGCGGGCATCCTCCTCGTGATCTGCGGGGTGCCGCGGCAGCGGGCGTGGATGGCCGCGGCGGCCTGCGCCGTGGGATACGCCGCGTTCCTCGGCTGGCCCGCGCCGGCCACGCGCGCGGCCCTCCTCACGGCGCTCCTCGCGATGGAGCGGCAGCGCCAGCGCCGGATCCGGCCGGGGAACCTCCTCGCCGTCACCGCCTTCCTGGTCTGCCTGGTGGACCCGTGGGCGATCGCCTCCGCGGGCGCGTGGATGTCCTTCGCGGCCGTCGGCGGCCTGGTGGCGGCCACGCGCTGGACCGGGCGGCGCCTCGGGGGCGGCGCGGCACTCCAGGCCCTCGCCACCTCGGTGGGTGCCACCGTGTTCACGGCCCCCGTCACGGCCTATGCTTTCGGGTCGGTCGCCGCTGCCGGCATCGTGCTCAACCTCATGGCAGTGCCACTCACCGCCGTCGTCCTCCCTGGCATCGTGGCCAGCCTGGCCTGCGCCGAGGTCGCGCCCGGACTTGCCGGGGCCTTCGCCTCCGCCGCGGGGTTGGGGTTGGGGGTGCTCGAGCGGCTCGCCGGATGGGGCGCTGCGCTTCCGTTCGGCAACCTTGCCGGCGCCGGTGGGGTGGGGGCGGCGCTCCCCTGGCTCGGCCTCGCGATCGCGGTCGGGTGGGGAATCCGGCAGAACCTCACGGCGCGCGAGTCTGCCCGGCGGGGGGCCTGGGTCGCCGCGGCGCTGCTCTGGCTCCCGCTGCTGCCGCGGCCCGCGGCTTATGGGGGCTCCGATCTCGCGCTACATTTCCTCGATGTGGGGCAGGGCGACGCCATCGCGGTGCGCACCCCGGGCGGACGATGGATCCTGGTGGATGCCGGCCCCGCGAACTGGCGAAGCGATGCGGGCCGCCGCGTGGTGGTGCCGTGGCTCCGCCGGGCGGGCACTCGGCGGCTCGCCCTGGCGGTCGTCACCCATGCGCACGCCGATCACCTGGGCGGGGCCGGGACGGTGCTGGACGCGCTCGACCCGCCGGTGCTCCTCGAGCCCGGGGCGATGGTGGGCGACCCGCTCTACCTCGACTTCCTGGCCGCGGTCGGGGATGCGGGGCGGCGATGGGTGCCGGCCCGCGCCGGACAGCGGTTCGAGGTGGACGGGCTGCGACTCGCCGTGCTGCATCCCGACCCGGGCTGGCCCGGCTGGGGCCTCGACGTGAACGAGGACTCGGTGGTGCTGCTGCTGGAGTACGGCTGCTTCCGCGCCGTGCTCCCCGGCGACGCCGGCTTGCCCGCGGAGGCGCGCCTGCGGGGGCGCGTGGGCCCGGTGGCGCTGCTCAAGGTGGGGCATCACGGCTCCCGCACCGCCACCGGGGACGCCTGGCTCGACGAGCTCCGGCCGGTGGCCGCCGTCCTGAGTGTGGGGTCGGGGAACCGGTATGGCCATCCCGCCCCCGCCACCCTCGCGCGGCTCGCCGGGCGGGGCGTCGGCGTCTGGCGCACCGACCGGGACGGCACCATCTCCGCCCGGACCGACGGGCGTACCCTCACGATCCGCGCCGGGCGCGGGTCCCGCACCTTCGCCACGAGGCTCACGTGTTCCGCAGCGCCGCCGTCACCACCATCGAGCGGTTCATCCTCGACCAGGAGCGGGGCCACCCCGAGGCCACCGGCGAGATGACGAACCTGCTCTACGACATCGCGCTCGCCGGCAAGGTGATCGCCGGCGCCGTGCGGCGCGCCGGGCTGGTGGACGTGCTCGGCTCGGCCGGCAACGTGAACGTGCAGGGGGAGGAGCAGCAGAAGCTCGACGTCTACGCCAACGACGTGGTGAAGAGCGCCCTCACCTTCACCGGTCGCGTCTGCGTGATGGGCTCGGAGGAGGACGAGGACTTCATCCCGGTGCCCGACGGCTACCCCGTGGGCAAGTACGTGGTGCTGTTCGACCC
Organism: Gemmatimonadales bacterium; assembly: GCA_035457305.1. Lineage (GTDB taxonomy): Bacteria > Gemmatimonadota > Gemmatimonadetes > Gemmatimonadales > GWC2-71-9 > JAICEH01. The sequence continues at coordinate 20,917 of DATIBS010000018.1, forward strand.
GCTCGACGGCTCGTCGAACATCGACGCGAACGCACCCGTGGGGACCATCTTCAGCGTCTACGCCCGGGTCAGCGATGGCGGCCGGGGCGACCACCGCGACGTGCTCCAGCCCGGCCGCAACCAGGTGGCCGCCGGGTACGTGATGTACGGCTCGAGCGTGATGATGGTCTACACCACCGGCCACGGGGTCCACGGGTTCACGCTCGATCCCACCATCGGCGAGTTCGTGCTCTCCCACCCGCAGATCACGATTCCCGGCACCGGCAAGTACTACAGCGTGAACGAGAGCCACTTCGGCCGGTGGGACCGGGGCGTCCAGCTCGCGGTCCGCGGCCTGCACGGGGATTTCCCCGACCGGATGAAGGGAAAGAACAGCCGCTACATCGGCTCGCTGGTGGCGGACTTCCACCGCAACCTGGTGAACGGCGGGATCTTCCTCTACCCCGGCGACGTGACCAACCCGGCGGGCAAGCTGCGTCTCCTCTACGAGTGCGCCCCGATGGCCTTCATCGTGGAGCAGGCGGGGGGCGCGGCCACCGACGGCGTCACCCGGATCCTCGACCTCCAGCCGCACGCGCTGCACCAGCGGTCGCCCCTGGTCATCGGGTCCCGCGACGACGTCGAGTTCGTGCGGGGGACCATCCTCGAGCAGCGCGCCCGGGAGGGCGCGGCGTGAGCGGCGACGAGGATCCGGCCCGGGCCCGCGGGCCGGGGGACTGGGCCGGGGACGTCGCCCGCGACCTGGGCGAGCCCGGTGCGTTCCCCTTCACCCGCGGCATCCACCCCACGATGTACGCCGGCCGACTCTGGACCATGCGCCAGTACGCCGGCTTCGGCACCGCGGAGGAGACCAACGGGCGCTTCCGCCGCCTGCTCGACGCCGGCCAGACCGGGCTCTCCACGGCGTTCGACCTCCCCACCCAGATGGGCTACGACTCCGACCACCCGATGGCGCGGGGCGAGGTCGGCCGCGTCGGCGTCGCGATCGACACGGTGGACGATCTGGCGCTCCTCTTCCGCGGGATCCCGCTCGACCGCGTCACCACCTCGATGACGATCAACGCCACGGCGGCCATCCTCCTCGCGATGTACGTGGTGACCGGCGAGGAGCAGGGGGTGCCGCGGTCGAGGCTCGGGGGCACGGTCCAGAACGACATCCTCAAGGAGTACATCGCGCGGGGCACCTACATCTTCCCGGCGGAGCCCTCCCTGCGGCTCACCGTGGACCTCTTCCGCTTCGTGGCGGACGAGGACATGCCGTTCAACCCGATCTCGATCAGCGGCTACCACATGCGGGAGGCGGGGGCGACGGCGGCGGAGGAACTCGGCTTCACCCTCGCCAACGGGCTGGAGTACGTGCGGCGGGCGGTGGAGGCGGGGCTGGTGGTGGACGCCTTCGGGCCCCGGCTCTCCTTCTTCTTCGCCGCGCACAACGATCTCTTCGAGGAGGCGGCCAAGTTCCGCGCCGCCCGCCGGCTCTGGGCCCGGCTGGTGCGGGAGCGCTTCGGCGCCGGCGACCAGACCGCCCGGCTCCGCTTCCACACCCAGACCGGCGGGGTGACGCTCCAGGCCCGGCAGCCGCTCAACAACGTCGTCCGGGTGACGGTGCAGGCGCTGGCGGCGGTGCTCGGCGGCACCCAGAGCCTCCACACCAACGGGTACGACGAGGCGCTGGCCCTCCCCTCCGCGGATGCCGCCACCCTCGCCCTCCGCACCCAGCAGGTGCTGGCGCACGAAAGCGGCGTCACCGGGGCGGTGGACCCGCTGGGCGGCAGCTGGTACGTCGAGGCCCTCACCGATCGGCTCGAGGCGGAGGCCCGCGCGATCATCGCCGAGGTGGACGCGCTCGGCGGTTCCGCCCGCGCGGTGGAGGGGGGCTACTTCCAGGAGCGGATTGCGCGGAGCGCCTGGGCGTTGCAGCAGCGGCAGGAGTCGGGGGAGCAGGTGGTGGTCGGGGTCAACCGCTTCACCGACCCCGCGCCCGCCGCCCCGCTCGAGGCGCCCGACTTCGAGGCACTCGCCTCCCGCCAGCGGGAGCGGCTGGCGGCCGCCCGAGCGGCCCGGGACGCGCGGGCCGTCCGGCAGGCGCTCGAGGGGGTCGGAGCGGCCGCTGCCGGGACTGGGGGGCTCATGGAGCCGGTGATCGAGGCGGTGCGGGCCCGGGCCACCATCGGCGAGATCAGCGATGCGCTCCGCGCCGTCTGGGGCACCCACGACCCGCGCTGACCCCGTCAACCCGTCGCCTTGTGAGCCCCGCCGCGATCGGCTAAGTTTCACGGCTGTCGAAAGTTAACGGAGTCGCAGCCGGAACATGCCGACCTACCACTATCGCTGCCCCGCGGGGCATGACTTCGACAAGTTCGAGAAGATCACCGCGAAGGGCCGGGCCCGCTGCCCGACCTGCGGCCGGCCGGCTGCCCGCCAGATCTCGGGTGGTGCCGGGCTCGTCTTCAAGGGCAGCGGGTTCTACATCACCGACTACGGCAAGGACGGGAAGGGGGCGCGGAAGCCGGAGGCGGGGGAGGCCAAGCCCGCCGCGGAGAAGCCGTCGGCCGAGCCGGCGGCGGAGAAGCCCAAGGCGGAGGGGAAGGGCGGGAAGCCCGCCGGGAAGGGCAAGGCGGAGTGACCGACCGCATCCGCGCGGCGCTGGAGCGGGTCGCCGCCGACCTGGGGGCGCCCGGCGCCGACTTCGTGCTCGAGCGGCCCCGCGACGCCGGCCACGGCGACCTGGCCACCAACCTCGCGATGGTGCTGGCGAAGCCGCTGCGGCGGAGCCCGCGCCAGCTCGCCCAGCAGGTGGTGGACGACCTCGGATTGCCGGCCGACGTGGTCGCGCGGACGGAGATCGCCGGGCCCGGCTTCATCAACTTCTGGCTCGCCGTGGACCAGCTCGACGCCCAGCTCCAGACGATCCTGGCGGCCGGCGCGGACTTCGGCCGGCACGATCTGGGCAAGGGGAAGCGGGTGAACGTGGAGTTCGTCTCGGCGAACCCGACCGGCCCGCTGCACGTCGGGCACGGGCGCGGGGCGGCGCTCGGTGACGGCATCGCGACCCTGCTCGAGTGGAGCGGCCACGAGGTGGTCCGCGAGTTCTACATCAACGACGCCGGCGTCCAGATCGACAAGCTGGCACAGAGCCTCTGGGCGCGCGTCCAGGAGGTTGTCGGCCGGGCCGCGGCGGTCCCGGAGGGCGGCTACCACGGGGCCTACCTCCAGGAGATGGCGCGGGACCTCCTCGGCCGGGAGGGCGCGGCGTTCGCCGACCTGCCCGCCGCCGAGGGGACGGCGCGCTGCCGCGCCTACGCCCTCGACGCGATGCGCGCCGAGCAGGACGGGGACCTCCGGGAGTTCGGCGTCACCTACGACGTCCACACCAGCGAGCAGGCGCTCTACGACGCCGGGCGGGTGGCGCACGGGCTCGAGGTGCTGGCTGCGAAGGCCCTGACGTACGAGTCCGAGGGCGCGCTCTGGCTCCGGACCAGCGAGTTCGGCGACGACAAGGACCGGGTGCTCCGCAAGCAGGACGGGAGCTTCACCTACCTCGTCCCGGACATCGCCTACCACATCGAGAAGTTCGAGCGCGGCTTCGCGCACGCCATTGACGTCTGGGGTGCCGACCACCATGGCTACGTTCCCCGGATGCGCGCCGTGCTCCGGGCGCTCGGCTACCCGGACGACTTCTTCGACGTGAAGATCGTGCAGCTCGTCAAGGTGGTGCGGGGGGGTGAGGAGGTGCGCATGTCGAAGCGCTCGGGCGAGTTCGTCACGCTGCGCGACCTCTTCGAGGAGGTCGGCGTGGATGCGGCGCGCTACTTCTTCCTGATGCGGCGCGGCGAGTCGGGGTTGGTGTTCGACGTGGACCTGGCCAAGAGCCAGACGGAGGAGAACCCGGTGTTCTACGTCCAGATGGCGCATGCCCGGATGTCGGGGATCTTCCGCGTGGCCGGCCGCGACCCCGCCGCGGTGGCGGGGGCGGTGACGCCCGAGGCGCTGCCGGCGCCCGAGGACCTCGATCTCCTGAAGAAGCTCGGCGCCTTCCCCGAGGTGACCCTGCGCGCGGCCGAGGCGCGGGAGCCGCACCGCATCACCGGGTATCTCGAGGAGCTCGCGCGGGTCGCCCACGGCTGGTACCACAAGTGCCGCGTGCTGGGCGAGCCCCCCGCGGTGGAACACGGCCGGCTGCTGCTCGCCCGCGCCGCCCGGCAGGTGCTCGCCAATGGCCTCACCCTCCTCGGGTGCTCCGCGCCCGACCGGATGTGACCCGATGACCCTCCTGGTGGTCGGCAGTGTCGCCCTCGACTCCGTGTACACGCCCTTCGGCGAGACGGCGGACGCCCTGGGCGGCTCGGCGGTGTACTTCGCCGTCGCCGGCGCCCTGCTCCACCCGGTGCAGGTGGTCGGGGTGGTGGGGCGCGACTATCCGGTGGCGGCGCTCGAGCGGCTCGGCGCCCGCCGCATCGACTGGAGCGGGGTCGAGCGCGCCGAGGGCGAGAGCTTCCGCTGGAAGGGGAAGTACTCCTACGACCTGCAGAGCCGGGAGACGCTGGAGACCCGCCTCGGCGTCTTCGCGCAGTTCCGCCCGCGGCTCCTGCCGGGCCACGAATCGGCGAAGTTCATCTTCCTCGGCAACATCGACCCCGAGCTGCAGCTGGGCGTGCTCGACCAGGTGACGCAACCCCGCCTCGTGGTCTGCGACACGATGAACTACTGGATCCAGGGCAAGCGCGAGGCCCTGCTCGGGCTGCTCAAGCGGGTGGACATCCTGATGGTGAACGACGCCGAGGCGCGCGAGCTGTCCGGGGACTGGAACATCCACCGTGCGGGCCGCTGGATCCTGGAGCGCGGCCCGAGCCGGGTGGTCATCAAGCAGGGCGAGTACGGCGCCCTGCTGATCGAGCGGAACCGCACGTTCTACGCGCCCGCGTTCCCCCTGGAGGAGGTCTTCGACCCCACCGGCGCGGGAGACGCCTTTGCGGGCGGGTTCATGGGCTACGTGGCGCGCACGGGCGACGTGTCCAGCGACAACCTCCGCCGGGCCATGGTCTACGGCGCCACGATGGGCTCGTTCGCGGTGGCCCATTTCGGCATCCGGGGCTTCGACGAGGTCGGGCTGGGCGACGTCGAGGCCCGGGTCGCCGCCTTCCATGACCTCACCCACGTGGCCGCCGCGGAGCGGGTCGAGTGAGCGGGCGCCAGTACGCCGCCGCCGGCGTGGACCTCGCCGCCGCCGACGCCGCCAAGGCCCGGATCATCGAGGCCGTGGCGGGGGCGCAGACCGCGCTGTCCGTCGGCCGGCCGGGGGCCTTCGGCGGCATGGTGCGCGTGCCGGCCGGCATGCGCCGCCCGGTGCTCGTCATGAGCACCGACGGGGTCGGCACGAAGGTGCTCGTGGCGCTCGAGGCCGGGGTCTACGACACGGTGGGCGAGGACCTCGTCAACCATTCGGTCAACGATGTGCTGGTCCATGGCGCCCGGCCGCTCGCGTTCCTCGACTACATCGCCGGGGCCGGGCTCACGACCGACGTGCTCGCCGGCATCGTCGAGGGGGTCGCCCGCGGGTGTCGGGCGCACGGCATGGCGCTGGCCGGCGGCGAGACGGCGCAGATGCCCGGGCTCTACACCGCGGGCCACTTCGACCTGGCCGGCACGATCGTGGGCGTCGTGGAGGAGGACGAGGCGCTGCACGGTGACCGGATCCGCCCGGGCGACGTGCTCCTGGGGTACGAGGCGAGCGGACTCCACACCAACGGCTACACCCTGGCCCGGCGGATCGTGTTCGACACGATGAAGCTCGGGGTGGACGCTCGGTTCCCCGACAGCGCCGGCACGGTGGCCGAGGTCCTCCTCGCGGTGCACCGGAGCTACGCCGCCGCCATCCGGCCCGTCCTCGGGCGGATCCACGGGCTCGCCCACGTCACGGGCGGGGGCATAGCCGGGAACCTGGTGCGGGTGCTGCCGGAGGGCGTCGAGGCGGTGGTCGAGGCCGGGGCGTGGGCATGGCCGTCGCTCTACCGCGTCCTGCAGCGCGCGGGCGGGATCACGACCGACGAGATGCGGGAGGTCTTCAACCTCGGGCTCGGCATGATCGCCGTGGTGCCGCCGGACGAGGCGGACGCAGTGCAGGCCGCCGGGACCGCCGCCGGTGTGGCGACCTGGGTCGTGGGCGACGTGCGACCCGGCGTGCGAAGGGTACGCTTCAACCCATGAGGAGGAGCCCATGAGCCGATCCGTCCGTGCTGCCCTGCTCGGGATCGTGGCCTGCGCCCTGGCGCACCCGGCCGCCGCGCAGAACTCCGAGTGCGCCGGCTACGGCGGGCAGGCCGGCAACGTCTGCAACGCCGCGGTGGAGGGCACCCGGCTCCTGTATCCGGCGGCCGGCATCCTCCTGGGCGGTGGCCAGCCGCTCCTCGGACCCGCGGCCGGACTCGGGCCCTTCCCCCGCTTCGGTCTGATGCTGCGGGTGAACGCCGCGGAGGTGCAGCTTCCGAGCCTCGACTACGACGGCTCGACGCCCACGGTGCCCGCGGGGGAGAGCGTGGTGGTCCCGGCACCGCTGCTCGAGGGCGAGCTCGGGCTCTGGGACGGGCTCTCCTCCGGGCTGCTCCGGACCTCGCTCCTGCTGTCGGTCCAGTTCCTCCCCACCGGGCAGGTGGACAACTTCGCGGTGGACCCCGACGCGACCTCGATCGGTGATGCGGCCCTGGGCTTCGGCTACGGTCTCCGGGTCGGCATCCTCGATGCGTTCTTCCCCGTGCCGAACCTCGGGGTCTCGGTGATGCGGCGGACCATCCCCGACGTCCGCTACGGCGACCTCGCCGAGCCGGACCAGGACTATGAATTCACCGCCGGCATGGCCGCGCTCAACCTGCGGGCCTCCGCCGACTGGCGTTTTGCGGGCTTCCAGCTCGCGGGCGGCCTCGGGTACGACCGGTACAGCGGCGACGCCACGGCGCAGTTCCGCGACCCGATCAGCGGCCTGCCGGAGCCGGCGATCGCCCTCGACGTCGAGGAGACCCGTTGGCTCGCCTACCTCGATTTCGGTTTGAACCTCGGTCCCGGGCGGCTCGGGCTGGAAGTCGGCTGGCAGTTCGCGGAGGATCAGGAATTCACCAGCGACTTCGAGGAGATCGACGAGGACGCCGGTCGGGTCTTCGGGGGGCTGGCGTTCGGCCTCTCGTTCTGACATGACCGAGGCCGAGGCGATGCGCCACGCGCTCGACCTCGCCTGGCGGGGGTGGGGGCGCGTGCATCCCAACCCGATGGTGGGCGCGGTCGTCCTGCGGGGCGGGGCCGCGGTGGGGGAGGGGTGGCACGGCGAGTTCGGCGGCCCGCATGCCGAGCGTGTCGCGCTCGACGCGGCGGGTGCCGGGGCGCACGGCGCGACGCTGGTGGTGACCCTCGAGCCGTGCACCCACCAGGGAAAGCAGCCACCGTGCGCCCCCGCGGTGGCCGATGCCGGGATCCGGCGCGTGGTGTTCGCGCTAGCCGACCCGGATCCGCTGGCCGCTGGCGGTGCGGCGCTGCTCCGCGGGCGTGGGGTGGAGGTGGAGCAGGTGACCCGGTTCGCCGCGGAGGCGGCGGCGCAGAACGCCGCCTTCCTCCACGGCGTGTCCGTGCCGGACCGCCCCTGGGTGGCCCTCAAGCTGGCCACCTCGCTCGACGGGCGGATCGCCGACGCCGCGGGGCGGTCGCGATGGCTCTCGGGCCCCGAAGCACGGGAATGGGCCCACTGGCTCCGCGCCGGGTTCGACGCGATCGCCGTGGGGGCGGAGACCGCGCGGCGGGACGATCCGGCCCTGACCGTGCGGGGGAGCACGCATCCCCGCCGGGAACCGCTCCGCGTTGTCTTCATCAGGGAGACGGGGCTGCCGGATGGCCTGCGACTCTTCCGCGAGACGGCGGAGCGGGCCGCGGTGGTGGTCCGGGTGGGCGGCGCACTCCCGACCCAGGCCGCGGCGGGAGAGCTCACGGCCGGCGACCTGCCGGCGGCGCTCCGTGCGCTGCGAGGCCAGGGCGTCGGGTCGTTGCTGGTGGAAGGTGGCGGGCGGCTGGCCGGGGCGCTCCTGTCGGCGGGCCTGGTGGACCGGCTCTACTGGGTGCAGGCGCCGCTCTGGCTGGGTGAGGGTGTGCCCGCGGTAGCCGGACTCCCGGCGGTCGCGCTCGACGCCGCGGAGCGCTGGCAGGTGACGGAGCGACGCCCCCTCGGGGAGGATACCTTGCTCGTGGCGGACCGGACGTGTTCACCGGCATCGTGACCGCCGTTGGCGAGCTGACCGCCGTGCGGCCGGCCGAGGGTGGCGTGGCGGCCCGCGTGGCGTGCCCCTGGGACGACCTGGTGCCGGGCGAGAGCGTGGCGGTGGACGGCGCCTGCCTCACCGTGGAGTCGGCCGGGGCCGGCTGGTTCGCGGTGCACGTGGTCGCCACCAGCGTCGAGCGCACCACCGCGGCCGGCTGGGCCGCCGGCCGGCGCGTCAATCTCGAGCGCGCCCTGCGTGCCGGGGACCGGCTGGGCGGCCACCTGGTGCAGGGCCACGTGGACGGGGTGGGCACGGTCGAGGCGGTGCGGGAACAGGACGACGCGCTCCTGCTGGACGTGCGCGTGCCGCCGGCGGTGGCCGCGGCGACCGTGCCGCTGGGCTCGATCACGCTGGACGGCGTGAGCCTCACCGTGAACGCGGTGCCGCGCCCGGGGGTCGTGCAGGTGTCGCTGGTCCCCTTCACCCGCGCCCACACCACGCTGGGCGAGCGGCATGCCGGCGACCGGATGCAGGTGGAGGGGGACGTGATCGGCAAGTATGTCGCGGGGCTCCTGGAGTCGCGAGTCGCGGGTCGTGCGTCGCGAGCCACTCCCGGCGCTCCGGCACCGACCGACCCGGGACCCATCTCTCGTGACTCGTGACTCGTGACTGAAGCCTTCGGGACCATCGCGCAGGCGATCGACGACCTGCGGAACGGGAAGATGATCATCGTCGCGGACGACCGCGACCGCGAGAACGAGGGCGACCTCGTGTGCGCGGCCGAACTGGTCACGCCCGAGATGGTCAACTTCATGACCCGGCACGGGCGCGGGCTCATCTGCCTGGCGCTCACCCCGGAGCGCTGCGACCAGCTCGGGCTGCCGCAGATGGCGGAGCGCAACACCGAGGACCTCGGCACCGCCTTCACCGTCAGCGTGGACGCGGAGCGCCGCTTCGGGGTCAGCACCGGCATCTCGGCCGCCGATCGGGCCATCACCGTACACGTGGCCATCAACCCCGCGACCGTTCCCTCCGACCTGCGCCGGCCGGGCCACGTCTTCCCGCTTCGGGCGCGACCCGGGGGCGTGCTCCAGCGGGTGGGGCACACCGAGGCCGCGGTGGACCTCGCGCGGCTGGCCGGCCTGGCGCCGGCGGGCGTGATCTGCGAGATCCTGAGCGAGGACGGCTCGATGGCGCGGCGGCCGGAGCTCGAGCAGTTCGCCGCGCGGCACGGCCTCACCTTCGTCACCGTGGCGGACCTCGTGGCGTACCGCCTCGGCACCGAGCGGCTGGTCCACCGCGTGGCGGAGGCCCGGCTCCCCACCGGGTTCGGCGAGTTCCGGCTCGTGGCCTACGAGAACGACGTGGACCGGGCGGAGCACGTGGCGCTGGTGCACGGCGAGGTGGACGGCCGGCCGGACGTGCTGGTCCGGATGCACTCGAAGTGCCTCACCGGTGACGTGTTCGGCTCGCTCCGCTGCGACTGCGGCCCGCAGCTGCACGCGGCGATGAAGCGGATCGCCGAATCGGGCGCCGGTGTCATCGTGTACCTGGACCAGGAAGGGCGCGGGATCGGGCTGCTGAACAAGGTCCGGGCCTACGCCCTGCAGGACCGCGGCGACGACACCGTGGAGGCCAACGAACGCCTCGGCTTCCGGCCCGACCTCCGCAATTACGGCATCGGCGCGCAGATCCTCCGGGACCTCGGCCTCTCGACCATCCGGGTGATGACCAACAACCCGCGGAAGCTGGTCGGGCTCGAGGGCTACGGTCTCACCATCACCGAGCGCGTCCCGCTGGTCGTGGACGAGTCGAGCCACAACCAGGGCTACCTCGCCGCGAAGCGCGACAAGCTCGGCCACCTCCTCGCCCACTGATCCCCGTGCCCGAGATCGCCGGCCGGCTCCGCGCCCCGGGGCGCGTGGCCGTCATCGTGAGTCGCTACAACGAACTGGTCACCCGCCGGCTGCTCGACGGGGCGCTCGAGTGCTGCGCCGCCGCCGGAGCAGGGGAGGAGCGGGTGGACGTGGTCTGGGTGGCCGGCGCCTTCGAGCTCCCGGGGGCGGCGGCCGCGGCCGCCGCCACCGGGCGCTACGGGTGTATCGTCGCGCTTGGCGTGGTGATCCGGGGCGACACCCCGCACTTCGAGTACGTGGCGGGCGCCGCCACCCGCGGGCTCGGCCGGGTGGCGCTGGAGTACCGCATGCCGGTCGGCTTCGGTCTCCTCACCGTGGACTCGCTGGAGCAGGCGCTCGCCCGGGCCGGCGGCGACGCCGGCAACAAGGGCCACGAGGCGGCGGAGGCTGCGCTCACCACGGCCGACGCCCTGGCCCAGCTCCGCGACGGACGCAATGCTCCGGACTGAGACCCGCGCCCGGGCGCGGGCGCTGCAGCTCCTCTACAGCGCGGACCTGCAGCCCGACCTCCGGCTCCGGGACCTCGCCAGCGGGCTCGCGCGACTGACCGGTCCGGCACCGTCGGTCTTCGAGCGCGCCGAGGCCCTGGCGACGGCGGTGCACCGCGATCGCGAGCGCCTGGACGGCGTGGTGGCGCGCGCCGCCGAGAACTGGCGCCTCGACCGCATCGGGGTGATGGAGCGGAACATCCTCCGGCTCGGGATCCACGAACTGGAGGACCCCGGTGTCCCGCCCCGGGTGGCCATCGACGAAGCGGTCCGGCTGGCGGGCTGGTTCGCCGGACCGCGCGCGCCGGCGTTCGTCAACGGCGTGCTCGATCGGGTGGCGCGCGACCTCGGGCGGCTGTGAACATCCTCCTGGTCAATTGGCAGGACCGGCTCAACCCGCAGGCGGGCGGGGCGGAGATCCACCTCTTCGAGATCTTCTCCCGGCTCGCCGCCCGCGGCCATCGGGTGCGGCTGGTCTGCTCCGGGTGGGCCGGCGCGCCCGGGCGGGAAGTGGTCGACGGCATCGCGGTGCGGCGGACCGGGGGGCGGCACTCGTTCGCGCTTCGCGGCCGGGGGGCCGTGCGGCGTGCGCTCCGCGCCGAGGCCCCGGACGTGGTCGTCGAGGACGTCAACAAGCTCCCGCTCTACCTCCCCTCGCTGACGCCGCTCCCGTTCTGCACGCTCATCCCGCACCTCTTCGGCACCACCGCGTTCCGCGAGGTCGATCCCGTCTCCGCGGGCATCGTGTGGGCGGCGGAACGCGGGATCCCCCGCGCCTACCGCCGCACCGGCTTCCACGCCATCAGCGAGAGTACCCGGGACGATCTCGTCGCCCGCGGGGTGCCGGCCGGGCGAATCCGGGTGGTCCATCCCGGGGTGGACACCGGGCGCTTCACCCCCGCCCCGGCCGGCCGGCCCGCCGGGCCGCCGACGTTCGTCTACCTCGGCCGGCTCAAGCGGTACAAGGGGGTGGAGACGGCCATCCGGGCGGCCGTCCTGGCCCGGCAGTCGGTCCCCGACCTCCGGCTGCTCGTGGCGGGCCAGGGCGACGACCGGCCGCGGCTCGAGCGGCTGGCCGCATCGCTCGGGGCGGGGGAGGGCGTGCAGTTCCTCGGCTTCGTGGACGAGGCGACCAAGCTTCGCCTCTTGCGCGAGTCCACGGCGAACGTATTTCCTTCGCCGAAGGAGGGGTGGGGGATCACCGTGATGGAGGCGGCCGCTTGCGGGACCCCCTCCCTGGCCTCGGACAGCCCCGGCCTGCGGGACTCCGTTCGCCATGGCGAGACCGGGTGGCTCGTGCCACACGGCCAGCCCGAGCCGCTGGCCGCCCGGATGGTGGACCTGGCCCGCGAGCCCGGGCTCACCGCTCGCCTGGGGAGCGCCGCCCGGCGCTGGGCCGAGGAGCACTCGTGGGAGGGCGCGGCGTCGGCGACGCTGGCCCACCTCGAGGAGCTGGTGCAGGATCGTCCGCACTCCTGACGAGGGGAGCACCTCGATGCGCAAGACGATCACGATCCGTCACTGCGAGATTCCCGACGCGCTCCGCGAGCGCGCGGATGCCATCCTCGACCGGCTCGCCGGTCTCGCGCCGCGGCCCCACGATGCCACGGTGCTGTTCGACGTGACCCACGGCCAGCCGAGCGCCGAGATCCGGATCCACCTCGCCCGGGGCGAGCTGGCCATGGCCGCCGCCCAGGCGGACGATCACCGCACGGCGCTCGACCGCGCCGAGGAGAAGCTCCGGCCGCAGCTCGAGCGTGCGGCCGCCCGGCCCGGGCGGCGCCGGGCCGAGACGGACCGGGTGTGAGCCTCCGCCTCCGGGATCTCCTCGGGCCGCGGGGGGAGGCGCTGCAGCTCGAGGCCGTCACCGGCGAGCTCGGGCTGGACAAGGTCGTGCCCGATGCCGAGGTGGCGAGTCCGGGCCTCGCCCTGTCGGGGTACACCGGTCGCTTCTTCCCCGGCCGCATCCACGTCTTCGGCGAGACCGAGATCACCTACCTCCAGGGCCTCCCGGCCGAGGAGCGCCGGGCCCGGCTGGACGCCTTCTTCGGGTTCGACATCCCCTGCGTGTTCGTGACGAAAGGGCTCGAGCTGCCCACCGAGCTGCTCGCCCTCGCCACCGACCGCCGGGTGCCGGTGCTCCGCTCGCGGCTCAAGACCTCCGAGTTCTACCGGCGCTTCAAGCCGCTGCTGGAAGAGGCGTACGCGCCGCGCACCACGGTGCACGGCTCGCTGGCGGACGTCTACGGCGTGGGGCTCCTCTTCATCGGCCGGTCGGGCATCGGCAAGAGCGAGTGCGTGCTCGACCTCGTCGAACGCGGGCACCGGCTCGTGGCCGACGACGTGGTCCTGGTCACCCGCCGGGGCAATGACGTGCTGATCGGGCGGGGCCACGAACTCGCGGGCCACCACATGGAGATCCGCGGGATCGGGCTGATCGACATCCAGAGCATCTTCGGGATCCGCTCCGTGCGGCAGCAGAAGCGGATCGAGGTGGTGGTGCAGCTGGAGGCCTGGGAGACCGCGCAGGACGCCGACCGCACCGGGCTCGCGGCACAGACCACCGAGATCCTCGGCGTCTCGCTGCCCAAGGTCGTGGTGCCGCTCAACCCGGGGAAGAACATCACCGTGGTCTCGGAGGTGGTGGCGATGAACCACCTCCTGCGCTACACCGGCGTGGACGTCGCCGCCCAGTTCAACGAGCGGCTGATCCGCCGGATGCGGGAGCAGAGCCGGGTGCGGGAGTACCTGCAGGAGGACTATGAGTGAGCCGCTGACCGGGGTGGTCGTCTGCCACCGCGACCTCGCGGCGGGGCTGGTCGGCGCCGCGGAGGAGATCAGCGGGATCCGGGGCGCCCTGGTGCCGGTCTCCAACACCGGGTGCGACCGCGGCGACCTGGAGGACCGCGTGCGCGAGGCCCTCGCCGGGCGCCCCGCCGTCGTCTTCGTCGACATGCCCAGCGGCTCCTGCCTCGTCGCCACCCTCCACCGGCTCCGCGGCCATCCCGAGGTGGCCGTCGTCACCGGGGTGAATCTCGCGATGCTGCTGGACTTCATCTTCCACCGGGACCTGACTCCCGCCGAGGCCGCCGAGCGCGCGGTGGACGTGGGCGCGCGGTCCATCCGCGTCCCCGCGTGACCCTGGTGCTCGCGCGCGTGGACGACCGGCTCATCCACGGCCAGGTCGTCATCGGCTGGGGGCGCCCGCTCGGCGCCGCCTTCATCGTGCTGGTGGACGACGCCGTGCGGGCCAGCGAGTGGGAGCAGGAGCTCTACCGCCTGGCGGCGCCGCCCGAGGTCGAGGTGATCTTCGCGAGCGTGGCGGAGGCGGCCGGGGCGCTGCCGGCGTGGCTCGAGCGGCCGGACCGCGGCATCCTCCTTACCGCCGACGTCGCCACGATGGCCGCGCTGCAGGCCCGTTCCGGGGGGCGCCTCGGGGCGGTGAATCTCGGCGGCATCCACCACCGCCCCGGGCGGACCCAGCGGCTGCCCTGGGTGTACCTCTCCGACGAGGAATTCGAGCGGCTCGAGGCCCTGGCGGCCGCGGGCGTACGCGTGACCGCGCAGGACGTCCCGGCGACGTCCGCCGTGCCGCTCGAGTCGCTCCGATGAGCGAGCCCTCGCTGGCCGCACTCGCCGGGGTGACGGCATGGGCCACCGTGGCCGGCGTGGACCTCGTGAGCGTCCCGCAGGGCCTCCTCTCCCGCCCGCTGGTCGTCGGCGCGCTGGCGGGGTGCATCCTGGGCGAGCCGGGGACGGGCCTCGCCGCGGGCGTGGCGCTCGAGCTGTATGCCCTCGACGTCATGCCGGTCGGCGCGGCGCGCTACCCGGACTACGGCGCCGCCACCGCCGGGGCCACGGTCGCGGCCGCGGGGCTCGAGGGCCCCTGGGCGGGCGGGCCCGCCCTCGCGCTGGCGCTGGCGCTGGCCTGGCTTGGGGGGCTCTCGCTCGAGTACCTCCGCCAGGCGAACGCGCGGGCGGTGCACCGGCGGGCGGCCGCCCTCGCCACCGGAGACCCGCGGGTGATCGGGGCGCTGCAGCTCCGCGGACTGGCGCGCGACACGCTGCGGTCGGCCGCGCTCGCGGTGGTGGCGGTGGCCGCCGGCGCGGCGCTGGCGCGCGCCTGGCCGATGACCGGGATGGGATCGACCGCCGCCGCGGCGCTGACCATCGGACTGGTCGGGGCGGGCCTCTCCGGTGCGGCGTCGGGCGCGCTCCGGAACGCGGGGCGGGGACTCCGGCTCCGCTGGCTCGGTCTGGGCGCCGTGCTGGGTGTTCTCCTGGCGGTGTTCCGGTGAGGGGCGTCACCCGGGCGGTCGCCCGCCTGCTCGCGCTCCAGGCGGCCTGGAACTACGAGCGGATGCAGGGGATCGGGATGGGGTGGGCGGCGGAGCCGCTCCTGGGCGACCTGCGCGCCTCCGACGCCGCGCGCCACACCGCGGCCACGGTGCGCTCGGCGGAGTTCTTCAACGGCCATCCCTACCTGGCCGGCCTGGCGCTCGGGGCGGCGGTGCGGGCGGAGTATGACGGGGCGACGGGCGAGCAGGTCCAGCGGCTCCGGACCGCGGTGGGCGGCCCGCTGGGCGCACTCGGCGACCAGCTGTTCTGGGCCGGCCTGCTCCCGGGGCTGGCCGGGTGCGCCATCCTGGGCGTCACCCTGGGGCTGCCGGGTCTCGCCGTGGGAGGGCTGCTGGTGACGTGGAACGGCATCCGGCTCGCGACGACCCTGTGGGGGCTCCGGACCGGGCTCCGCGAGGGCCCGCTGGTGGCTCGGGCCATCCGGGATTCCTGGCTGACCGATGCGGCCCAGCGGGTCGGGCGGCTGGCCGGGCTTGCGGTCGGTGCGGCGATCCCGGCCGCGGCGGCCTGGCTCCTGGGCGGCCTCACCGGCCCCGCCGGGCTCACCGCGCTCGCCGTGGGCGCGGTCGGGGTGCTGCTCGCCCGGATCCGGCCCGCCTGGTTCACCGGGCTCCGCTACGGGCTCCTGCTCATCGCGGCGGTGGCCCTCCTCACGCTCACCGGCCTGGGCCTCGGGGGACGCCTCGCGTGACCGAACGCCTCGTGACCATCGTCAATCCGCTCGGGCTCCACGCCCGTCCCGCCGCCCAGCTGGTCCGGCTGGCGAGCTCGTTCGCCGCACACGTCGAGCTGGAGCGGGACGGCCTGGCGGTCAATGCGAAGAGCATCATGGGCGTGATGATGCTGGCGGCGGAGTGCGGCGCCGCGCTCACGGTCCGCGCCGACGGCACCGACGAGGCGGCCGCGGTGGAGGCCCTCGCGACCCTGGTCGCGCGGGGATTCGACGAGCTGTGACCGAGCGCCGGCTGCGCGGGATCGGCGTCTCGCCCGGGACGGCGCTCGCTCCGGCGATCGTCGTGCGCTTCGAGTTCCCCGAGGTGACCGACCGCTCCATCGGGCCGGACGAGGTCGAGGCCGAGATCGCCCGGCTCCGGCAGGCGATCGCCGAGGTGTCGGCCGAGCTGGAGGATCTCCGGGGCAAGGTGCTGGAGCGCGCCGGCCCCGAGGAGTCCGGCATCTTCGACGCCCAGATCCTCATGGTGCAGGACCCGGACTTCCTTGCCGGCGTCGAGTTCCTGATCCGGAAGAACCTCCTCAGCGCCGAGACCGCCTTCGAGTTCAAGGCGCTGGAAGCCCGCGAGCTGTGGGCCGGCACCGGGAGCTCCATCCTCCGCGAACGGCTCACCGACCTCACCGCCACGCACCGCCGCGTGCTGCACCGGCTCACCGGCCGCCAGGACCCCGAGTGGTGGGCGGGCGACCTCGGCGGGGAGGTCATCATCGTCGCGCGCGAGCTCTCCCCGGGGCTCACCGTGCAGCTCGACCGGGAGCACGTCGTCGGGCTGGTCAGCGAGGAGGGGACGCGCACCTCCCACGCCGCCATCCTGGCCCACTCCCTCGGCATCCCGGCGGTGATGGGGGTCACCGGCGCGCTCGACCGGATCCGGAGCGGCGCCACCGTGCTCCTCGACGGGCTCTCCGGGCGGCTCATCCTCGACCCGACGCCCGACGAGATCTACCAGGCGCAGGCGCTGTCGAGCCGGCGGCACCGGCTCGATCTGGAGCTGGAGACCGCCGCTTCGGGGCCGACCGTCACGCCGGATGGCCACCCGCTCGCCGTCCTCGCCAACGTGGACCTGCCGGAGGAACTGGACGCGGCGCTCCGGCACGGTGCCGAGGGGGTCGGCCTGCTCCGCACCGAGTTCCTCGTCACCGGCCGCACCGAAGTGCCCACCGAGGACGAGCAGGCCGAGTACTTCGCGCGGGTGGCCGAGGCCTTCCGGCCCGGTCCCGTCGTGATCCGCACCTTCGACCTCGGCGGGGACAAGTTCCCCTCGGCGTTCCGCACCTCGCCGGAGCCGAACCCGTTCCTCGGCTGGCGCTCGATCCGGGTCTGCCTCGACGAACCCGAGATCTTCCGGCCGCAGCTTCGCGCCATCCTCCGCGCGGCCCGCGGCCGGAACGTCCGGCTGATGCTGCCGCTCGTGACCACGGTGGAGGAGGTGCGCGCGGTCCGGGCGCTCCTGGTCGAGGAGCGTGCGGAGCTCGCTCGCCGGGGCCAGCCCGCGGTGGATGAACTCCCGGTCGGCGTGATGATCGAGACGCCGGCGGCGGTGATCCTGGCCGACCGGCTGGCGGCGGAGTGCGACTTCTTCAGCGTCGGCACCAACGACCTGACGCAGTACACCCTCGCCGTGGACCGGGGCAACGCGCGGCTCGCGGCCCGCTTCCAGCCGCACCATCCCGCGGTGCTCGCCCAGCTCCGGCACGTGCTCGACGTGGGCCACGCCCGCGGCCTCGAGGTGAGCCTCTGCGGCGAGATGGCCTCCGAGCCGCTCTGGGCGATCCTGCTCGCCGGCCTCGGCTTCCGCACGCTCAGCGTGGCCCCCCCCTCGCTCCCGCTCATCAAGTGGGTGCTCCGCACCGTGCCGCTCGCCGCGGCGCGGGAAGGCGCCGCGCGGGCGCTCGCCCTCGACACCGCGGCGGAGGTCGAGGCGACCCTGCTCGAGGTGACCCGCGCGCACATCGACCTGCGCCTGCTGGGCCTCCGGGACGCGTTGCCGGGTGAGAGGGGCGGCGCTAGCTTGCGCGAGCGTTCCGCCCCCGATTCCTGAGCCGGAGTCCTGCCGCCCGATGTCCAGCTCCAAGCGCCACGTCTTCACGTCCGAGTCCGTCACCGAGGGCCACCCCGACAAGGTCGCCGACCAGGTGTCCGACGCGATCCTGGACGAGATGCTGCTCCAGGACGCCGGGTCCCGCGTGGCCTGCGAGACCCTGCTGACGACGGGGGTGGCGGTGGTGGCCGGCGAGATCACCACCTCGGCGTACATCGAGATTCCCGACGTGGTGCGCGCCGTGGTCCGGCGGATCGGGTATACCGACGCGGCCTACGGGTTCGACTTCCGCACCTGCGCGGTGATGACCGCGATCGGCCGGCAGAGCCCCGACATCGCCCGCGGGGTGGACGCCGACCCCGCCCAGGCGATGGACCAGGGCGCGGGCGACCAGGGCATGATGTTCGGGTACGCCACGCGCGAGACGCCGGAGCTGATGCCGCTGCCGATCGTCCTCGCCCACCGGCTCGCCGAGCGCCTCGCGGCGGTGCGGAAGGGGGAGGGCGGTCTGGAGCGGCTCCCCTGGCTCCGGCCCGACGGGAAGACCCAGGTGTCGGTGGCCTACGAAGGCGACCGGCCGGTCGGGGTCACCGCGGTGGTCGTCTCCGCCCAGCATGACGAGACCGCGCACGGTCGGCCGCTCGCCCACGCCGACCTCACCGCCGCGCTCACCGAGCAGGTGATCGCGCCCGTGCTCGCCCGCTACGAGTTCGCGCCGCCCCCGGGGCGGATCTACGTGAACCCCACGGGCCGGTTCGTCATCGGCGGACCCCAGGGCGATGCCGGACTGACCGGCCGCAAGATCATCGTGGACACCTACGGCGGCATGGCCCGGCACGGGGGCGGCGCGTTCAGCGGGAAGGACCCGTCGAAGGTGGACCGCTCGGCCGCCTACGCCGCGCGGTGGGTGGCGAAGACCATCGTCCACGCCGGGCTGGCCGAGCGCGCCGAGGTGCAGGTGGCCTACGCCATCGGCGTGGCCCGGCCGGTGTCGGTGATGGTGGACACCTTCCATACGGGCCGGGTGCCGGACGAGCGGCTGGAGGAGGCGGTCCAGGAGGTGTTCGACCTCCGGCCCGCGGCCATCATCGCGTCGCTCGAGTTGCTCCGCCCGATCTACGGCCGCACCGCCGCCTACGGGCACTTCGGGCGGAGCCCGGAGCGCACCACCGTGAGCAGCCTGATCGATGGGGGACGGTCCGCCGAGGCGAAACTCTTCACCTGGGAGCGCACCGACCGCGCGGACGCCCTCCGGAGCGCGGTCGGGGGCTGAGCCGATGATCGAGGTCGCCGTCGCGCAGCTCGGCGTGGACCGGACGACGAACTCGCCCGTGGTCATCCTGCGCGAGCGGGAGGGCACCCGGGTGCTTCCCATCTGGATCGGCCCCGCGGAGGCGAGTGCCATCGCGATGGAGCTCCAGGGGGTGAAGTTCCAGCGGCCCCTGACCCACGACCTCCTCAAGCAGATCATCGTCGGACTGGGTGGCAGCCTGCAGCACGTCTACATCCGCTCGGTGCAGGAGAACACATACTTCGCCGAGCTTCTCATCCGCCGGGGCGAGGACGTCTTCCAGGTGGATGCCCGGCCCTCCGACAGCATCGCCCTCGCGCTCCGGCTCCACGCGCCGATCTTCGCCTCCGAGGGGCTCCTCGGCGAGGGCGATGACGAGGGCCCCGGGCCGGGCGAGCCGCCGCCCGACGACGGCGCCGCCGAGGCGCTCAAGCGCTATCTCGAGCAGCTCGATCCCGAGGATTTCGGCAAGTTCTCGCCCTGAGGCGGCGCTCGCGCTGCTCCTCCTCGCCGCCGCCGCGCCGGCCTCGGCGCAGGAGGCGCGCGTGGGCGGCCGCGTCGTGCGCGTGCGGGCCGCCGACTCGCTACCGGTGGCGACCGACGTCGTACTCCACCGGGTGAGCCGGGAGGCGCAGGGCCCGGTGGACTCCGTCCGTTCCGGGCCGGACGGACGGTTCGCGCTCCGCGCCCCTCTCGATTCCACCGCGGTCTACCTCGTCAGCGCCCAGTGGGCCGGCGTGGCCTACTTCGCCCGCCCGGTGCCGGCGGCGGAAGCCCGCCGGGGGGCGGCGGTGACCGTCACCGTCGCCGACTCGAGCAGTGCGCAGCCGGTCCACGTGATCGGACGGCACCTGGTCGTCGGCGCGCCGGAGGAGGGCATCACCCGGCAGGTGATCGAGGTCATCCGGCTGCGCAACCCCGGACCCGCGAGCCGGGTGGCGCCGGATTCCCTGTCCCCCTCCTTCGTGCTGCCGCTCCCGGCCGGCGCGGTGGAACTCATCGCCGCCGAGGGGGACTTCTCCGGCCGGGCGGTGGAGCTGCGCGACGGGCGGCTCGAGATCACCGCCCCCATCCCGCCGGGCGACGCACAGATGCTCGTCACCTACCATCTCGACGCGGAAGGCGATGCCGCCCTCGCGTTCACCTCCGCGGTGGACTCGGTGGAGGTCCTCCTCGAGGAACCGGGGGCGACGGCCGAGGCGCCGTGGCTTCGCCGATCGCCCGCCGATCCTGCGGGGGGGGCCGAGCTCGCCGGCTGGACCGGGCGGGCGGACGCCGGCGCGTCGCTCGTGCTCCGGATGCCCCGCGGGCCGGCGCGCGCTCCCGCGTGGCTCCTGCCGGTCCTCGTCGTGCTGCTCGGCGCCGGCCTCGCGCTGGCCACTGGGCGCGCTCTTGCGCGCCGTCGACCCCCCGCCTAGGTTCGCCCTCGTCATAGCGAACGGGGACGCTCGGAAGCCGGTTCGAAGCCGGCGCGGCCCCGCCACTGTAACGGGCACATCCACTTCGTCCACGACGCCACTGGGAAACCGGGAAGGCGGACGAAGGCCCGGAGCCAGGAGACCTCTCCGTTCGCGCCACCACTGATACCCTCGGGGGAGGGGCAGGTGGCGCCATTCCCGCCCGGAGTCCCGGCGGACTCGCGCCCATCCTTGCCCGTCCAGGATGGGCGGTCGCATTCCCGGCATCGGTCGTCCCGCGCGCTTCGCCGCGCCGCTCGGTCTCGCGCTCCTCGCCGCCGCATGCACGGGGGAACGCGCGGCCGTGCCTGACGCGCTCCGCGTCGTGGACGACGCGGGCGACACGGTGGCGCTCGCCCGGCCCGCGGTCCGGGTGGTCTCCCTCCTGCCCGCCTTCACCGAACTGCTCTTCGCGCTGGGCGGGGACGGCGTGGTGGTCGGCCGGACCACCTGGTGCGACTGGCCGCCGGCCGCCGCGTCGGTGCCGAGCGTGGGGGACGGGCTGGCACCCAACATCGAGGCGATCGTCGCGCGACGGCCCGACCTGGTGCTGGTCTACCGCTCGGGAGCCAACGGCGAGGCGGTGGCGAGGCTACGGGGGCTCGGCATCGCCGTCGCGCAGTTCCGGACCGATGGCCTCGCGGACCTCGCCCGCGCGGCGCGGGGCGTCGCGACCCTGCTCGGCCGGCCCGAGGCCGGCGAGGGCTACGCCGCGGCCTTCGAGGACTCGCTGGCCCGGGTGCGCGCACCGGCCCCGCGAGAGCCGCTTCGCGCCCTCATCCTCGTCGGCGACCAGCCGCCCATCGCGATCGGCCCCGCCAGCTACCTGAGCGAGCTCGTCGTCCTCGCGGGCGGCACGAATGCCTTCGCCGACCTCGAAGGCGCCTCGGCACCGGTGAGCCTCGAGGCGATTGCGGCGCGCGATCCCGACGTCGTGCTCGTGCTCGGTGCCGATCCGCCGCCCGCGTTCCGCCGCGGCGAGTGGCACGCCGTCCGCGCGGTCCGCGAGGGCCGGGTCCTGCCGCTGGCCGGCTCGGCCTGGGACCGTCCCGGGCTCCGATCCCCCGCCGCGGTGCGCGAGCTCACCGCCCGGTTCGCGGAAGTCGGGCCATGAGGCCGTGGCTCCTGGCGGGCGGTGTCATCGCCGCGCTCGTGACCGGCCTCCTCCTCGGTGCCGTCTCGTTCGGCCCGGCCGCGCTCTGGCGGGGCCTGACCGGCGCCGACTCCGAGGCTGCGGCCATCCTCTGGGGGATCCGGGCCCCGCGGGCGCTGCTCGCGTTCCTGGTGGGCGGAGCCCTGGGCGTGGCAGGAGCGTCGCTCCAGGCGCTGGTCCGGAATCCGCTGGCGGACCCGTACCTGCTCGGCATCTCGGGCGGTGCGGGCCTGGGCGCGGTGAGCGCGATCGCCCTCGGCCTCGCGGCCGCATGGGCGCTTCCCGCCTTCGCCTTCGCGGGCGGGCTCGTCGCGCTGGTCGTGGTCTACCGGCTGGCGGTCGCCGCCGGCCGGCTCGACCCGCGCACCCACGTGCTGGCCGGCGTCGTGGTCGGTTCCTTCGCCGGGGCGCTCACCTCCGCGATCCTCGTCCTCTCCGATGCCGCCCGACTCCGGAACGCCTTCCTGTGGCTCCTGGGCGGGTTCTCGGCAGCCTCGTGGCCGGCGGTGGCCGTCTTCGCCGCCTACGCGATCCCGGCGGTGGCGGCCCTCTTCATCCTGGGCCGGCGGCTCGACCTGCTCGCGCTGGGCGAGGAATCCGCGGCGCATCTCGGGGTGGACGTGGACGGCACGCGCCGGGGCGCCTACGTGGCGGCGGGGCTCGTGGCCGGCGCCGCGGTGGCCGTGTCGGGTGTGGTCGGCTTCGTCGGCCTCGTGGCGCCGCACGCCATGCGCCGCCTGGTCGGCCCGCTCCATGCGCGCCTCCTCCCGGCCGTCTTTGCCGGCGCGGGGGCGTTCCTCGTGCTCGCCGACGTCGTTGCCCGGACCGTGGTCCGGCCGATCGAGCTGCCGGTCGGGGTGGTCACCGCACTCGTCGGCGTGCCCGTCTTCGCCGCGATGCTCCGCCGGGGGACCGGATGATCCTCCGGGCCGACGGGATCACGGCGGGATATCGTGAGCCGGTGCTGCGGGGCCTCACCTGTGCGGTCGAGCCCGGCAGCCTCCTCGCGGTGGTGGGACCGAACGGAAGCGGGAAGACGACCCTGCTTCGCGTGCTGCTCGGCCTCCTCCGACCTTCGCGGGGCGACGTCACCCTCGACGGCCGCGCGCTCACCTCCTGGGGCCGCGCGGCGCTGGCCCGGGCGGTCGGGGTCGTGCCCCAGCGGGAGGAGGAGGCATTCCCGCTCCGGGTGGAGGAGGCGGTGATGCTGGGTCGGTATCCCCACCTCGGTCCTCTCGCTCCTCCGGG
>DATIBS010000019.1:0-6856 GCA_035457305.1 Gemmatimonadales bacterium
CCGCTCCCTGCTCCCCGTTCCCCGCTCCCTCCTGTGACATCCCGGCCCATCGCGTCGTGATACCGGTGTCCGGGTGACCTCGGTCGCCCGCCAACCGGAGGTGCCGATGCGTGCGTCCGTTCGCCGTCTCCCCCTGCTCGCCGCCGCCCTGCTCTGGGCCTGCTCCGACGATGGCGGCACCGATCCCCCCGACGACGACGGCGGCCTGCCCGCCTTCACCGCCGGCGACCAGCAGCTCTCCCCCGCGCTCCGGGCCGAGGTCGCGGCCATGGTGGGGGACGTCGTGGACGCGAGCGGCGCGTCCGCCGATCCCGAGGCCGCCGGCGTGGTCGGCGCCATCGCCGCCGGATTCCTCGGCGACGGGTGGATCACCGGCGTGGACGCGTCGAGCGCCAGCCTGATGGTGGGCGACCCGTCGCTCCGCCTGGTGTCGGGCACCTGGGGGGTCTTCGCCGCCGGGGTCGCGGTCTACCCGAACGACCAGGCCCCGGTCACGGCCTACTACACCGCGATCGTGGCACTGAACGGCAACGAGGTCGCCATCGGGGTGCGGAAGGCGGTGACCGAGCAGCAGATCCTGAACCAGCGCTCCGACTTCCCCGACCCGATCGCGCGGGGGCTCCTCTTCCAGGGCGCATCGCGGGGGTGGGGCGCCCTGACCGGGTACATGCAGGTCATCGGGCTCAAGACGATCACCGGCGGCTGCAGCGGGACGATGCCCGCCGGCGTGAGCTGCCAGTACGGGACGTCGTCGGCCGGGCTGGAGATCCTGACCTCGGCGCCGCTCCCCTTCGCCGGCAACGGCGCGAGCGGCGGCCGGCAATTCCTGCTCGACTACGGCGACGTGCGGGGCTACGCCTTCGACGTGCTCTGCGACCAGGCGTCGTTCTGCTGAGCTACATCGTCGGGATGAACATGATGTGCGCCTTGGGCGTGCCCGGGTGCATGAGCCACGGCGTCCCCTGGGCGGGCATGGCCGGAATCCCGGTGGTCGCCTCGGTGGCGAACGGGACGTAGATGACGTAGAGCGGCCGGGCTCCCGTCACCTTGCCGGTGGCGGGATCCCAGCTCGTCGCCGGGCCGCTGAGCGACCAGAGCGCCGCCGGCGCGGTCGGCACGCGGAGCTTCCCCTCCCGGACCTCGCGGAAGCGCACGGTGTCGAGCTGCGCCGCCGGCACCCCCTCCGCGCGGAGCGCGCGCCCGCGCGCCATGAACGGATCCATCGACGCCGCATAGCAGGCGACATGGAAGCGGTCGTCCGAGGGGTCGTCCGCGAGGCAGATCATCCCGTTGGTCCCCTGCCGGAGCGTCACGAGCTTGCCGGCCGTCCGGTAGCCGAGCACGGTGGCCCCGGCGCGCATGCCCTCGGGCAGCGCCAGGACGGCCGCGGCGACCTGCTGGTCCGCGGTCGGGAGGACGGTGGTCTGGGCCGAGGCTGCCGTGGTGGAGGCAGCGGCGAGGAGGAGAGTCGGCCAGGCGCGCACGGGGGCCTCGGGGCGGGGAACGGGGAACGGGGAACGGGGATTGGGGTCCGGGACGGGAAGCTAGCGCCCGGGCGAGGAAGGTCAAAGGTCGGCGCTTGACCCCGGCGCCCCCTCCTTCGACCTTCGACCTCCGACCCTCGACTGGAAGCCGTGCCCGCCCCCCTCCACTGCTATGCCGTGTGCACCCCGGGCCTCGAGGCGGTCCTCGCCGCCGAGCTCGCCGGCCTTCGCCTCACCCCCGGGGATGTCACGCCGGGCGGGGTCGAGTTCGCGGCCCACCACTCCGGCGTCTACCGCGCGAACCTCGAGCTCCGGACCGCGAGCCGGGTGCTGGTCCGCGTGGCCGGGTTTCACGCGCACTCGTTCTTCGAGCTCGAGCGCCACGCCGCGCAGGTGCCGTGGGACCGGTTCGTGGCGCCCGGCAGCGTGGTCGCCTTCCGGGTGACCTCGAAGAAGTCGAAGCTCTACCACCAGGAGGCGGTCGCGGAGCGGCTGGGGCGGGCGGTGGTCGGGGCGGTGGGCAGCGTCGTGGCCGGGGAACAGGGAACGGGGAACGGGGAACGGGAAGACGGGGAAGAGGGGCCCGTTCCCCGCTCCCCGCTCCCCGTTCCGCAGTTGTTCGTGGCCCGGCTCTGGCGCGACGAGCTCATCCTCTCGGCGGACACCTCCGGTGACCTGCTGCACCGGCGCGGGTACCGGCTCGCCACCGCGAAGGCGCCGGTGCGGGAGTCGCTCGCCGCCGCGATGCTGCTCGCCGCGGGCTACGACGGCTCGGCGCCGCTGGTGGACCCGCTCTGCGGCGCGGGGACGATCGCGATCGAGGCTGCGCTCCTGGCGCGGCGGATGGCGCCCGGGCGCCGCCGGCCGTTCGCATTCGAGCGTTGGCCGTCGTTCGAGGGCGCCACGTGGTCGCGGGTGAAGCACGAGGCGGAGGCGAAGGTGCTGCCGCGGGCACCGGCGCCGATCCTCGGCTCCGACCGCGACGCCGGCGCCGTCGAGGCCGCCCGGTCCAACGCCGAACGCGCCGGCGTGACGGAGGACATCGGCTTCGCACAGCAGACGCTCTCGGCGTTCACGCCCCCGGCCGCCCCGCGCGGCTGGGTCGTCACCAACCCGCCCTGGGGCGTGCGGGTCGGCGAGGGCGGGGCGCTCCGCGACCTCTACGCCGCGTTCGGCCGGGTGCTCCGCGAGCGCGCCGCGGGATGGACCGCCGTGATGCTCTCGGCCGACCGCCGGCTCGAGGCCGCCACTGGCCTCACCTGGGAGCCGGTGCTCCATACCACGAGCGGCGGGGTGGACGTGCGGGTGCTCCGCGCCACCCTCCCCGGCTAGCGGGCCAGCGCCACCGCCTCCTCCAGCTGCGCCAGCGTGCGCACCGGGCCGTGCACCCCCGCCACCCGGTCCACCGCGAGCCCGCTCCCCCGGAGCCAGGCCGCGAAGGCCTTCGTGGTCGCGTTTCCCGGCCGCGTGCGCCCCGACCAGTCGGCATTCAGCAGGTCCCCCTGGAAGACGAGGCGCGCGGCCGGCACGTACGCCACGAGCATCTCCTCGGTGTGCGGGTTCGGGCCGATGTCCAGCACCTCGACCGCCGCCGGCCCGGTGCCGAACATCCGCCGGCCGCGGACCTCCTCGAATCGCGGCTCGGCCGGGCGGTCCACGCCGTCGAGGGTGCCGCGCCGAGCGGCCACCCGCCGGAAGTGGGCGACGTTGCCCGGTGTCGTGACCACCGTGACGCCTTCCTCCATGTACGCCCGGAGCCCGCCGGTGTGGTCATCGTGGTGGTGCGTCGCCACGACGTAGCGGACCGGCTTCCCCGGGAAGCGCCGGCCGAGCTCGGTGAGGAGCCGCCGCGAGGCGCCGTCGTCACCGTACGGCTCCACTACCAGCAGGTGATCGGCGAACTCCGCGACGAGCGCGCTGCTCCCCGACAACCCCTCGGCGAGGTGCAGCCCCTCGGCGAGCGGCCGCACCGCGAGCTGCGAGGGACCCCGCACCACGCTGTCGAATCCCACGGGGCAGGCGAAGGCCGAGTCCGCGATCGGCCCGCCGAGCGTCCACTCGAGCCGGGTGTCCACCGTGACCTCGCCTCCCACGCGCAGCACGCGGCCGGTCGGCACCATGAGCCCGCGGGCCTCCGCGTAGCCGGGCCAGATGGTCTCGTTCAGCACGTCGCCACTCACCGGGTCGCTGATCAGCTGGTCGAACTTGGACGGCAGGCGCGTCGCGGCGTCGATCCAGAGCGAGAGCGCCCGGCCGGAGGGCGCGTAGGTGACGACGTCGTGGGGCCGCCCCTCGAAGTCGAACCGCCCGGCGTAGCGGAGCGAGCGGCCCTGGGCCAGCGCCTGCTCGACGTGGCGGAAGGGGAAGCGGTCGAGCATGGCCCCGCGTGCATTGGAGACCCCCGAGGCCGGGATGGGCCCCGCGACGCGGCGGACGAAGTCCACTTCGCATCCCGCGGTGCCGTCGAACCGCCCGCCGTTCCAGCCGTCGAACCCGCCGGGATAGCTGAAGGCGTTGCCGTAGCGGAGCCGCGTACCCGCGAGCACGAGCTCGCCGTGGGTCGGCGTGCGGTCGTAGGGCGGCTCCACCCGGCGGCTCTGGTGCCGGTTCACCAGGTCGCCGGTCCAGCTCACGCGCAGCGTGTCGAGCCGGGCGAAGGCTTCGCGCCCGCCGAGCGCCTCGACGGAGGCCTCCACTGCGGCGCGGGCGCGCCGGTACGAATCGAGGATGGGGTCCTGGGCGGCGATCGCCGGGGGCGCCAGGGTGAGCAGCGCCGGGATGATGACCAGGGTGGGTCCGCGCATCGGGAGCTCCGCGCGAGGAGGGATCTGGGGAGCGGGAGGAGACCCAGTCCGCTACGTCGGGGGACGGGGCCGGGTTTCCGAAGGTGTCGCGGCAAAGCCGCAACGCCGCTCCGGCGCGCCGCTGCAGGCGACTGCGCGCGCGGCTTCGAGCCACCGCGCAACAACTTGTGCCGCAAGCAGATGGGCGGTGTCCCAGGTTGGGGCTTCGCCCGTGCCCGGAATCTGCGTTGGGAGGGGGTGACACCCGGCCCGTCCGGCCGGCCACTTTGGGAGGTGTTCGATGTTCGAAGCCCTGCGATCCGTCGCGCGGCGGCATCCCACCCTGTCGCGTCAGCTCCAGGCGGCCTACGCCGCCGCGTGGGAGTCACTGGTCGGGACCCACCGCGAGCAGGCGGTGGATTTCGTGCGCGCGATGTCCGGGCTCCTGACCACC
Source organism: Gemmatimonadales bacterium (assembly GCA_035457305.1). Taxonomy (GTDB): domain Bacteria; phylum Gemmatimonadota; class Gemmatimonadetes; order Gemmatimonadales; family GWC2-71-9; genus JAICEH01. The sequence goes on from DATIBS010000019.1 coordinate 4,722, forward strand.
GACGACGCGCTCGACCGCTACTTCTACGAAGTGCCGGTGCCGCGCGCCATGCAGGATCCGGTGCGCGCCGGTGCCCTCGTGCAGCTGGGCGGCGAGGGGTCGGACCCGGAGTCCCGCGACGCCCCCGGCCTCTGGGAGCTCCTGGCGTCGCCGCGCCAGCTCGCGCGGCACAAGGAGCAGGTGCGGGAGCGCGCCACGCTCGCCGCGGCGCGCGCCGCGGAGGCGGTGGCGGCGGCCCACCTGCGGAACGCGCTCACCATCGAGGACATCGTGGGGCACGTGGAGGGCGCGGAGGAGGCGGTGCTGCAGTACATCCGGACCCTCGACCTTCCGGGCGCCATCGCGCAGGTGGTGCACCAGCAGGCCCTGGCCCGGCTGGCGGAGCGCGAGCTCGCGGCGGAGCGGGTGCAGGCCATCACGGCGGAGCCGGTCGGGGAGCGGCCGCGGCCGCTGATGCTGGTGAAGTTCCTCGGGGCGGGGGCGGGCTGAGTGACGGGGAGCGGGGAACAGGGAGCGGGGACCGGGCCTCTTCACCTCCCGTTCCCCGTTCCCTGTTCCCCGTCCTCCGTCACTACCTCCCCACCAGCGCCAGCCACCACCCGAACACCCGCTCGTTCCAGTCCGGCAGGAGGCAGAGCAGGGCCAGCACCGCGCTGCCGACGAGCGCGGCGCGCGACGCCCCGGCGGCGTCCGCCTTCCGCCCCATCAGCCCCATCGGGCCCAGGTACATGCTCCCCGCCAGCAGGTAGTAGAACCAGTCGTAGGTGACGTCCTCCCGCCGGGTCCACGTCGTCGCGAGCCACGCGATGTAACTCGCCCAGAGCACCGCGAGCACCAGCCGCATGGCGAAGCCCAGCGGGGTGACCGCCACCTGCGCCGCCGTCCGGTCGCCCCGCACCGGGGTGGAGACGTGGTCGAGCGGCGCGGCCAGCAGGCGGAAGAGAATGGTGAAGACGACCGCGCTCGCGAGGAGGCGAGGCAGGTAGGAGAGGATCGGCGGCACGCCGGGAGGATGCCGCACGGCCGGACCGGCGGCAAGGGGGAAACCTCCGGCGTACCTTCCCCGTCAGGCCGACGGCCTTGAACCCCGGAGCCGTGCGTGTCCCTCCATTCCCTCCCCGTCCCCTGCGCCACGGCGGCCATGGCCGAGCATTCCGGCCACGAGGCGGTGCATCTCTTCGAGGATCGGGACGCCGGCTACCTCGGCGTGATCGCCATCCACAGCACGGCGCTTGGCCCCGCGGTCGGCGGCACCCGGGCCTGGCGATACGGGACGGCCGAGGCCGCGGCGGCGGACGCGCTCCGGCTCGCGCGCGGGATGACGTCGAAGAACGCGCTGGCCGGACTGCCGCTCGGCGGGGGCAAGTCGGTCATCGCGCTTCCTCCGGGGCCGGTGGATCGCGAAGCGGTGTATCGCGCCCACGGGCGCGCGGTCGCCTCGCTCGGGGGGCGGTACGTGACCGCGCCGGACGTCGGCACCCGGATCGAGGACCTGCGCGTGATGCGGCGCGAGTCGCGCTGGGTGCTCGGGCTCGAATCGGAGTCGGCACGGTCGGGGTGGTGGACCGCGCGGGGGGTCTACCACGCGATACGCGGCGCGCTCCAGCACCGGCATGGCGCGGCCACGCTCGAGGGCCGCACGGTGACGGTGCAGGGGGCCGGCTCGGTGGGGGCCGCGCTCTGCGGCTTCCTGGCGGAGTCCGGCGCCACGGTGGTCGTGAGCGACCTCGACCCCGCCCGGGCGCGGGCAGTGGCCGCGGAGAGCGGGGGCCGCGCGGAGTCGACGGAGCGGATCCACCGGGCCGCCGCCGACGTCTTCGCTCCCTGCGCGCTGGGCGGGATCCTCCACGCGGGGAGTGTCGCCGACCTGGGCGCGCCGGTCGTGGCGGGCGGCGCCAACAACCAGCTGGCGGAGGACGCCGACGCCGGGCGCCTCGCCGCGCGCGGGATCACCTGGGTCCCCGACTACCTGGCCAACGCCGGCGGGGTCATTACCGCGGGCACGGAACTCTTCGGCTGGGATGTGGCGGAGGTGCGGCGGCGGGTCGAGGCGATCGAGACGACGGCGGCCCGCCTGCTGGACCTCGCGGCCGCGGAGGGGATCACGCCGCTGGCGGCGGCGGACCGGATGGTGG
>DATIBS010000020.1:0-3861 GCA_035457305.1 Gemmatimonadales bacterium
GCCGACACACTCGTGGTACTCCACCGCGCCATGCTCCATCCAGATCCTGCCTGCCTTGGTGGCGAGGCGCCGGTAGGCCGGGAGCTTCCGCTTCGGCACGACCAGGACGAATCCGTCAACGTACGCCATGGGGACCTCCAGAGTCGGGGTTTGAGCCTACCTCCGGCAGGCGGACTCGGCTAGGGCCGGGGGCTGGTCGGGCGGCCGGGCAGGGGGGGTCCGGCGGTGTATCCAGCGGCCCTCCCGGTCCTCATGCCTTCTTTCCGTCGTTCCGTCCTTCCGTCTTCCCGTCGTACCATCCCCCCTGCCCTCACCCTCACACGAACACCGGCGCCTCATCCGCGCTCGGCCCGTAGATCGCCGGCACCGGCGCGCCGGCGATCCGCAGGTACACCGTGAGCTGGCCGCGGTGATGGTACCAGTGGTTGAAGAGGGTCGAGCGGAGGAAGTCCGCGCGGGGCAGCGCGAAGAGCTCGCGCCCGCCGTCCACCACCGTCCACGGCGCCGCCAGCGCGGCCGCGTCCATCCGGCTCAGGATGTCGCGTGCCTCGTCGAGGCTCCGCTCCAGCGCCTCGAGCAGGTCGTCGGTGCTCGCGGCAGTGGGGCGGGGGATCTCGACATCCGCGGGGAAGGTCTCGCGCAGCGCCACTTCGGCGAGAGCGCCCGGCAGGGTCGCCACGTGCATGGCGAGCTGGCCGAGCGTGAGCGACACCGGGTGCGGCTTCCAGTCGAGCCATTCCTCCGGCACGCGCTCGAGGACCCGGCGCGTCGCGTCGGCCTCGGCCTCGAGCTCGGCCAGGAGTTCGTCGGAGGTGATCATGGGGACGATGCTCCAGGGCGTTCGTAGGCGAGATGGACCATGCCGTCGGGGAAGGTCCGGTGCTCGGCCAGGGTGAGCGACTCCGTCCCGCCCGGCCCGCCGGCCCATGGGATGCCGGCGCCGAGCAGGATGGGCGCGAGGAAGAGGTCGTAGCGCGCGATGGCGTCGAGAGCCTGGAACTGCCGGAGGGTGGCGGGGCCGCCCATGATCCAGACGTCTCCCGCGCCGTGGCGGCGGCGGAGCTCCCGGAGCAGGGGCTCGGCACCCTGCCGCCACGGCGTCACGCGCGGGACGGCCGGCTCGACCGGCCTCGAGGTGAAGAGGATCGTGTCGCGCCCGGGCCAGGGCCCGTCGGCGAACTTCCAGCCGGGAACGGTCCGGGCGAGGTCGAACGTCCTCCGGCCCATCACGACCGTGCCGATGGTGGCGATGAACGCCTCGTACCAGGGCCCGAAGTCCCCGAAGTACGGCTCGTGCCAGGAAAGGTCGTCGCCGGGGCCGGCGGCCTGGCCGTCGAGGCTCAGGATCAGGAAAGCGCGCAATCGCATCTCGGCCACCTCCAATTGACATACCGACTGGACGGTATGTATAGTTTCTCTGGCACAGCGTCAACCCCGAAACCCCAGGCCGGACCGGGACTGTTACAATCGGTCCCGCCGGCCCCACAAGGAGGGGAATGCCCTTCTTCGACGCGCCCCGCCGCCTCCGGCAGCCCGACATCACCCGGGAGAAGATCCTCCAGGCGGCCTTCCACGAGATCTACCGTCACGGCTTCCAGGCCGCCTCGCTCGACGCGATCCTCGGCGGGGCGGGGGTGACCAAGGGCGCTCTCTACCATCACTTCCCGAGCAAGGCGGCGCTGGGCCACGCCGTCGTGGACGAGGTGATCACCGGCTTCCTGGTGAAGCGGTGGTCGGGGTCGGTGCGCGACGACCCGGCCGACCCCCTCGCGGCGCTGCAGGAGGTGCTCCGCCACCGGGCCGCCGACGTGAGCCCGGACGAGGCCGAGCTGGGCTGCCCGCTCAACAACATCGCCCAGGAGATGTCGCCGCTGGACGAGGAGTTCCGGCGCCGGATCGACGCGGCGTACGAGCGCTGGATCGCGCTCTTCGCCGGCGCGCTCGAGGCGGCGGAACGGGCCGGCACGGTGCGGCCCGGCGTGGACGCCCGGCGAGTCGCCACGTTGCTCGTGGCCACGATCGAGGGGTCGTACAGCCTGGCCAAGGGCCGGCGGGACATCGCGGTGCTGCAATCGAACCTCGGGATGCAGGTGGAGTATCTCGAGGGACTGAGGGCCCGGGCGGCGTAGTTCGCGGCCCCCCGGTGAGGCCGGGCCTCCGGGCTCCACGGCCGTCCATGGTTCTGACGAATGGGGGGGCGGGAATTCGACAGGAGGGCAGTCGGACGGTCGGACGGTCGGGCGGTGTCGAGTTTCGCGTGTGTCGTTCGTCGCCCTATGGGTCGAGCCGCCGTGCGCGCCGTGCGCATTGGCGCGTCGTCAGTTATCGTATCCCCCCAGCCTTTGAGCAGGAGGCAGCCATGCCCGGAGTCCGAGTCCTCGTCGGCACCAGGAAGGGCGCTTTCGTCCTGGAGTCGGACGGCGCGCGGAAGAAATGGGAGGTGAGCGGCCCCCACTTCCCGGGGTGGGAGATCTACCACCTGAAGGGCTCGCCGGCCGATCCCGACCGGCTCTGGGCCTCGCAGACCAGCGGCTGGTTCGGCCAGGTGATGCAGCGCTCCGATGACGGGGGCCGCACCTGGGAGGCGGTGGGGAACGAGTTCGCGTACGAGGGAACGCCCGGGACCCACATGTGGTACGACGGCACGCCGCATCCCTGGGAGTTCAAGCGGGTGTGGCACATCGAGCCCTCGCTCGCCGACCGGGACACGGTCTACGCCGGGGTCGAGGACGCGGCCCTGTTCCGCTCCACCGACGGCGGGAAGAGCTGGCAGGAGCTGGCCGGGCTTCGCGGCCACGGCTCGGGCCCGAAGTGGCAGCCGGGCGCCGGCGGGATGTGCCTGCACACGATCCTCATCGACCCGCGCAACCCGCAGCGCATCTTCATCGCCATCTCGGCGGCCGGCGCCTTCCGCACCGACGACGGCGGCGCCACCTGGAAGCCGATCAACCGCGGCCTCAACTCGCGCTACATCCCCGACCCGACCGCCGAGGTGGGGCACTGCGTGCACCGGATCGCGATGCATCCCTCGCGGCCCGACACCCTCTTCATGCAGAAGCACTGGGACGTGCTGCGGAGCGACGACGGCGGCGAGAACTGGCGCGAGGTGAGCGGGAACCTGCCCACCGACTTCGGCTTCCCGATCGAGGTGCACGCGCACGAGCCGGAGACGATCTACGTCGTGCCGATCACCAGCGACGAGCACCACTTCCCGCCCGACGGGAAGCTCCGGGTGTACCGGAGCCGCACCGGTGGCGAGGAGTGGGAGGCGCTCACGAAGGGCCTGCCGCAGCGGGACTGCTACGTGAACGTGCTGCGGGACGCGATGGCGGTGGATGCGCTGGAGGACTGCGGGATCTACTTCGGCACCACCGGCGGGCAGGTGTACGGCTCGGCGGACTCGGGCGACACCTGGGCGCCGATCGTGCGGGACCTCCCGGCGGTGCTCTCGGTCGAGGTGCAGACGCTCCGATGATCCGGGTCGTCCTGCCGGGGCACCTCTGTCAGCTGGCGCGGGTCGAGGGCGAGCTCGCGCTCGAGGTGCCGGCGCCGGCCACGCAGGGCGCGCTGCTCGACGCGCTGGAGGAGGCCCATCCGGTGCTCCGGGGCACGATCCGCGACCACGCCACGAAGCGGCGCCGGCCGTTCCTCCGCTTCTATGCCTGCGAGCGGGACCTGTCGCTGGAGGAGCCCGACGCGCCGCTGCCGGAAGCGGTGGCGAGCGGGGCGGAGCCATTCCTCGTCGTCGGCGGCCTGGCCGGCGGCTGAGCGCATCCCCGCCCCGGGATTCACCGCAGAGGCGCAGAGGACGCAGAGAACAGCAACCACGTTTTTCCCCCCCCCGCCCCACTTCATCAGGGG
>DATIBS010000021.1:0-7166 GCA_035457305.1 Gemmatimonadales bacterium
GAGCAGGCCGACGATGTTCGCCATGTTGCCCCCGCTCACCAGCAGGCCACCGGTCCCCGCGGGGCAGCCGACCAGGTCGGCGATCCAGCGGACCGCCTGCAGCTCGATCTCGGTCGCCATCGGGGAGAGGATGGATGCACCCACGTTCGGGTTGACCGAGGCGGCCAGCAGGTCGCCCAGCATCCCGAGCGGCGCCGCCGAGCCGGTGATGTAGCCCCAGAACCTCGGATGCCCGTTGTGGAGCGAGTGGGCGAACAGCAGGTCGGTTGCCTCGGCGAGGAGTTCCGCCGCGGCGGTGCCCCGGGCGGGGAGGCCGTTGCCGCCCAGCGCCGAGCGAACCACCCGCGGCGGCTCTCCCGGCGTCACCCGGCCCGCCGGCATCGCCGCGAGCATCTCGCCGATCCGGTCCACCAGCTCGTGCCCGAGCCGGCGGAACTCCTCCGGGGTGAGCTCGAGCGTGGGGCTCGGCGCCAGTCGGGGCGCCGCGGCAGGGTCAGCGGAGACGGGCTTGGCCATCGTGGGGGGGAGGGGCAGCGGGGTCATCGGAGCGAGGTCCGGCGCCGGGGTGGATTGGGGGACCGGCGCTTGGCCGCAGGCTCCCGTACGGTATGCGCAGTCCCCGGCCCGGGGCCGACATCAGGGCGCCCCGACGCCCCGCGCCATGGCCGTGGCCACGAGGACCATCGCCACCACCAGGAAAGCCTGGACCCGGCTGGTCGTCGCCATCCCTGCCGCCGGCGTGGTGTCGGGCACGCCGCCCCGCGACCCCGCCCGGCGCCACCGGGTGAGCACGGTGGCCGGGCGGATCTCCAGCGCGAGGATGAGCACGAAGAGGCCCATCTTCGTCCAGAAGAGGTGGTTGGACAGGTAGAACCCGGTCGGCTTCTCCACCCCGGCGAGGAGCCGCCAGAGCCCGGTCCCGAGCCAGAGCAGCGCGGCGACGCCCCACCAGGCATCTGCGGCCAGGGCCCGCCGCATCCCCGGCCCGTCGAGTGGGGCGGCGAGCGCGGCGGCGCGGGTCCACACCGCGCCGAGGCCGACGCCGAGTCCGAGCAGGTGGAACGCAGCGAGGAGGAGGCGGAGCACTCAGACGTGGTCCGCCGCCGCCATCACCCCCGCCGAGCGGGCGCAGTGGGCGCAGCAGAAGAAGGCGTCCTTCGCCTCGATGCCGTGGCCGATGATCTTGCAGCCGCAGTGGTCGCAGACGGGCGCGAGCTTGTGGATGGCGCACTCGAAGCAATCGAACGTGTGCGTCGCGCCGGCGGTCACCACCTCGAACGAGAGGTAGTACTCGTTGCCGCAGGTCTCGCAGCGGGCCATGGGATCCCCCTTGGTGGGGAGGCGGCGCCGTGCCGCCTCTGCGCACAACAGTGCGCCGGGGGGCGCCCCTGCGGAAGTGACGCACCTCAACCTCGGCGGGCGTGTTACAGGAGCCGGAGCTCCGGCTCGAGACCGAGGAACTCGCCGTACCGGCGGGCCGCGGCTCGGACAGGCGGACGGTCGGACGGTCGGACGGTCGGACGGCTGGAGGGGTGGACTGTCCGACCGTCCGCCTGTCCGACTGTCCGTCTACCCCAGCACCGCCCGCACCGTCCCCCCGAGCCCCACGCCGAGCCGTCGGGCCGCCGAGCCGCCGCGCACCGCCACCTCGACCGTCCCGCCCGAGCCGAGGTATGCCACGAGGCCGCCGTTCGGGACGTCGGCGAAGGTGTGCCGGAGCGGGCCCGCCGCCGCGTCCTCCACCTGGAACGTGGTGGTCCGGCTCAGCAGGTCGGGCGTGAGGTCGGTGACCAGGTTGCCGAACCGGTCCACGTGGACCACGGTGCCGAGGAGGGTCTTGCCGTCGTAGCGCCGCTCCGGTGCGGGGAGCAGGAAGGGCGGCGAGGCCGGCGGCGCACCGAGCGAGGCGAGGCCGGCGCCGGTGGCGAGCGCGGCCGCGGCCGGCGCGAACACGTCGCGCCCGTGGAAGGTGGCGGACGCGCCGGCCGGCGCCGCGAGCTCGACCACCTGCGCGTCCTCCAGCACCGGCGTGAGCGCGCCGTTGTCGGGACCCACGAATCGGTGGCCCTGATACTCCGCGGCGAGCGCCGCGCGCGGCGACCCCACGCCCGGATCCACCACCACGAGGTGCACCGTGCCGGCGGGGAACCGGTGCCACGCGCGGCCGAGGAGGTAGGCCGCGGTGCGCACCGCCCCGGGCGCGACCTCGTGGCTCACGTCCACCAGCGTGGCGCCCGGCGCGGCCCCGAGCAGCACGCCGCGCACCTCGGCGACGTAGGAATCGGCGGAGCCGAAGTCGGTGAGGAGGGTGATCACTGTCATGGGGACGGGGAACGGGGAACGGGGAGCGGGGAGCGGGAGCGCGACATGCGGCGAACGGGGAGCGGATGGCGGGGTGGGGTGGCCCGCTCCCTGCTCCCTGCTCCCCGATCCCCCTTCACCCGCTCACCGTCGGCAGCGACACATCCAGCCCCGCCACCTCCTCCACCACCCGCTGCGCCACGTCGCGGAGCGCGGTGGCCGCCGGGCTCGCCGGCTGGGCGAGGACGATCGGGCGGCCGAGGTCGGCGTCGTCCGGCAGGCCCGGCTGGAGCGGGATCTTGCCGAGGAGCGGCACGCCCAGCTCCTCCGCGAGGCGCTGCCCGCCGCCGGCCAGGAAGATGTCCGAGTGCTCACCGCAGTGGGGGCAGGAGAACCCGCTCATGTTCTCCACCACGCCCGCCACCGGCACGCCCACCTTCTCGAACATCTTCGCGCCGCGGAGCGCGTCGCCGATCGCCACCACCTGCGGCGTCGTCACGATGACCGCCGCCGACACCTTCGTGGCCTGCGCCAGCGAGAGCTGCGCGTCGCCCGTGCCGGGAGGCATGTCCACGATCAGGTAGTCGAGCTCGCCCCACGCGACGTCGTGCAGGAACTGGTGGATCACCTTCATGATGATCGGCCCGCGCCAGATGACCGGCGCGTCCCGCTCGAGCAGGAACCCGAGCGACATCAGCTTCACCCCGTACGCCTCGAGCGGCACGATCTGGTTGCCCTCGCGCATCGGCCGCTCGAAGACGCCCATCATCCGGGGCACGTTGGGGCCGTACACGTCGGCGTCCATCATCCCCACCCGGTGGCCCGCCTCCGCGAGCGCCACCGCCAGGTTCACCGCCACGGTGGACTTCCCCACCCCGCCCTTCCCCGACGACACCGCGATGATCCGCCCGAGGTGCGGCAGCTCCATCGCCGCCGCCGGACCCGGCGCCGGCGCGGGGGCAGGCGCCGCGGACGGCGGTCCGTGCGTGGCGGGCGCCGGGCCGGCGGGATCGGTCACCTGGATCCGGGCCGGCGGCTCGACGCCCGGGACCGCCTCCACCGCCTTCCGCACCTGGCGCACCAGCGTGGCCGGGTCCTCCCGGCCGAGGAGGAAGGTGAAGGAGACCTCGCCGGCGTCGGTCACCGCCAGGTCGCGGACCAGCCCGGCGGTGAGCACGTCGCCCCGGGCGGGATGCGTCACGCCGCGGAGCGCGGCCAGCACGCGGGAATGCAGCGTGTCGGTCATCTCAGATCGCCTCGACTGCCCGGACCTCCGGCACTGCCTGCCGGAGCCGGGTCTCGATGCCGTGCTTGAGCGTGAGCGTGCTGGCGGCGCACCCGTGGCAGGTGCCGCCCATCCGGAGCAGCAGCGTGCCGTCGGCGGCGTCGAAGTCCACCACCTCGACGTGCCCGCGGTGGGAGCTGATGTAGGGGCGGATCGTATCGAGCGTATGCTCGATGCGGGCCAGGATCTCGTCGGTGGGGCCGGACATCTGAATTCCTAGGAATATGCTCGGATTATGGTTGGGTCGGGGGCCGGGGTCAACCGGCGCCGTTCCCCTCCCGCAACCACGCCCGCGCCTGGGCCAGGAGCGTGTCCTGCACCTCGGCCAGCGCCCCCTCGAACGCGACCCCCGCCGCCTTGGTGTGCCCGCCGCCGCCGAACTGGCGGGCGAAGGTGGCCACGTCCACCTCCCCCACCGAGCGCAGGCTCACCTTGATCCGGCCCCCGGCGATCTCCCGGAAGAGGAGGGCGAGCCGCACGCCGGCGATGCTCCGCGCGTGCTCGATGACGCCGTCGAGGTCGTCGGCCGAGACGCCGTGGCGGTCCAGCGCGCCGGGCGGCACGGTGAGCCAGGCGAGCCCCGCCTCCGGCTCGACCACCAGCGTGTCCAGCGCCTCCGCCAGGAGCCGCACCCGGCCCTCGGGCGCGTTGGCGTAGACGTCGAGGTAGATCCGCTCGGGATCGATCCCGGTCTCGAGCAGCTCCGCCGCGATCCGGAGCGTGCGCGGGTGGGTGTTGCTGAAGCGGAAGCCGCCGGTGTCGGTGAGGATCGCCACGTAGAGCGCGCGCGCCGCGTCGCGCGTGAGCGGCCAGCCGTTGGCCTGCGCCAGCTCCCAGACCAGCTCGCCGGTGGCCGCGGCCCCGGGATCCACGTAGCGCACCCCCGGCGGGAGGTCGCCGCCACTCACGTGGTGGTCCACGCAGAGCACCGGCACGCCGCGCTCCCGCACCGCGTCGCCCAGCATCCCGAGCCGCCCGAGGTCGGAGATGTCGAGCACGATCACGGCGTCGGCCCGGCGGATCTCCTTCACCGCCTCGGCGCTCCGGTCCACCCCCTCGAGCTGCTCGAAGAGGAACCGGAATCGCGGCGGGGTGTGGTTCGGGTTCGCCACGGTCACCGTGAACCCCGCCCCGCGGAGCAGGTGGGCGAGCCCGGCCTCGCTGCCGAGCCCGTCGCCGTCGGGGTTCACGTGGGTGGTGAGGCAGAGGCGCGCGCCCGCGGGCAGCCCGGCGGCGAACTCGCGGGCGGCGGCGGTCTTCTCCGGGGAGAGCGTGAACGGCATGGCGGCAAAGATAAGGGGGCGCCCCGGCCCAGTCAGCCGAGGCGCCCCCGCACCGCGCGGCATCGGTCAGGCCGCGCCGGCGCCCTCCCCACCCCGGGCCAGGTTGCTGTGCCGGCGGCCGTAGAGGAAGTAGATGAGGAGCCCGATGGCGAGCCAGATCCCGAGCCGTTCCCAGGCCGTCCTCGGCAGGAAGTACATCAGGTACGCCGAGGAGAACATCCCGAGCGGGGCCACCACCCAGATGAACGGGGTCCGGAACGGCCGGTGCAGCCCCGGCTCCCGCACCCGGAGCACCATCACGCCGGCGGAGACAATGGCGAAGGCGAGGAGCGTCCCGATGGACACCAGGTGGCTCGCCTCGGTGACCGTGAGGAAGCCGGCCGGGATGGACACCGCCACGCCCAGCACCAGGGTGGTGATCCACGGCGTGCGGAACTTCGGGTGGATGGTGTTCACCCACCGGGGCAGGAGGCCGTCGCGGGACATCGAGTAGAACACCCGCGTCTGCCCCAGCATCTGCACCAGGATCACCGACGTGAGCCCGGCGATGGCCCCGACCTTGATCAGGGTGGAGATCCAGCCGAGCCCCGCCCGGTCGGCCACCACCGCCATCGGGTCGGGCACGTTGAGCTCGCGGTAGGGCACCACGCCGGTGGCGACCGCCGAGACGACCATGTACAGCACGGTGCAGATGAGGAGCGAGCCGATGATCCCGATCGGCATGTCGCGCTGCGGGTTCTTCGCCTCCTGCGCCGCGGTGCTCACCGCGTCGAAGCCGATGTAGGCGAAGAAGACCACCGCCGCCCCGGCGATGATGCCGCTCACGCCGAAGGCCTCGCGGGTCCCCTCGTTGGCCGGGATGAACGGCTGCCAGTTGGCCGGCTGGATGGCCTTCCAGGCCAGCGCGATGATGAGCAGCACCACCGCGACCTTGATGAACACGATCACGTTGTTCACCGTGGCCGACTCCTTGATGCCGCGCACCAGCAGCAGGGTCACCAGGGCCACGATGATCACCGCCGGCAGGTTGAACAGGGCGGTGACCTGGCTCCCGTCGGCCAGCGTCACCAGCGTGCCGCGCGCCGCGGAGAGCTCCGCCGGCATGTGGATGCCGAAGCCGTTCAGCAGCGACACCATGTAGCCCGACCAGCCGATCGCCACCGTGGTGGCCGCCAGCGCGTACTCCAGCACCAGGTCCCACCCGATGACCCAGGCGAAGAGCTCGCCCAGGGTGGCGTAGCCGTAGGTGTACGCACTCCCCGCCACCGGCACCACCGAGGCGAACTCGGAGTAGCAGAGCGCGGCGAAGATCGAGGCGAGGCCGGCGAGCCCGAAGGAGAGGACCACCGCGGGGCCGGCGTTGTTGGCCGCCACCGTGCCGGTGAGGACGAAGATGCCGGTGCCGATGATGGCACCGATGCCCAGCATGACGAGGTTGACCGGTCCGAGCACACGGCGCAGGCCGTGCTCGCCGGCCGCCTCGGCCTGCAGCGCGGCGATGGACTTCCGACGAAAGAGGCTCACGGGTCTCCCGGGGTGGGGCGGGGCCGCCGCGCGGTGCCTACCGCACGCTGTAGTTCGGCGCCTCGCGGGTGATGGTGACGTCGTGCGGGTGCGACTCGCGCAGCCCCGCCGGCGTGATCTGCACGAACTCGGTGTCCTGCCGCAGGGCGTCGATGCTCGCGACGCCGCAGTAGCCCATCCCGCTCCGGAGGCCGCCCACCATCTGGTAGAGGACGTCGGCCACTGGCCCCTTGTAGGGCACCCGCCCCTCGATCCCCTCGGGGACGAACTTGGCGGGGGCCATCTCGCCTTCCTGGAAGTAGCGGTCGGCCGAGCCGTCCTGCATCGCGGAAAGGCTGCCCATCCCGCGAATCATCTTGAACCGGCGGCCCTCGGCGAGGATGGATTCACCGGGGCTCTCCTCGGTGCCCGCCAGCATCGAGCCCATCATCACCGAGGTGGCCCCGGCGGCCAGCGCCTTGACGATGTCGCCCGAGTACTTGATCCCGCCGTCGGCGATCACCGGCACCCCGCCCGCCCCCCGCACCGCCTCGAGGATCGCCGAGACCTGCGGCACCCCGACCCCGGCCACGACACGGGTGGTGCAGATGCTCCCCGGCCCGATGCCGACCTTGATCGCGTCGGCGCCCCGCCGGACCAGCTCGGCCGCGCCCGACTCGGTGGCGACGTTGCCGGCCACCAGCTGCACCTCGGGGAAGGCCTGGCGCAGGAGCTCGAGGGTGTCGAGCACCCCCTTGCTGTGGCCGTGGGCCGAGTCGATCACCAGCGCGTCG
>DATIBS010000022.1:0-16323 GCA_035457305.1 Gemmatimonadales bacterium
CAGTGGGATTCCTGGCTCCGGTCCGGCCGGTGAGCGGTGAGCGGTGAGCGGTGAGCGGGTTTCCTTCGACCTTCGACCTTCGACCTTCGACCTCCAGTGTCCCGTTCTCCCCGATCGCCACCAGCAGCCGGTGCCGGGACCAGTCCTCGGGGTGTGCCATCACCGTGGCGTTGGTGACCACCGCCGGCACGCCGAGCCGGCGCGCGGCGGCGAGCGTGGCGTGGCGCTCCCGGCCCGGCACCAGCTCGGCCCACAGGCCCTCCGGGCCGGAGAGCCGCACCAGCCGCTCGAGCAGCTCGGGACTCCGCACCAGCACGCAGAGCCCCTGGCGGTCGGTGGCGAGCTGCGCCGCCAGCGCGAAGGGCCCGGCCCGCTCCGCCCACGCGACCCCGGTGACCGCGCGGCACGCCGCTCCCCAGCCGCGCTCGTCCTCCGCCAGCACCACCGCCTCCTCGCCTCCGTGCGAGAGGTGGGCGCCGAGGATCGGGCGGACGCCCGCCGCCTCGCAGGCCGCCTGTAACTCCACCACCCCCGCCACGGTGTTCGTGTCGGTGGCGGCGAGCGTCGGGATGCCGCGCTCGGCCGCCGCCTCGGCCAGCGCCTCGGGACTCGAGGCCCCGAAGCCGAAGGAGAACCAGGTGTGGAGGTGCAGGTGGGGAAACATCGGGGGCCTTCGGGTTATACCGAATAAAACCCGAAAGCCGACTCTTCGTCAAGGAGCGGGGGTCACCGCCCGGCACTCAGGCGCGGAGCCACGGGGGCCTCGCTGTCCGGACCCTCCGGTACACCGGGCAGCGCTCGGTATGCGCCCCCGGCAGGTAGCCGGTGCTGAGCAGGAACTCGCCCACGATCTCGCCCCCGGTGAACCGGAAGGTCCGCTTGAAGAGCTTGACCCACTCGAGCTTGGGGACGGGGTGATGGGCATCGAGCCAGGCGGCGAAGCTCCCGTGCGACTCGCGAAGCTCGAGCAGAGTGCGCGCGTTGGCGATGGCAGCCTCCACCTTGAGCCGGTTCCGGATGATGCTGGCGTCGGCCAGCAGCCGCGCCCGGTCCCGAGCGCCGAAGCGCGCCACCACCTCGGGATCGAAACCGCGATACGCCTTCCGGAACGCCTCCCGCTTCTTCAGGATCGTGAGCCAGGAGAGCCCGGCCTGGTTGATCTCGAGCACCAGGCGCTCGAAGAGCTCGGCGTCGCCGCGGAGCGGGAAGCCGTACTCGGTGTCGTGGTAGGGGCCGTGGTACGGGTGGCCGGGGGCGACGTCGCAGTAGGTGGTCATCGGGGCCTCGCGAAGGAGCGAATGGATACCGAAGGCCATCCGATCTCGCAATCCGGCCCGGTCCACGCGACCTTCACCGCGTGCGCGCCGTCGTCATCACCGCCCCGGGCGGACCCGAGGTCCTCGAGCTCCAGGACCGGCCCCTGCCTGCGCCCCGCTCGGGAGAGATCCGGGTGCGGGTGCACGCCGCCGGCCTCAATCGCGCCGACCTCCTCCAGCGCCGCGGGAGCTATCCCGCCCCGCCCGGCTGGCCGGCCGACGTGCCCGGTCTCGAGTACGCCGGTACGGTCGATGCCGTCGGTGCGGATGTCCCGCGCTGGCGGGAAGGCGACCGGGTGATGGGGCTGGTGGGTGGCGGTGCGCAGGCGGAGTTCCTCGTGACCCCGGCGGAGGAGGCGCTGCCGGCACCGGAGGGACTGGACTGGCCGGCCGCCGCCGCCATCCCCGAGGCATTCCTCACGGCATACGACGCGCTGGCCATCCGCGGCCGGCTCGCGGTGGGCGAGCGGGTCCTCATCCACGCGGTGGGGAGCGGCGTGGGCACGGCGGCAGTGCAGGTGGCGCGCGCGCTCGGCGCCGTTCCGGTGGGCACGGCGCGGAGTGCCTGGAAGCTCGAGCGGGCCCGCGAACTCGGGATCTCCGAGGCGATCGACACCTCCCGCGCGCCGTTTCGCGAGGCGCTCGCCGCGCCGGTGCACGTCGTGCTCGACGTGCTCGGCGGACCGGCGCTCGCCGACAACCTCGCGGTGCTCGAGCCCCGCGGCCGGCTCGTGATCCTCGGCCTGATGCAGGGCGCGGCGGCCAGCGCCTCCCTCGAACCGCTGCTTCGCCGGCGCCTCGAGATCATCGGCTCGGTGATGCGCACGCGGCCGGCGGCCGAGCGCGTGGCCCTTGCCCGCGAGGCGGAGGCGCGGCTGCTGCCCTGGTTTGCCGCACCGTCGCGCGGAGGCGCGGATGCCCCGACCGGATCGCCGAGCCACCGAGCCGCCGAGCCGCCCTGCCGCCCGGTCGTGGGCGGGGTGTGGCCGATGGAGGCGGTTCGGTCCGCCCACGGGGCCCTCGAGCGGAACGAGGTCTTCGGGAAGGCGGTGCTCGCATGGTGACACCGGCCCTGCTCGCCTCGATCGTCCTGGTCCATGTCCCGCTGCTGCAGTTCGCGGAGCTGCTCTTCCTCTGGATCGCCGTGGCGGTGGTCGCCGGGCTCCTGCTGCTCCGGGTCGTCCGGCTGGCGCGCGCGCTCCGCACGGAACGCGCGGAAGTCAGGGCCGCGGCGAAGACGCTCGAGGCGCTGGTGGACGCATCGCCACTCGCGATCTTCCTCGTGGACGAGGACTCCCGGGTGCGGGACGTCTGGAATCCCGCGGCGGAACGGCTGTTCGGCTGGAGCCGCGGGGAAGTCGAGGGCACCGTCCCCGCGATCCTCCGGCCCACGGCGGGGGAGGCGGAAACGGGGATCACGCGGCAGCGGGTGCGGGCACGGGAGGTGGTCACGGGGCTCCGCCGGAGCGGCGTGCGCCGGGACGGGCGGCCGATCGAGCTTGCGATCGCGACGGCGCCGGTCGGCGCGCGGTCGGGCGCCCGCGCGCGGTTGCTCGTCATGGTGGAGGACGTGACCGACCGCGTGGCGGCGGATGCGCGGCTCGCGGCCCAGGCGGCGCTGATCGAGAACGTGCAGGACCCGATCATCGCCGTGGATCCGGCATTCCGGATCACCCTCTGGAACCCGGCAGCCGAGCGGCTCTACGGCTGGAGCGCGGCGGAGGCGGTGGGGCAGGTCGGCCCCGAGCTGCTGCGCATCCAGGCCGTCATGGGTGACGGGGGCGCGACGCCCGGCGCGATCCGCGCCGCGGGGGCCTTCGAGGGCGAGGTGATCCATCACCACCGCGACGGGACCCCGATCCGGGTCGAGGCCCGGGCGCGGGTGCTGCGGGACGGCGAGGGCCGGGTGACGGGATGGGTCGCCTCCATCCGGGACGTGACCCGGGAGCGGGCCCTGGACGAACAGCTCCGCCAGGCCCAGAAGATGGAGGCCATCGGGCAGCTCACCGGCGGCATCGCCCACGACTTCAACAACCTGCTCACGATCATCCTGGCCAACACCGCCCTGCTCCGCGACCTCCGCGGGCCGGGCGAGGACTACCTGCACGACATCCAGGCCGCCGCACGGCGCGGGAGCGAGCTGGTGCGGAAGCTCCTCGCCTTCGGGAGGCGGGAGCGGCTCGACCTCGTGCCGCTCCACCTCGAGCGCGTGGCGGAGGAGTTCCTCGGCACCCTGCGGCGGCTCCTGCCCGAGAACGTGGTCGTCCGTCTCGGGCCCGCAGCGGACCTCCCGCCGGTGCGGGCCGACCGGGGGGCGATCGAGCAGATCCTGCTCAACCTCGTCACCAACGCCCGGGACGCGATGCCCGAGGGCGGCGAGGTGACGATCGCGTTCGCCGCGGAGGCCCCGGACTCCGGGCCCCCGACGGACGAAGCGGGCTGCGTGATCCTCACGGTCCGGGACGAGGGCACCGGGATGGATGGTGCCGTTGCAGCGCGGGTCTTCGAGCCGTTCTTCACCACCAAGCCCACCGGCCGGGGCACCGGCCTGGGCATGGCGATGGTCTACGGCCTGATGCAGCAGCATGGCGGCACCGTCGAGCTGGAGAGCGAGCCGGGGCGGGGGACCGAGGTCCGGCTCTGGTTCCCTGCCACGCGCGACTGGCCGGCCGAGCCGCCGGCCTCCGGCGCGCCGCCCGCCTCTCCCGGCCGGGGCGAGACCATCCTGCTCGCCGAGGACGAGGCTCCGCTCCGGCGAGCGGCGGTCCGGATCCTGGAAGGGCTGGGATACCGGGTGCTCGCCGCCTCGGACGGCTCCGAGGCGCTGGAGCTCCTTGCCGCCCACCAGGCGGAGGTGGCGCTGGTGATCACCGACGTCGCGATGCCGCGGCTCAGCGGCCCCGACCTCCTCGACGCCCTTCGTTCCCGCGGGGCGCGCATGCCGGTGCTCTTCGCCACCGGATACACCGCGCCCCGCTTCCTGCCGGCGGATCCGGGCGTCCGCTTCCTCGAGAAGCCGTGGTCGGTGGAGGAGCTCGCGCGGGTCGTGCGCGAGGCGCTCGACGGCGCGGCGCCCGCCTAGGCCACCGCCCCCCAGCGTACCGATCGCGCGCCCCAGCGGGCACGGATCTGGTCCAGTGAGGTCTGCAGGGCCGGGTCGGGTGGACATGCTCCCCATGCCTCGCACCGGGCATCGGGCACCGGGCACGGGGGACCCTCGAAGAGCTCGAGCTGCCCGCTTCCCTCGACCACGCCCTCCGCGACGACGGCCAGTTCCCGAACGGCCGTCCGGCGCGTGTGCGCCTTCGCGAGCGCCTGCCGCGCCGCCCGCCAGAGCTCGGCGTCGAGCGGCGCCGTGCGGAGCGGCACCGCGGCGCGGGCCGTGGCGAAGTCGGCATAGGCGAGCGTCACCGCGAATCGCCCCGCCTCGAGCCCACGGCGCCGGAGGGTCGTGCCCACCCGCTCGGCCAGCCGGCGGAGGAGCTGATCGAGCACGCCGGGGTCGTTGGTGTCGGTGGCGAGGACGTGGGCCGCACGGAGCTCCGCCCGCCGCTCGGGCGGCAGCACGGGCCGCGGATCGATCCCCCGCGCGTGCGCGCGAAGCGGGCGCCCCACGGCGCCGAGCACGGCGCAGAGCGCCGCCTCGGGGATGACGGCGACCTCGCCGATCCGCTCGAGCTGGTAGTCGTCGAGCCGCGTGCGCACCCGCTCGGGGACGTCGGGCAGGAGCGTCACCGGGTGCGGCGCGAGGAACCCCGCCTCGCCGCCGCCGGGCACGAGGAGCGGGGAACTTCCCGCGGTCTTCACCACCTCCGCTGCGGCGGCGCTCACCAGCTTGTTGGTCGCGACACCGACGGTGAGCGGCAGCCGGAGCCGCTCCCGCGCCTCGCGCGCGAGGCGCGCCGCCACGTCCACCGGCGGCCCGAAGAGCCGGGCGGTGCCGGTGAGGTCGAGGTAGGCGTGGCCCCAGCCCCGCGGCTCGAGCACCGGCGCCCAGGGGCGGAGCAGCTCGTAGAGCGCGCGCGAGGCGCGGGCATAGAGCCGCGGGTTGGGCGGGAGCAGCACCAGGTCGGGACAGATCCGCCGGGCCTGCCGCACCGCCATCCCCCGGGTGATGCCCGCCGCGCGAGCCTCCGGCGAGAGCGCCAGCACCACGGCCCGGTCGGCCCCCGGCGGGGCGACCGCCACCGGCCGCCCGCGGAGCGCGGGGGCGACGAGCGCCTCCACCGTGGTGCAGAAGGCGGGCGGGTCGATGAAGAGGACGGAGCGCATCGGGATCGCTGTTCGCTATTCGCCGTTCGCTGTTCGCTGCCCGCCCTCGAAGCCGTGGCGGGCGCGGAGCAGGCGCATCCGCGCCGAGAGCGCCCGGGCGTACTGGCGGGGAGCGTTCCGGCTCCGGGCGTAGGCGCGCTCGTAGCGGGCGACGAGCCCGGGGAACTCCCGCGCGAGGAGAGGCAGGAACGTGCGCCGGCTGGCAGGCCCGAGGCGCAGCGGGAAGGCGTGAACCCACTCCGCGCCGGCGGCATGTGCGGCGGCCACGATGGCGTCGAGCTGGGCCAGCGAGTCGGTGATGCCGGGGATCACCGGGGCCACCATCAGGCCGGCGCTCACGCCTGCCGCGCGGAGGGCGGCCAGCGCGCGGAGCCGCGGCCCCGGTCCGGGCGAGCGCCGCTCGAGCCGGTGGAGGAGGCGCGCGTCGGTGCTCGCGAGCGAGACGTTCACCTTGAGCGCGTGACGCCGGGCGAGGCGCCCCAGCAGCTCGAGGTCGCGGAGGATGAGTGGCGACTTGGTGATCAACCCGAACTCGAGGGGCGGGCAGGGGAGCAGCGCCTCGAGGAGCCGGCGCGTCACCCCGAAGCGGAGCTCGGCGGGCTGATACGGGTCGGTGGCGGTGCCGATCACGATGGGCCGCCCGTCGAGCCGCGCGGTGCGGAGAGCCCGGGCCAGCGCGCCGGGCGCGTCGAGCTTCACCAGGATGCGCCGCTCGAAGTCGCCGTCGGGATCGTGGCCGGGGGCGATCACGCCCGCGGCCGACGCGCGCTCGACGGTCCAGCGGTGGGTGTCGCGGGCGTAGCAGTAGCCGCAGCCGAACTCGCAGCCGACGTAGGGATTCACCGACCAGAATCCCATCCCCGTGCTGGCCGGCGTGTTGAGCACCGAGCGCACCGGGAGGGCGACGAACTCGACCGCGGACTCGGCGCGGCTCCCGCGGGCGCCCAGCTCCGCCCACCCCTCGAGGATGGGGAGAGAGAGCTGGGCTACCATGGCGCCGGGTGCCCGGCGCCGGGCACCCGGCACCATGTCATCCGCACCTCCCCCACCCGCACTGCACGCATTGCAGGCATCCGGAGGTGCGGCTGATCGGCCCGGCGCACTCGGGGCAGACGCGGATGTGGTTGTCCGCCAACGGGTTGGACGGCCGGTGACCGGGGGTGTCCGGGCCGGGCGGCTGGAAGCGGGTCGGGTGGAGCGGGGAGGTGGGCATGGGCGGCCTGCTTTCGGCATGTGTTCGGTCCGATACCGAACATATACCGAAACTCCGGCCGGTCAACTCACTGCCGCCGGGGGCCGGCGAGGCGGCGGAACATCACGTCCGAGTCGGAACGGCGCGGCAGCCCAGCGGGCGGGACGGCGGGAGCCCGAGCGGGGTCAGTGGCCGCCGTCGCCGCCGGCGAGCTGGCGCACCAGGTCGCCGACGACGGTCTTGGCGTCCCCGAAGAGCATGAAGGTGTTGTCCTGGAAGTAGAGCTGGTTGTCGATGCCGGCGAAGCCCGGGCTCCGGCCCCGCTTGATGGCGAGGGTCAGGTGGGCGCGGTCGGCATCGATGATGGGCATGCCGTAGATCGGGGCGGAGGGGTCGTTCCGGGCCGCGGGGTTCACCACGTCGTTGGCGCCGATCACCAGGGCCACGTCGCACTGCGGCATCTCGGAATTGATCTCGTCCATCTCCACCAGGGCGGTGTAGGGAATGTCGGCCTCGGCCAGCAGCACGTTCATGTGCCCCGGCATCCGGCCGGCCACGGGATGGATGGCGAACTTGACGGTCACGCCGCGGCGGGTGAGCGCGTCGTACAGCTCGCGCACCTTGTGCTGGGCCTGGGCCACGGCCATGCCGTAGCCCGGCACCACGACCACCAGCCGTGCCTGCTCGAGGAGCTGGGCCGCGCCCTCGGGGGTCTCCTGCTTGTAGGAGCCCTGTTCCGCGGATGCCCGGGCCGGCTGCACGCTGCCGAAGGCGCCGAAGAGCACGTTGGTGAACGAGCGGTTCATCGCCCGGCACATGATGATGGAGAGGATGAGGCCGCTCGAGCCGTCGAGGGCGCCGGCGGTGACCAGCAGCTTGTTGTCCAGCACGAAGCCCATCGCCACCGCCGAGAGGCCGGCGTAGGAGTTGAGGATGGAGATGACGGTGGGCATGTCGGCGCCCCCGATCGGGATGATCAGGAGCACGCCGAAGAGGAGCGCCATTCCCACCACGGCGCCGAAGACGATGGGCGACCAGGGCTCGGCCGGCCGCGCCACCAGCAGGACGCCCAGGCCCACCGCGGTCGTCAGGAGGCCGACGTTGATGAAGTTCTGGCCGGGGTAGGTGACCGGCCGCTGGGGGATCCACCGCACCTCCTGCAGCTTGCCGGCGGCCATCAGGCTCCCGGTCAGGGTGAGGAACCCGAGCAGCACCTCGGCCACGATGGCGCCGGTGCGGAAGGGAGTGAGCTGGGCGGCCCCCTCCCCGAGCCAGAGGAAGTACTTGGCGACGCCCACCAGGCCCGCGGCGAGCCCACCGAAGGCGTGGGAGAGTGCGGTCCGCTGCGGCACGGCAGTGAGCGGCACCCGGGAGAGCGGCACGCCGACGACGAAGCCCAGGCCGATGGCCGCGATGATCCAGAGATGGTGGACGATGCCGGGCTGGAACCAGGTGGCGAGCACCGCCAGACTCATGGCGGCCAGACCGGCGAAGACCGCCCGACGGGCGGTCTTCGGGTCGTTCATCCAGTGGAGCGAGAGGATGAACAGCGCCGTGGCGACGAGGTAGGCCAGCTGGCCGGCGTCGCGCATCACTGGCGCTTGAACAGCTTGAGCATCCGGTCGGTGATGAGGAACCCGCTGACGATGTTGGTCATCGAGGCGAAGAGCGCCACGGCCCCGAGAAGGCGGATGCCGCGAGGGTACTCCGCGCCCGTCACCACGATCGAACCCACCACCGCGATGGCGGAGATGGCGTTGGTGAGGGACATCAACGGAGTATGGAGGAGGCGGGAGACCCGCCGGACCACGCCCAAGCCGATGAACGTGGCCAGGACCAGGACGTACAGCAGGGGCCAGTAGTCGGGCGAGGCCGCGGCCTCGGGGGCGGGAAGGGGCACTCGGCACTCCTTGGTGGAGCGGTTTCCGCGTGCAATATACGGGCTGGCCGGCCGGTCGCGGGGCCGGCCTAGAACCCCGAGCGCACCCGCACCAGCAGCAGGCGCCCGATCACCGGCGCGCCGGGCATCGCCTGGTGACCGCGGTCGAAGAGGTCGGTGCCGCTCAGCGTGAGGCTCGCCCCCGCCGCCCACGGGAGCGCCACACCCACGCCCGCGTCCACCACCCCGAAGCCCTCGACCGGCCCGGCGTACTCGCCGGAGCGGGCCGGGAACCCCGCCTCGGCGCGGCCGGTGACCGACGCCCAGACGCGGTCCGCGCGCCAGCGGACACCAAGCGCCCCGCTGGTCCGGGGGGCGTTGAGCGCCACGTCCGCGATGCCCGCCGCCCCTTCGAACAGGTCCTCGCTCACCCAGGAGAAGCGGCCCGCCGCGGTGAAGCCGCCGCCGAGTTCCCAGGCGAGGTCGAAGTCCGTTCCCCAGAACTCCGCCTCGCCCCCCTGGCGCGGAATGACGAGGATGGCCGTGGGGTCGAGCGCCTCGACCGGTGAGACGGTGCCGAGCGGCAGCTGTCCGACCTCGGCGGCGATCGCCTGCGCCGCGTCCGCGGGGTACCCGACGCCCTGCAGGTAGGTGGCCAGCGCCGCCGGGTCGAGGAAGGCGTTCGGCGTCTGCACCGAGAGCGCGCTCCCGACGTTGGAGATCCGCGACCGGTAGACGTCCACTGCCGCGGTGAACCGGGACCCGAGCTGCCCGCGCCAGCCGCCCTCGAACGACGTCGTGATGGACCGGCGGCCGCGCGGCACGTCGGTCACCCGCGCCGGGTCCACCGGGACGAACACGCCCGACGAGGGATCGAGCGCAGCGAGGATGGTCGGGACCTGGTCCGGCGTCGGTGCCGGCACGCCGTCGAGCGCGCCGTCCGCGAGCGCCTGCACGACGGGCCAGTACTGTGTCCCTTCCGCGGGCACGTACTGTCCCGGCCCGCCCAGTTCCGGCGGCGTGAAGGGTGACCGCATGCAGAACCCCCCGGTCCCCCCGCAGTCCCGCCGGAAGCTCCAGGCGTGGGCGGTGCCGGCGGCGCGGATCGGGTCGTATCCGAGCTCCGGCGGGAGCTCGCCCACCACGAAGTCCACGAACAGGTCGTTCGCCACCGGCGTGCTCGAGGCCCGGTTGAAGGTGAGCCGGAAGGCGTGCGCCGGCGCCGGGCGCCACACGAGCCCGACCCGGGGCGCCACCTCGAAGTCGTCGAGCCGGTCGTGGCGGTCGCCGCGGAGCGCCGCCACGAGCTCGAGCGCCGGCGACGCCGGGAGGACGCCCTGCACCCAGCCGCCGGCCTGCCAGATGTCGTCGTCGTCCTCGTTCCGTCCGTGGATGGTGCCGCCGGTACGCGGGATCACCCGCTGCACGTCCACGCCGTAGCGGAGCGCCACCGGCCCGGCGTCGGCGCCGTGCTGCAGCTGCGCCGCCCAGGTGCGCGACTCCTCGACGACCGGGAGTCCGGTGCGCAGGAAGTAGGAGTCGCCGGCGTCGTTGGCGTTGAGGAACGCGTTGGCGAAGAGTCGGCCGCGCTCCACCCGCGCCTGCGCATACCCGGTGCGCCAGTTCCTGAGCTGCACCCCGCCGGCCTCGGTGAGGTCCACCGCCCGGACCGCCTCCGCAACGCCCCCGGCCAGCACGACCGTCGTGCCCGCCTCCGGTGCCCAGTCGGCGCGGAGATCGGCGCTGAACCGCTGGGTGAGCTCGGTGTGCGGGGCGGAGTCCGCCGGGTCGGTGATGGGCCAGTCCTCGCCGGTGAGGTACGCGCCCGAGACCTTCACGCCTGCATTCGCGCCCAGCCGCGCGGCGTAGCGCACGGCACCCTGCGCCACCGACCGGGAGCCGGTCGTGAACGAGGCGGTGCCCCCCGGCGCGTCGAGCGGCGACCGGGTGATGAAGTGCACCACGCCACGATCGGCGTCCGGGCCGTAGAGCGCCGACCCCGGGCCACGCACCACTTCCACCCGCGCGATGTCCTCGTCGGACGGCGGGAGGAGGTAGGGGATGTTGAGCCGGAGCGCCGGAACCGAGGCCAGCCGGAAGTCGGTGAGCATCAGCAGCGAGGCGGAGTTGATGCTCCCCGGCCCGCGGGTGGAGAAGCTCGCCTGCATCAGCCCCTTCTCCGCGATCGCGAGGCCGGGGACTGCCTCCAGCTGCCGCGCCGGTCCGCCGACCGGCAGCTCCCGGCCGAGCGCCTCCGCCCCGAGCACGGAAAGCGCAGTGGGGGCGTCGAGCGCCGAGCCGGCGCCGCGCTCGGGCGTCACTACCTGGTCGGCGAGCCGATGGACCCGCACCAGGGCGAGACGCGCCGACGTGGTGGCCGGCGCCACCGCCGGGCGATAGCCCGGGAAGACGCCCTGGAGCCGCGCCGCCCCGACGGGAACCGGCAGCCGGAAGGCGCCCCGCGGGCCGGCCGTCGTCCGGGCCATGACCCGGCCGTCCGCCGCGAGTACCCGCACCTCGGCCCCGGGGAGCGGCTGCCTGGAGATCGAATCCACCACGACGCCCGTGACCGGCGCCTGGGCCGCGGCCGGACTGGCGGTCAGTGCGAGGGCCAGCAGGAAGCTCGAGAGCGCGGGTCGGCGCATGGGTCCCCTCCTCGGAGGGTCTCCGGGATGGCCGACAATCCTCCGCCCGCGTCAAGCGGGCGTCAAATCGGGGAACGGGGGACTGGGTGACCGGGGGAACGGGAAGGACGGGCGATGCGCCCGAGGTGAAGGGTCCTGCTATTCCTTGCCCTGCCGCCCATCGAGAAGCATGCGCGCCACCTCCGCCTGGGTCCCCCGTGTGCCGGCGATCCGCTCGAGCGTGGCGTCGTCCTGGCGCCCGAGGAGGGCGGTGAGGGTGACGATCATCTCGCGCTTGCCGGCGAGCTCCCGGTCGGCCAGCGCCTGGCGCCGGGCCTGCAGGCCCAGCACGCCGGTGAGGACGAGGGCCAGCGCGGCGAGCCCCCCGGCGGCCATGCCGATCCAGGGATCCACCTGGCCCCGGGCGCCGAGTGCGGCGACGCCGAGCATCGCGACGGCGATGCACGCCATCAGCCACATCTGCCGGCGGACCGCCTGGCTCGCGTCGCTGAATGGAGAGGCCTTCGGGGCGAGGAGGGCCATCGTCAGATGGGGAGGTCGTCGCGGATCAGGACGAGGATCGCAGCGTGGGGCACGACGAGGTAGCGCTGCTCCTCGAAGGTGATCTCGACCGCCGCCTTGCGGAAGAAGATCGCATGGTCGCCCACCTTCGCCTGCAGTGGCCGGGTCCGCCCCTCGCGCCGCGTCTCCTTCCAGGGCTCCTCCGAGTCGCTCACCTCGGCGACGGGATCCCCGGGGCCGGTGGCCACGATGAGCCCGCCCTGCACCTGCTGGCTGTCCACCGCGGTCGCGGGCAGGTAGAGCCCGCCGCGCACCCGGTCGTCGCCCTCCTCGGGGGTGATGAGGACGCGGTCACCCACGACGATGAGCTGCTTCCGCGGGAACTCCAGCGGGTCGGTCATCGGGCTCCTCCTTCAGGCCTCCACGCGGCCATGGACCGTCACGAGCTCGAGGATGCGGAGCTTCCGGGTGCCGTGCGGCAGCCGGAGCGCGACCTCCTCCCCGATGGACCGGTCCTTGAGCGCCTGGCCCAGGGGGGAGGCGAGCGAGATGTGCCCCGCGTCCACGTCCATCAACTCGGCGAAGACCAGGCTGTAGGTGTCCTGGTCGCCGCTCTCGAGATCGAGCACCTTCACCGTCGACCCCAGCCCGACGCGATCGAGCGGCGCCTCGGCGTTGGCCAGCTGGGTGAGGGAGTTGAGCCGCTGGTGGAGCTGGCCCAGGCGTGCCTGGACGAACTGCTGCCGCTCGAGCGCGGACTTGTACTCCGAGTTCTCGCGCAAGTCGCCCAGCTCCACCGCCTGGGCGATGGCCCGGGGGAGGATGACGTTGAGCTCGTGGCTCAGCGCCTCGATCTCCTTGCCGAGCTTTTCGCGGATTTCACTGATCATCGCCACCCCACACGCAGAAAAAAGAACCGCCCGGGTCCCCAAGGTCCCCGGGTAGCAGAATGAAACGTTCGGCGCTTTCCTCCAATATACAGGCGCCCTTACGCGGCCGGAACCGTGATCGGTCGTCCGCTTGGGAAGCTCGGCTCCGGGTCGTATGTTCCCCACCCATGGCTCGCCCGTCACGACCCGTGCCAGTCATCCTGCTGGCGGCCAGCGCCCTTCTGGGCGGGTGCAGCCGGGCGCCGGCCCCCGACCCCGGCCCGTGGCCGGCGGCGGCCCCGTCGCTGGCCGAGTCGCTCCTCACGGACGTCCGGGCGGCCGACTCGACGATCCTGGTCGAGGCGCGCTACGCCGGACCGGACAACTTCACCGGCGCGCCGCTCCCGGGGTACGAAGCGAACCGCGCCTTCCTCCGTCGCGAGGCGGCCGCGGCGCTCGGGCGGGTGCAGGCGGCGCTGCGGCCGGCCGGCCTCGGGCTCAAGGTCTTCGATGGCTACCGCCCGATTCGCGCCACCCAGGGCATGGTCGCGTGGACCGGGCGGGTGGGCCGGACCGACCTGCTCGACGACGGCTACATCGCGCGCCGGAGCCGGCACAACCTCGGACTCGCCGTGGACCTCACGCTGGTGGACCGGGCCACCGGCCGCGAGCTCCCGATGGGCACGGCGTTCGACGCCTTCACCGAGGCGGCGCACACCGCGAACGCGTGGGGCGAGGTCCGCGCCAATCGCCAGCGGCTGGTGAAGGCGATGGAAGCCGAAGGCTTCCAGAACTACGAGCTGGAATGGTGGCATTTCTCCTTTGCGGTCGCCGGAGAAACGCCGGCGTTCGATGTAGTGGTGAGCGGGGAGCGGTGAGCGGGGAGCGGGAACTGCTCCCGCTGTCCCGCTCCCTGGTCCCCGCTCCCTGCTCCCCCATTCGACCATGGATCCGATGCGCCTGACATACCTCCTCACCTGCGCCGCAGTCCTCGCCCCCCTTCCCGCCGCCGCCCAGCCCGGCTCGCCGGCCGGCCCGGTGCCGGTGGAACGCCTGGCCGCACGCCGCGCGGCGCTCTTCGAGGCCCTCGGCGACGGCGCGGCGGTGCTCCGGGCGGCCGACGTGAAGGACATCGAGGGGGACTACCCGCAGGACAGCGACTTCCGCGAGGACAACGATTTCTTCTACCTCACCGGGGTCGAGGCACCGGGGGCCTGGCTGGTGCTGGTGGCGCGACGCACGGGGGACGACCGGGCGGTGCTCTTCCTGCCCACCCGGAGTGCGGCGGCCCAGCGCTACCTCGGGCCGGTTCTCGGCCCGGGCCCCGAGGCGTCCGCCCTCACCGGCATCGCGGAGACCCATGCGGCCGACTCGCTCGACGCGCTCCTGCCGGGGCTGCTCCTTGGCCGGCCCACGCTCTGGGTGAAGCGGGGCCCGCGCTCGGCGGCCTGGTCGTTCGTGCGGGAGACGCTGGAGGGCCGCCGGGGCGACGTGGAGCTGGCCGACCTCCGGCCGCAGCTGGCCGCGCTCCGCCTGGTCAAGGACGCCGACGAGCTGGCGCGGCTCCGCCGGGCGATCGCGGTGACCGGGTCGGGCCAGGCCGCCGGGGCGCGGGCGATCCGGCCGGGAGCGTGGGAGTACGAGGTGGAGGCGGAGGTGGAGGCCGCGTTCCGCCGGGGGGGCGCGGAGCGGCTCGGGTTCCCGAGCATCATCGGGGCGGGGCCCAACTCCACGGTGCTCCACTACGACAAGTCCCGGCGGCGGATGGCGGCGGGCGAGCTCGTGGTGGTGGATGTCGGCGCGGAGTACGGCTACTACAGCGCCGATGTGACCCGCACCTGGCCGGTGTCGGGGCGCTTCACCCCGCGCCAGCGCCGGCTCTACGAGCTGGTGCTCGGCGCGCAGGAGGCGGCGATCGCCGCGGTGCGCCCGGGCGTCACCGTGGCCGAGCTCAACCGGGTGGCGCGCGAGTGGTTCCGGGCCCACTCGGGCGATGCCTGCGGCACCGAGTCGTGCGGGCGGTACTTCGTGCACGGACTGTCGCACTGGCTGGGGATGGATGTCCACGACGTGGGGAACTACGCGACCCCGCTCGCGTCCGGGATGGTGCTCACCATCGAGCCGGGGCTCTACCTGCCGGAGGAGGGGCTCGGGATCCGGATCGAGGACGATGTCCTGGTGACGGCCGACGGGCGGGAGGTGCTCTCGGCGGCGATCCCCCGCGAGCCGGCCGCGGTGGAGCGGGCGATGCGGGCTCGCGTTCCTTGACCCTGGGCGGAGTCACGGGCTAGGTTGTGGTGCTTTTTTCCCGGGCCACAACGCAGCCTGCATACGTCCTAGCCGACAGGATACGGCGGAATGCTCCTGAGGAACGCCCTGGCCCGCGCCATCCTGCGCCGGCTCCCCGCGCTCGCGCTCGGGGCGCTGGTGCTGGCCCTCGCGGGGTGCGCGGCCGAGCAGTACCCGCAGACCACGCTCGCGCCCCTGGGCGAGGCGGCTCGGGTCTCGGACGACGTCTTCATGACGACGGTCAAGTGGGCGGCGATCGTCTTCGTGCTGGTCGAGGGTGCGCTGCTCCTCACGGTCTTCCGGTTCCGCGGCCGGCCGGAGGACGCCGAGCCGGCGCAGATCCACGGCAACACGAAGCTCGAGGTGGTCTGGACCGCCATCCCGGCGGTCATCCTCGCGATGATCGCGGTGCCGACCATCCGTGCGATCTTCCACCTGGCCGAGACGCCGAAGGGGGACGTGCTCGAGGTGGAGGCGATCGGCCACCAGTGGTGGTGGGAGTTCCGCTACCCGCAGCTCGGCATCGTGACGGCGGGGGAGCTCCACGTGCCGGTGGGGAAGACGGTGGACGTGAAGCTCTCCGCCGCGGACGTGCTCCACAGCTTCTGGATCCCCCAGTTCGCCGGGAAGCGCGACGTCTTCCCCAAGCGGACCACCTACCTCTGGTTCCGTGCGGACGTGGCGGGGAACTACACCGGGCAGTGCGCCGAGTTCTGCGGCGAGCAGCACGGCCGGATGGGCTTCCGGGTGATCGCCCAGGACGCCGCGGCGTTCGACGGCTGGGTGGCGCGGCAGACCGGCCCCGCCCCCGAGATCACCGACAGCCTCACGCCGCTCGCCGCGCGGGGCAAGCAGCTCTTCGTGCAGACCGGCTGCATCGGCTGCCACGCGATGGCGGGCCAGCCCACCGAGAAGATGACCGCGATGATCGGCCCGAACCTCTCCCACGTGGGGAGCCGGGGCTCGCTCGCGGGCAACATGCTGGAGAACACCGACGAGAACCTCGCCCGGTGGCTCTCGAATCCCCAGGCGATCAAGCAGGGCTCGCTGATGAAGCTCCCGCGCGAGCTGACGGCCGACGAGGTCCAGGCGCTGGTCGCCTACCTCCGCCTGCACCAGTAGCCGGAGCCGAGGACACCAGATGGCCACCACCGCGCTCGACCACGCCCACGCGCCGGCCCACGCCCATCCGAAGACCGGGCTGTGGAGCTGGATCACGACCGTGGACCACAAGCGGATCGGGATCCTCTACGGCACCACGGCGTTCCTCTTCTTCCTGATCGGCGGCCTCGAGGCGCTGCTGCTGCGCATCCAGCTGGGCACCGCGGAGAACACCTTCCTCTCCCCGGAGCTCTACAAC